>CACZNS010000053.1 GCA_902782575.1 uncultured Lachnospiraceae bacterium
CAGGGGACAGGAATTGCTTTTCCATCTCCTCCTGCTGCGGTTCCATATTAATCTGGATTTCCGGCTGCTGCTGCTGAAGTTCCTTGTGTGCGTTAAGCATTTCGAAACTATCCATGAATTTCCTCCTGCCTGTGGTTTTTATTGATGATTCACTGTCTTTATCTGCTTTTTATTTCCGTGTGCCTGAAAAGTCAAATGGACGTATTATAAGAAGAGATGTCTGCGTTATTCATTCCTTCACGAATATCACGTTGATATTGACACCATCCTTTTCAAAAAGCATCGGTATCCTCTCCGGAGTCACCATGCCCGTTCCCACAGAAGCGGTCCTGCCGTCCTCCGAAGCGAGTCCCAGCGTTACTTCGGCCGTTTCCCCGCCGAGTGTCAGCTTCAGCTCATGAGCCGCGTCATATCTGACCTCAACGCTTCCTGCCGGCGGAAGATCCCCGCTCAGAAATTCATAGGTCCCTTCCCCCTCTCCGGGCTGAATACCGAGCATTTCCGCCAGTTCATTGTCAAAATCCGTCACAACCGATGATCCGTCCCCGTTAAAGGTCATTGTCCCGTGATCGGAGATAAATTGACCATCATGGTTTTCCGGCAAAGGTGTATCAGGCTCATAGGGCATGTTGGGAGAGCCCGCGCCCGCACATCCGGAAGCAAGCAATATGACGCATGCCGCAAGAGCTGCAAACAGGATCCTGCCCGCTGATCGTTTCAAGATTTTCCCCTTTCTTTCAACATATTATCCGTAATATCCGGCTTATTTCCGGTGGAGGGATCCACTCCGTTTTCCTTTCCGGGTCTGCCGCCGCCCATCCTAAGCTCGTCCCCGCCTTCAGATCATGGCCCGGCGGCTCCGTCCTTCCGGTCCGTTCCGGCTTCCATCAGGCCCCAGGCAAGCCACCCCCACCGGCTCACTCTGCCGTCGGCCTGCAGGATCTCAAGGCTTTTCCTGCCTGTGCCCGGGATGATATCTCCCTCCGAAAGGGAGACTGCCTGCATGCTGAGAGCCGAACTCATCCAGATGGGCTTCCATTCCCCCTCCTCCGGGGTATAGATAAAGATATGCTGGGAAAAGCCCCTGTCGTTATGCCTGACCCAGGTGGGCATCTTCCCGCCGTAGCTTCCCTTCTTCCAGAGCAGCAGGATCTGCTCCTCCTCTCCGTTTCCGTCTATGTCAAAGCTTACGGCCTGCTGTAAAAGCCAGGAAGGATCCAGCCTTCCGGCAAGCTCCTCCGGCAGGGTGTCTGCGCTCTGTCTGTCCCATTCGACCCAGGAGGGAAGAAAGGCCCCCCTTTGATACAGGATCATCAAAACAGCAAGGACAATCCCAAGCATCAGGCTCCCGGCTGCCATTATCCTTACTCTGTACGGTAGCTTTTTGTCCATCCGGGTTTTCCGGGAAGCTCCTCCTGCTCCCAGTGAAATTCTCCGTTATCATCCGGGTCGATCCCGAGCATGACACGCCATTCATGATCCGTCATCCTGCTGTCCAGGGGCTGTTCAAACTGATAGAAGCTGAAAACACTTCCTCTCGCGATCCTTAAGCTGTCATCCACGGAAACGATCACGTAGATCTCGGAGGGATTCCCGGTGGCAAGCTCCAGCACTCTGCCGTTCGGATCCGTGGCCACGTCCACCACCAGCGGTGCCGGAAACAGGCGGCTGTCCAGGTAGCTCTCATCCTCCGCCTCCTCCCGGTACGCCTCATACCAGAAATGCTCGATCTCCCCTCCGTAGATCTCGATAAATTCGTATTCCTCATCGGAGAGTACTTCATCGTTCAGCTCCTGCACGGAGATCTCGTACAGCCTGTCCGCAATGTCCTTCAGCCGGGACAGATCCTCCTTTGCCTCATCCTCAAGAAGTCCGTATTTTTCAAGCCCCGCGGCGGTTCCCTCCGCAAGCTCCGAAAACCTCTTATAGATCACGGGCTCCGGCTCCACATATCCCCTGAAATCCACGGGATCCTCCGGACCTCCTCCCATCTCCGCGATCACCTGCTTGCTGTAAAGGACGGTATCATGCTTCAGCTCCGTAAAGCTGCCGAGGAACCCCTCAAGAGATTTCTTTTTCCAGTTTTCCTTCTGCATAAAAACGGGATAGCCCTCTCCCTTCTCCTGAAGCAACGGCCTTAAGGTATTCAGCCATTCGGAATAAAGGGACGTATACCAGCTCTCCTCTCCGGCCGAAGCGATCTCCTCCTGGAGCTCCTTCAGATTCTTCTCATAATCCTCATACTCCATGGCCTTCGTTTCATCCCGTAAAAGCTCCTCCGCCGTCCTGCTTCCCAGAGCAGCGGGCACATCCAGGGCTTCCGGAAGCAGGCGCTTCTCCCCCCGGGGATTTTCTCCCACCCGGCTGTAGATGAGCCTCTGAAAGATCGCCGCATCGATGGAAAACCTCTGGCCCATAAAGCGGAAGCCCTTATTCTCCTTCGCCTTATCCGTCTCCCCCTCATCATCCGGCATCGGGACGGAATTGATGGCGGGAGGCTCAAGCTCTGCCGTCATCTGATGAAACCTCTGAAAGGCCTCCTCATCGGCAAGCTCCGGCCCGGTCAGCTCCTCCGCTCCCTTTCCGTATGCCTTGCGGATCAGGGGGATATACTCGCATACCCCGTTGTCGTCGCTGGCTCCGGCAAAGAAGGAGGTCACGGCGTAGATCCCCGACCATTCCTCAAAGGCCTCCCGATCCATGGCCGCGCTCATTAAAAGGGCGCTCCTGTCAAGGCTCTCGTTCTTCCGGGCGAAATTCCTCCTGCCGTACCACATCATGGTCTTAAAATACCGGCTTAACGCCTCGTCCGTATCATAATATCCTCTCGGCTTATACTGGGTGTAATCCTCATATTCCTCTTCTCCTCCCGAGAGCAGGGAAAGCTTTATGCCCTCTGCCGCATCGATCCGCTTCAGCTCCTCCTTTACCACCTCAAGGGACTCTCCGGCAAGGCTCCCATCCTCCGCGGGGTCGTAGGAGGGATTGAGCAGCGCCTTTGCCACCGAGAAGAAGATCAGATTCCTCTCTGCGGCCTCCGTCCATTTTTCATCCGCCTCTCCCAGCTCCTTTTTCTGCTTTTCCGTAAGGGAGAGCATCCTGTCCGTTAAGGAGGAAAGCGCGCTCATGAGCTTTTCCTTCTCCGTCTTTTTCAGCAGATGGGAAAAATAAAGATGATAGCTGTGCATCAGGGAATCCACCGTGATAAAGCTCGGAGTCTGGTTATACCGGTTGCTCTCATAGATCTCGAAAAATTCACTGCCTCCGTATTCCGTGACGCAAAACCCGTCGTCCAGGAGATGCTCCGCCGCTTCATCCTCCAGGTAGATCTGATCGTAATTAATGACATTCCCGAAATCATTATCCACTTCCCATTCGGGAACATTCGCTCTGATCTCCTCTCCGGCAGAGGAAGCAGCGTTCAGCAGAACGGGACGGGCAGGCTGATCCTCCCCTCCCGAAGCGTCGTCTGCCTTCAAAGCCTCCTCTCCGGCTGCCGCCGCGGTGCCCTGCTCCGCTCCGGCGTAGCCGCAGGATACGGCAGTGCTCATGAGCGTTACGGTCAGGATGATCCCGATCCCCTTTTTCATCAGCTTTCTCATACCTTGCTCCTTTCTTAATCTCCGCTTTTCTTCCAGACCTTCCCCACAAGCTCCCTGCAGCTTTGAAGGGAGAATCCGGGATCCTGCTTTACGATCTGATTTTCCTTCGCCAGCTCCTCGGTATAGTCCTCAAGGAAATATACCGTAATATCATCCTCTCCGAGATGGCAGACGAGAGGCTTCACCTCTGCCTTCGACACATAAGCCTCCCCCCTCCTTCCGGTACTGACCGTGACCATCGCCATGCCGCCCACCATCCGGTTCATGACACCGCTCCCGGTGCCCGACGTGGCGTTTACAAAGTTTCCCAGAGAATAGTATACAGGCACCTCCCTGCCCCTGTCATCCGTTACGGTCTCCATGGGCTCGATCACATGAGGATGGGTTCCGATCACCAGATCCGCCCCGCACTCCGCAAAGATCCCGGCCCATTTTTTCTGCTCTGCGGAAGGGATCAGGCTGTATTCCGTCCCCCAATGGGGACAGACAATGGTAAAGTCCGCTTCATGCTCCGCCCGTGCCAGGTCCCTCCGTACCCGTTTCTCATCCAGATAATCCACCAGATACCCTTTTCCCTTAGGCATCCGGATCCCGTTTGTCCCGTAGGTATAATTCAGGATCGCGATGCGTATGCCCCTGCAGGTCACGATGCACAGCTCCTTCTGATCCTCCGGACTGTCGTGGATCCCCAGGACCTGAAGCTCCGGATATTCGTTATCCCAGAAATCAAGGCAGTTTTCGATCCCCTTCGCGCTCCGGTCCAGCGCATGATTCGTGCCGTGGAGGATCACGTCAAAGCCGGCCTCCGCCTCCGCCTCTCCCACCTCAAAGGGAGAATTAAAGGAGGGATATCCGGTGAATTTAAGCTTTTCTCCGCCGAGGATCGTCTCCTGATTGACGATGGCAAGGTCCGCAGCCTCCGTCTCTTTTTTCACATTTCTGAAAAGGCCGCTGTAATCATAAGTGCCGTCCTCCCGCGCACCGGAGCGGATCACTTTATCGTGCATCAGCACATCCCCCACCATGATCAGGGAAACGCTCTGCCCCGTAGCCTCTCCCGGGCGCATCGTCCCTCCAAAGACCCGCTGCCCGGAAAAAAGCAGGAAAAGCATGATCCCCGCAAGGGCCGTTATTCTCTTTCCGATCCGGTATCCGTCTTTCATATCCGCCTTTCAGTACGGGAAGGTATTGCCCGTTTCCTTCCTTTCAGTGTATCGCAAAACGGGCAGGATCACAATCACCGCCTTCGAAAAAGGAATAAAGCAGCTGCCCTTTCCCGGTCGGAAAGGCCGTGGGAAGGTTAAAAAAGTACAGCTTTTTGGGTGAAAAGATCATTTATTCCCTTCCCCTTTTCGGGTATGATGGGGCAAAAGCAATGATATTTCAATATGGAGGTTTCGATGAAAATCAAAGTATATAACGACTGGGATCATCTGAGCAAAGCCTGTGCGGAGGGAGAGGATCAGGCGGTGCTTGCCTGGGACGGCGAGTACCGGAAGGGCGATATCATAGAGTTTTCGGGGCTTGAGCCGGGGCTTTTCTATCAGGTAAAGGTGGATGCGGCCATCGAGGAGGCCTTTGTCCTGATCACGACGGAAAATGTCCTCTACCCCGTTCCCTTCTATGAGAAAAAGACCAGCTACAATCCCCTTGCCTTCTTCGGAAACAGGCATTATCTCTCCATCCGGAGGGCCAGGGATTATGAGATCAGGGCCTACAAGAACCTTGCCTTAAATCCCTTCGACCAGCATGATGTGCAGGGGGTCTATCCCCATGCCTCCGCCAATGTGGAGACCAGGGGCGAGGCTGTTTTTGCCGCAAGGAATGCCATCGACGGGTGCCTCGCCACCCTCTCCCACGGGGAGTGGCCCTATGAATCCTGGGGCATCAACCGGCAGGACGACGCGGAATTCACCCTGGATTTCGGCAGAGCTGTGGATATCGACCGGATCGAGATCTACACCAGGGCGGATTTCCCCCACGACAACTGGTGGGTGGAGGGCACCCTTTCCTTTTCCGACGGAAGCTCAAGGAAGCTGTCCTTTGAAAAGCATGTGGGTACGCCTCATGTGTTCACGCAGATCGATAAAAAGAACATCACCCGGCTGAAGCTCGGGGAGCTGATCAAGGCGAAAGACCCGAGCCCCTTCCCGGCCCTGACCCAGATCGAGGTATACGGTAATGAACACGCATAATACACTGGCAGAGGATCTTTTATCATCCTGTCGGGAAAGCCTTGCACCCTCTCCCCTTTCCTTTCCGGATATCACGGACAGAGGCTTCTGGGAGGGGATCGGAGAGGATTACAGGAAGGAGCTCATCCAAAGCGCCGAAGAGCTTCTCTCCCGGGACTACCCGGCACTCACCGCCACGGACTATAAGCGCTTCAGCCTGGACGGGAACCGGGAGATCTTTGAGGAAAAATATTTCACCAGACGGCGGATGCTTAACACCCTGGTGCTCGGGGAATGCGCGGAGGGCCGGGGAAGGTTTCTGGATAAGGCTCTGGACGGGCTGTATCTGATCCTGGAGGAGACCTCCTGGTGCCTGCCCGCCCACAATACCCTGATCCGGGACGCGAAGCAGGAGGTGCTGCCGGATAAGACCCGCCCCGTCATCGATCTTTTTGCCGCGGAGACCGCGGCTGCCGTGGGCCTCGGAGAATATCTGCTCCGCCCGGCATTTCGGAAGATAAGCCCCTCGATACAGACTTATGTAAACTACGAGATCCGGACCCGGATCCTGGATCCGTACCTGAACAGGCATTTCTGGTGGATGGGAAACGGTCTTGAGCCCATGTGCAACTGGACCCCCTGGATCACACAGAATGTGCTGCTGGCGCTTTTTACCGGGGAGGAAGAAAGGGTTACGAAGGAGCAGGCACTCTCCGTCTTAAGGCAGGCCGCCTCCTCCATCGGATATTTCCTCGATGAATACGGTGAGGACGGCTGCTGCAACGAGGGCGCCCAGTATTACGAGCACGCGGGGCTCTGCCTCTTCGGCTGCATCGATGTTTTAAACAGGATCACAGGAGATGCCTTCCTTCCGATGTATGAGGCTCCCCTCGTAAAAAACATCGCCTCCTATCTCCGGAAGATGTATGTGGGGAATGGGTATTATGTAAACTACGCGGACTGCTCTCCCTTTCCCGGCCCCAGAACCGTCCGGGATTATCTCTTTGCCCTTCATACCGGAAACGAAGCCTACGCGGTCTTTGCCGCCTCCGATGTCGCAGGCCTCCCTCTGAAGGAAAGGCTCCTGCCTCTTGAGATCAATCTGTACTACCGCCTCCTGCAGGCGATGCATCATGATGAGATGCTCCGCCATGCCGTAAGCCCCGGGCATCAGGGCCTGCCGCAGCCGGAGGATTCCTTCTTCCCGAGCACCGGTCTCATGATCGCAAGGGACGCTCATCTGACCCTTGCCGCAAAGGCCGGAGACAACGGAGACAGCCATAATCATAATGATGTGGGAAGCATCACGGTCTATAAGGATCACAGACCGTATCTGATCGATCTGGGAGTGGAAACCTATACCGCCAAAACCTTTTCGGACAGGCGGTATGAGATCTGGACCATGCAGTCGGCCTATCATAATACCGTAAATTTTGCCGGGCGGGACTCCCAAAGCCCTGTTCCCTCTGTCCTGCAGCGGGACGGAAAGGAATATGCCGCCGGGGAAAGCGAATGCAGCCTCCTTCCCGACCGGGCCGTACTCAGCATGGAGCTTGCGGGCGCCTACGGGGATGAGCGGATCAGAAGCGCGAAACGAAGGGTCAGTCTGATCAAAAACCGGGAAATCCTCATCGAGGATCATTTCGAGCTCTCTCCGGAGCTCACACCGGTCCTCTCCCTGATCACGTATGAGGAGCCGGTGGTGGAGAAGTGCGGCGACAGGAGGGTACGGATCCGGGTCGGAAGCCTGGGGACGATCCTTGCCGAAGGCATCGGCCGGTACTCCGTCGAGACCTGCCCCGTCAGGGATGAACGGCTGAAAAAGGCCTGGAAGCACGACTGCTTCAGGATCCTGCTTGGAGTTTCCGAAAGCTCCTGCAGCCTTTCCGTTACCTGATCACGGAGGTCAGCTTAAGCCCTTCATCTTGCTGTTCAGCCACTCTCTCGGACTTACGCCCTCCACCTTCTTAAAAACCTTTGAAAAATAATAGGCCGATTCAAAGCTTAAGGCATCCGCCGCCTCATAGATCTTCATATCCTGATTCAGCAGCATTTCCTTGGCTTTTTCGATCTTTTTCGTATAGACATATTCGGAGAAGCCGACCTCCGTATTTTTCTTGAAGATCGAGGAAAGATACGCGCCGGAAAGCCCGAAGACCTCCGCCACCTCCGTAAGCTGAAGCTTTCCGTCCAGATTGCTGTCGATATATTCCTGGATGGAGGCGATGAGCTTATCCTTTCCGGATCGCCGGTTTGCCCCCACGATGTGGGAAAACAGTCTGACAGGCTCGTTCGGGCTCGTCTTCTCCAGAGCCGTTTTGGCCTCCTCAAAGGTGGTATGGATATCCAGAGGGTCCGATACCGCGGTCCCGATGCCGAACCTCAGCTTTACGTTAAAATAGCTGTCGATCATATCGATGGCATTCTCGATCCCGTCCCGGATCAGGTTCATCTTATCCGCGATGGCCTCGTCCTCGTTGAAATAAAAGATGAAGGCGAAATGCTTCGGATCCCCGGATACCGCAAGGCTCGGAGAATATTTGCCGAGGATCTCCTTTGTCATCGCCATGGTGGAGGAATAAAGCGTCAGAAGCTTTCCGTCATCGATCCCGGCTCCGGTGCAGAGGCAGCCGTACACGGCGATATAACGGCTATAGGAAAAATCCATTTTGTTTTCCGCGGCCTGGGCGAAAAAGGCTTCCCGGTCGGTGATCAGATTGTTCAGCACCTTGATCGCAAAGTTCTGCCGGAATTCCTCAATGGTCTTCTGCTCATCCTCCCGGGGTGTCTCCTTCCCGGCTTCCCGAAGCTCCCCCAGTCGCCTTGCGGCATGCTCCAGGGCTTTTTTCAGATTATCCTTTGAAAGCTCGATCTTCACCAGATAATCCACGGCCTCGTTGGAAAAGGCGCTTCTTGCCATGTTAAAATCCTCATAGGCGGTGAGCATGATAAAAACCGGAAGGGAGCCGAAGCGCCTGCGGGACTCCTCCAGCAGCTGAAGCCCCGTCATCACCGGCATCCTGATATCCGAGATCACGATGTCCGGCTGCTTCTCTTCGATGAGCTTCAGCGCATCTCTCCCGTTTGAAGCGCTCCCGCAGGCTTCAAACTCCGGGAAATCCCGGTCCAGCATCGATTTCAGCCCGATCTGGACGAGAGGCTCATCGTCCGCGATCAGGATCCTGTACCTTTCACTCATGTTGATCCAATCCTTTATCCGCATATACCGCCGGGATCCTGTAATGCACCGTGGTATGATCCCCGGGCACGCTTTCAACGGTAAGCCCGTAGTCCTCCCCGAAGGCAAACCGGATCCGGCTGTTTACATTGGCAAGGCCCACATCCTTAAAGAAATCATTGGCAGACTCTTCTTCTCCCCGAAGGACCCGCTCTATGGTCTCCTCATCCATGCCGACGCCGTTGTCCGTCACGTCGATCATCAGGATGTCTCCCTCTCCGCTGACGCTCACACCGATCCTTCCCGCGCTGCCCTTCGGCTCGATGCCGTGGAAAATGGCGTTTTCCACAATGGGCTGCAGGCTGAAGCGGTTTACCAGGCACTCCGTAAGGCTCTCGTCTTTGATGTCGTACTCCAGCTCGATGGTCCCGCCGTAGCGGTATTTCATGATGGTATAATAATCATCCAGCAGGGCGATCTCATCCTTAAGCGGGATCAGACTGTCCTGTACCTTGGATACGTTTTTTAAGAGCCTTGAGAGGGCGGTGGACATATCCGCTATCCCGTCCGCTCCCTGGATCGCCGCCATCCATTTGATGGTATTCAGCGTATTGTACATGAAATGGGGATTGATCTGGGACTGCAGGATCCTGTATTCCAGAGCCTGCTTCTCCCGCTCATCCTCGATCCTGCGCCCGATCAGCGCGTCCACATTATCGGACAGGTCGTTGATGCCTTTTCCGATCTGGCCGAACTCATTATCCCATTCAATGCCCGCATCCCTGGAAAAGTCCCCCTTCCCGACCTTCTTCAGCTTGGCCAGGAGTGCCTCCACCGGATCGTTTATCATCCGGCGCAGGAGGTAATAGATCCCGATGCCTGCAAGGTGGATGAAAAGAAGGATCCCCAGGATGATCAGAAGCTGGGTGCGGCTGCGGCTGCGCATTTCGCTTGCGGAGGGCAGGAGGCTTAGGCGGATGGGCTTTCCCGGCAGATCAAAGTCCGTGACCCCCTCCGGAAGAGACGCTACGATAAAGTTCCCGTTGTCGTACCGGTAGGTGACCCGGTCCCCGAAGGTGATGTAGAGCTCGCTGTCCTCCGGTAGAGACGGGTTTTCGATATGCCCCATGATGGCGGCGGAGTCGATCTCCGCATAGATCCAGCCCACCGTATCCGGGGTGCGGCTGTTCGGGATGCGGCGGATCAGCGGGATCACGGGGTTTGAGGCCGTAAGGTTCACCGGGCTCGGAATCAGGCCGATGTAGCGGTATCCGCTGCTTTGATACAGCTCCTCAAAGCAGGGCAGCTCCATGATGCTTTCCGTGACCTTCACCGTGCTCGTTCCGGGGATCCGCGCCACCTGCAGAAACTTCTCTCCGCCGGGGGTGGAGAGTACAAATCTGGGGATCAGGTCGTGGGCTGCGCTGACACCGTATTCGTTATTCAGATGATCCCAGACCTCCATCGACAGCCGCCTGCTGCCGTTCGGATCCTCTCCCTCCGGGCCCGCCATCTCCTTCAGATATTCCTCCGCCTTTTCATCCAGCAAAAGCCTGTCCGTAAAGCCCAGAACGGCGTTCAGGTCGGAGTTGATCTCATTTCCGATGAGCTGCAGGGTGATATAGGAGGACTGCGCCTGATTCTCCTCCAGATATCTGCGCGAGACAAAAAGGCTTAAAAGCGCCACGGAAAGCGCTATAAGCGAAGAAAAGCACATGATGATCGTTATGATCCGGCCCCGGAGGCTCTTCAGCTTTTCCTTCATAGATTCAAAAAAAAGACAGCTTCCGCTTAAAAAAAGACAATATTGCAGGATCCGCGAAAATAAGAACAACTAAACCGAAAATTAATCCATTCAGCTGCATCAAAAAGAATTATATGCTAAAAAAAGCCAAAATACAATTTCTGCCGGTTCCGGCAGAAGGAGTATCACACCTTAACGATTACAGGAGGTAAATATGAAAAAGAAGGTTATCAGCACATTACTCACGGCAGCCTTGACAGTGATCACGGTCACAGCCTGCGGAAGTACTGCAGCTACAGCACCTGCGCCTGCGGATCAGGGCGCTCCCGCCGAAGAGACGGCCGAGGAGGCACCCGAGGCTGCGGCAGGGGACGCAGCGGCGGATCAGGCTTCCTCCGGAGATGCCGTCACCCTGAAGTGGGCACTCTGGGACAAGGATGCGACGGTTTATTATCAGCCGCTGATCGACGGCTACACCGCAGCTCATCCCAACGTCACCATCGAGATGGTGGATCTGGGCTCCACGGATTATCAGACGGTTCTCGGCACCCAGCTTTCCGGCTCCGACTCCGACTTTGACGTAGTGACCATCAAGGATGTGCCCGGTCTTGTGACCCTGGCCAACAAGGGCGTTCTGGAGCCTCTGGACGAGAGGATCGCAGGCGACGGCATCGACCTCTCCGTATACAGCGGCATCACGGATCAGATCAAGGTAAACGATACTCTGTATGAGCTTCCGTTCCGCCGTGATATCTGGGTCCTCTTCTACAACAAGGACGTATTCGACAAGGCAGGCGTGGATTATCCCACCAACGACATGACCTGGGACGAGTATGACAAGCTTGCCAGAAAGATCACGGATACCACACCCGGCTCCGAGGTCTACGGCGCACATTATCACACCTGGCGTTCCACGATCCAGCTGGACGGCATCCTGGACGGCAAGCACACCATCGTGGACGGAACCTACGATTTCACCAAGCCCTACTATGAGATGGTCCTTGCACAGCAGAAGGACGGCGTCTGCATGGATTACGCAACCCTTAAGACCCAGGGACTTCACTACTCCGCAGCCTTCTATCAGGGCAATGTCGGTATGCTGAACATGGGCTCCTGGTTCATCCCGACCCTGATTGAAAAGATCAAGGACGGCGAGGGTGCCGCGGCAGCCAACTGGGGCATCGTAAAATATCCCCACGCGGAAGGCGTAGAGCCCGGCTCGACTCTGGCAACCATCACGGCTCTGGCTATCCCCACCTCCGCACCGAACAAGGACGCGGCTTGGGATTTCGTGAAGTTCGTAAGCGGCTCCGAGGGCGCAGCCATCATGGCCGACACCGGCAACACTCCTGCCATGAGCAATGATGCCATCAACGCAAAGATCGCCGAGATGGACGGCTTCCCGGCAGACGACAGTTCCAAGGAAGCTCTGACGGCGACTCATGCATATCTTGAGATGCCCGCAAACGAGAAATCCTCCGAGATCGAGACGGTCCTGAACGAGCAGCATGATAATATCATGAATGAGATCTCCACCGTTGATGAGGGGATCGCGGCAATGAACGAAGGCGTGGGAGCGATCCTCGGCCAGTAACATTTTGCACGGACCAATGAAACCAATAGGGTACCTGTAGCCTTGCAGGTACCCTGTTTTATGAAAACACCCGGAAGGATAAGGGTGTTTGGAAAGAGAGAGATCTATGCGCAGCAATCCTGAAGCCGCGGGTACCGGGTTCTTAAACAGACAGCAAAAAAGAACTCTTGTGGCCTATTCCTTTATTGCTCCCAACTTTATAGGCTTTGCGGTCTTTACGCTGGGGCCCATCATTCTGGCCTTCATCATGGCCTTCAATGAATGGGACGGCTCCAATCCCATGAAATTCGTGGGGATCCGGAATTTCATCGACCTTTTTACCAACGACAGATTTCTGGCTTCCCTGAAAAACACGGTCGTCTACAGTCTGTTCACCGTTCCTCTGACTCTGGTGGCAGCACTCGCCCTGGCGATCCTTCTGAATCAGAAAATAAAAGGCAGAACCTTCTTCCGGACGGTTACCTTTTTCCCATATGTGGCCTCCCTCGTGGCGGTGGCTGCGGTCTGGAACATGCTGTTCACTCCCGGCAAGGGAGGGCTGATGAACCAGCTTCTGATGAACGTGTTCCACGCCGAGCCCCTCAAATGGGCCGCCTCTCCCAAAACCGTCATGCTGACCATCATCCTGTTTTCCATCTGGAAGACCATGGGCTATTACATGGTCATCTATCTGGCGGGCCTTCAGGGCATCAGCGAGGACCTCTACGAGGCGGCGGCACTGGACGGTGCGAATACCATTCAGAAATTCTGGTATATCACCCTTCCCCAGCTGAAGCCCACCACCTTCTTCGTATCAGTGATGCTGACCATCAACTGCTTTAAGATCTACGATATCGTCTACATGCTGGCCGGAGGCTCCAACGGTGTGGTGAACAAGAGCGCCATGGTCCTTGTGTACTATATCTACGAAGAGGCCTTCCGCAACTGGAAGCTGGGCAGCGCCTCCGCGGCGTCTCTGGTGCTGTTTGTGATCGTACTGATCATCACCCTGATCCAGTTTAAGTTCGAAAAAAATTACGCGAATGATTAAGAGGAGGACATATGCAGAGTAAAAAGACAAACAGGCTTATCGCCCATATCATCATTTATATCCTTCTGTTCTTCCTCGCAGTCATCATGCTGGTCCCCTTTGTGTGGATGATCACGGCCTCGCTGAAGCTCAATAAGGACATCTTCGTGATCCCCTACCAGTGGCTGGGCTTCACTCCCAGATGGGAGAACTACGTGGACATCTGGACCAGGATCCCTCTGGCGAAATACGCGGTCAATACGGCCAAGCTCACGGTCATCGTAACGCTCCTGCAGATCCTGACCTCCAGCTTTGCGGCCTATGCCTTTGCGAAGCTCAGGTTTAAGGGGAGAAATCTGCTGTTTCTGGCTTATATCGCGACCATCGCGGTTCCTTGGCAGGTCTATATGGTCCCGCAGTTCATCTTTATGAGAAAGCTGGGCCTTGCGGATACCCATCTGGCCATCATCATCCTCCAGGCGTTTTCGGCCTTCGGCGTCTTTTTAATGCGCCAGTTCTACGAGGAGATCCCGGACTCTCTCTGCGAAGCGGCCCGGATCGACGGCATGTCGGAATACGGGATCTACGCCCACATCATGCTCCCGCTTTCCAAGCCGGCCCTTTCCACGCTGTGCATCTTCACCTTTGTGAATACCTGGAACGACTTCCTGGGGCCCCTGATCTATCTGACGACGGACTCGAAAAAGACCCTGCAGATCGGGATCAAGATGTTCATCTCCCAGTATTCCGCGGAATACGGCCTGATCATGGCGGCCTCCGTGATCTCCCTGATCCCGGTGCTGATCATGTTTATGCTGCTGCAGCAGTACTTTGTGGCAGGCATCACAACGGGTGCCGTGAAAGGATAAGGATATGAGTAAATGGATCAGTAAAGATAAGCTTAAGGATCATCCGGAGATCACACGGGGCGAGGCGGAGGATGCTCTCGCCCTGTGTGTTTCGGGAGTGCTGAAATATCTGGATGCTTACGGAGACCGGTTTCCGGGACCTGCTTCCGTACAAAATCGCTATATCCCGGGAGAAAACAAGGGCTGGACCACAGGCTTCTATACCGGACAGGTCTGGCTTGCCTATGAAAACGCGGTGGATGAAGGGGACCGGAGCCGCCTCCTGCACTCCGCCGAAGCCCAGGTCCTCTCCTTTTATGAGCGGATCCGGACTCTCTGCGATGTGGAGCATCACGATATGGGCTTCCTCTACAGCCCCTCCTGCGTGGCAGCCTATAAGCTCACCGGCTCCGAAACCGGAAAAAAGGCCGCCCTTCTGGCTGCGGATAAGCTCATCACGAGGTTCCAGCCCGTGGGGGAATTCATCCAGGCCTGGGGAGAGATGGGCGCGGCGGACAATTACCGCTTCATCATAGACTGCCTGCTGAACCTCCCTCTGCTCTACTGGGCATCCGCCGAAACCGGGGATCCGAAATACAGGGAGATCGCGGAAAAGCATATCCATACCGCGATGAAGTACGTGATCCGCGAGGATGACTCCACCTGGCATACGGTCTTTATGAACAGCCGGACCGGGGAGTTTGACCACGGCGCCACCTGCCAGGGCTATAAGGACGGCAGTGCCTGGGCCAGGGGACAGGCCTGGGGGATCTACGGGACTGCCGTGGCGTATAAATACACCGGCCGGGAGGAATACATCGGATACTTCAGGAGAGTCGCAGGCTACTTCATGAGCCATCTGCCGGATGATCTCTGCCCCTTCTGGGATCTGACCTTCGGAAACGGGGATGAGGAAGAGGAGCCCAGGGACTCCTCCTCCGCGGTGATCGCCGCCTGCGGGATGCTGCAGATGAGCGAATTTCTGGACGGGGAGGAGAAGAAGCAATGCATCTCCCTTGCCGGGAAGCTCTTAAAGACCATAACGGACAGCTACCGGGTAAAGGACCTCTCCCTCTCCAACGGACGCATCCTGCACGGCACCTACTCCAAACGGAGTCCCTATAATACCTGCACCCCGGAGGGGGTGGACGAATGCGTGCTCTGGGGGGATTATTACTATATGGAAGCCCTGACAAGGCTTCTGAACCCGGACTGGAACTGCTACTGGTGAAAGGAAGAGACGGATGGAACGGTACACGCCCAAATATACGGATCATGAATTAAGCCCCTATACCGGGCTTACCAGAAAGAGCTGGATCGACGCCGCGAAATATCTGATGCGCGGGATCTTTGAAAATATAAAGGATATGGATGCGCCCGTGGTGGTGCCGAGGGTTGAGACGGAGGTCACCTATCCCCACCTGAAGGATTCCCCGGGAGCCCTTGAGGCCCAGAAAAAGGCGGAGATCTTTGAAGGCCTGACCAGATCCTTCCTGATCGCTTCTGTGCTGATCGCGGATGACCCCGAACTCACCATAGCCGGCATCCGCCTGAAGGACTATTACAGCCTGCATATCCTAAGGAGCTGCACCGAAAAGGGTCATGCGGAATATGCCGGCTCCTACGGGGAGATGAAGGAGCTGGTAAAGGATTCCGATCCCTTCCGCCCCTTTCAGCAGACCGTGGAAACCTGTGCCCTGGTCATCGGACTCTACCTGTGCAGGGAGGTGCTCTGGGAAACGTATCCGAAAGAGGAGCAGGATAAGATCGCCTCGTTCCTTCTGGGCTTCGCCCATGCCAACACGGCTCCGCAGAACTGGCGGCTTTTTAATATGCTGGACATGGCCTTCCTGCATATGTACGGCTATGAGATCGATGAGGAGATCATGCTCGACCACGCCCTCTCCTGCCTGAATTATTATGTGGGGGACGGCTGGTACCGGGACGGCCACTCCTTTGATTATTATTCCTGCTGGGCCTTCCAGTTTTACGCTCCCCTCTGGTGCGAGTGGTACGGCTTTAAGAAGCTCCCCAGGATCGCGGAACGCTTTGCCGAAGCCTCCGCGAAGCTCATGGAAAGCTATCCGGACATGTTTGATGAGGACGGCTTTACCAATATGTGGGGCCGCAGCAGCATCTACCGGAACGCCGCCACCTCCGCCTTCGACGGCAATCTTTTCCTTACGCAGCCCACGGTGGACTGCGGGCTTGCAAGGAGGATCGCCTCCGGCAGTCTCCTGCAGTTTATGCTCCGGGACGATTTCCTGATAGGCGGGATCCCTTCCCTGGGCTTTTACGGCCAGTTCACTCCCCTCATCCAGCCTTACTCCTGCGCGGAGTCCGTCTTCTGGATCGGAAAGGCCTTTCTCTGTCTGCATCTGAAGGAGGATCATCCCTTCTGGAGCGCAAGGGAGAATAACGGCAGCTGGGAGAAGCTTAAGGGGGATGAGGTGAAGGAAACCGTCCTCCCCGGCCCCGCCCTGGTCTTTACGGATCATAAGGCGAACGGCGAAACCATCCTGCGCACCGCCAAGGTCCTGAAGCAGAAGGGGGACGACCACGGGATGCAGAACTACTCCAAGCTCTGCTATAACACGAAATATCCCTGGGAGAGCAGTCCGGTTCCGGAGGAGGAAGGAATCGATTCTGGTTTACATAACGCGACTCCGCAAGGTTCTGGTTTACATAACACCATTTCGCAGGGTTCCGGTTTACATAACGTCGAATCCATGCAGTATGTCCTGACAGGTCTTCCGGACCGGCATACCGAAAAGGCAAATGTGACGCTTTTTTGCGGAAGCCGCGGCGGAGTGCTCTACAGAAGGCAGTTCTTTGATTACGATCCGGCGACCGAGGCTCACTGGCTGCAGGCTGCGGATCTGGCGGATTTTCCTGTCTCCCTAGGCATCCTGCGGGCCGACCGTTTCCGCATCTGCAGGCGGCCCATGGCCATCACCCTGGGCTCCTACGGCTTCCCGGACAACGGGGATACGGTGATCGAATATAAAGAGGGGGAAAGCATCCGGATCGCCTGCGGGGAGGAGCGGGAGCGCTTCTCTCTGATCACCCCGAAGGCCGTGATCCTGAGCGGCAGGGGGCATACGGGCTGTCCGAAGCGCCTTGCCTTCACCGTCTATACCGGCTTTGAAAGTCCGGAGATACTGAAAAGCCGGGGTACCAACCCCGACTCTGAATGCTCTTTGATCCCCTATGCCTCCGGCGCCTTAAGGAAGCAGTACGGCGGCTTTGAAAACACGGTTTTTATCTCCCAGACCGTTACCCGGGATGATGAGACCCCTTTCAGGGAGGATGAGCTTTTCCCGATCCTTGAGATCCTTACGGAAAATGACCTTATCTGCGGCAGGAACCCTCTTTTGCTCCAGACCGCTCAGCAGATCAGGATCCGCTTAAAGAGCGGCGCCGAAAAAGTCATCGACTATTCGCTGGCGGAGGCCCGGCTTACGGTCTGATCCGAAAGATACATTCCTATAGCTCCGCCGTCAGGCGCTCCGCGGTCCCGTCCTTTATCATCCGGATCATATGGATCACGATCTCCGGATCAAACTGGGTTCCGGAATTATTCTCAAACTCCGAAAGGATCTGCTCCGCGGTCAGATGCTTGCGGTAGCACCGGTCCCTCGCCATGGCATCAAAGGAATCCGCCACGCAGATGATCCGCCCGGCAAGGGGGATCTCCTCTCCCTTCAGCTTCTGGGGATAACCCTTTCCGTCATAGCGCTCATGATGATAGAGGGCTCCGTCCCGGATCTCATCCACCACGGTGAAATCCTTCAGCATCAGTCCTCCGTTGTCCGGATGCTGCTGCATCACGGAATATTCCTCCGGTGTCAGGCGCCCCACCTTTTTCAGGATCCGATCCGGTATGCTGATCTTCCCTGCATCATGAAGAAGCCCCGTGTAATAGATATGATCGATCTTATCCTCGGGGAAGCCCAGCCTGCGGGCCAGCTCCACCGCGATGGTCGCCACCCGCTTGGAATGCCCCTGCGTGTAAGGATCCTTTGCATCGATGAAATTGATGAAGGTATTGATGGATTGAAGGATGATCTGCTTATCCTGTCTGGCCCGCAGCTGCTCCTTGCGCTGGGTGAAATAGACGCTCACGGCCTCCACCATGAACATCCCCCACAGGATGGTAAGAACCATGAGCACGAAAAAGGAGGGCAGCTCCATGGCCTGATAGACCTTCTCATAGGAGACCGTCACGGTTTCGGGCGCCCACCATTTATCGCCCACAACGATGACCCCGAAGGTCTGGACATCCTTCCCCTTCACCACCGAAGCGTAGTCCAGCGCGGTCAGGGTGAGCTTATCGGGCTTCTGGTCAAAGCTTACATTCCAGATCTCATCCGGGTTGATGGGGATGATATCCTCCGTCAGGGGAAGCTCCACCGTCCAGTTTGAGATCTCCAGATTCAAATTGTTATGAAGCGTGAAATCGTATTCCGCTCCGTACTGCATGCCCACGCCCCATTCCTTCGGGACCTCCATGGTCACGCAGACCTCCCGGTCGTCCGGTACATCCGACAGAGGCCCCGACAGGGAGGCCCGCCCGGATAATACAAAGGCTGCCACAAGATAATTGATAATGAATCCCAGGATCAGCAGAACGCCGATCAGAATAAGGATCCGTATTTTTTTTCGAGTCCGTTCCATGCTTCCTAAAATTCGTAATCCTTCTTAGGTCTCTTAAACTTCACCCGGTTGTCTTCCTCGCCCAGCCTGTCTCCGTAGAAAAACTGATTCTTCAGCCAGTTCTTAAGCTCGATCCCGTATACGAGCCGCTTCTCGTTCACACCGATGAGCTCCACCTTGCCGTCGCTGATATCCGTGCTGTCCAGCTCCCACAGATGACCGGTGCCGGAGAGAGTCGCGTACTTCACCTCCCCCGGGATACCGCCGCCGCCGTCAAGCCAGTCCTTCACCTCCTTGTCCAGCGCATAGGGATCCTTCTTTTCATCCTCTTTCTTTTCCGTATCCGTGACTGCCGCTGCAAAAGCCGGCCGGGATACCGCGCCTCCGTACAGTCCGAGCACGATCATGCCGCAGACTGCGAATAAAAATCCTCTGAGTTTCCTGTTTTTCATAGGCCACCTCCCTGTGATCTGTGAGCCGCCTCTGCGGCTTTCCCTATATGATAATGATGTCGGGCTCAAAACCGTCCGCCGGACACGTTTCCGTGTTTCGCGGGTCATAAGCCATTATGCTTTTGACCCTGATATCATAATAATACCGTATTTTCGGTTTGAAATCCATAGGCTGGCGCAAGGCTGTCCGGCCGGTGCCCCGGCATATCAGTAAAGCCAGGATTCACGGAACTGATCTCTAAGCCTTCCCTCCCCGTACGTCATCTTGCCGTCATGCTTTCCGAGGATATGATTTTTAAGCTCCGCTTCTCCCCGGTAACGGAACTCCTCCTCGGTAAACAATATATGATATCCGCAGTGCTTACACTGAAAAAAAATACGCCTCATGGTCCTACCCCCACCGCCCCTGCGGGCGGTCGCATAAGCGTTCCTTTATCCCTTCTCCGCTATGTTCCGGGCTGCTGTATGGATCCGGCCGTTCCGAAGCGCTCCTCAAAGCTCTCCTCCGCCTCCTTTAATGCCTCATACGCAAGCACCACCGGATAATCGGAAGCCTTTCCGGCCGCATTTTCCTCTGCCGCGTCGATCCTCTCCTGCATCAGGCTTTCAAGGGCTCCCACCGGATCATCCGGATTCTTCTCTCCGGTCTGGATGATCTCCGGAGCGAATCCGAGCCTTGCCGTCGTATAATAATTGCCGCGGAACTTCGAAAGGGAATCCCCCAGCGTCGTCGAATGGATCTTATTCGTTAAAAGCACAACGATCAGCCGGTCCTCCGGGTCGATCATCGTGAGAGTCCCGGTAAAGCCCTGATGCCCGAAGGTCTTTTCGGAGCACTGAGTCCCGAAAAAGGAATCCCTCCTGTGATCGCCCTGTCTCCACCAGCCCAGGCCGAAATTGTCATTTTCCGCATCCTTCGGGGCGGTGAATTCCCCGATCACCTCCCGGGAAAAATATTCCTGCTCCCCGTAGGTTCCGTCAAGCATCAGAGAGGCCAGATATGCCAGCTCCGTTGCGGTGGAAAACATTCCCGCATGTCCGGAAACCCCGCTCATACAGTAAAAGGCGTTGGGGTCGTGCACCTCGCCCCTTAACGTATAGGTCCTGACCCCGCTGAAGGAAAGCTTCCGGTCCCTGCTGTTTCCTGCAGGCTCCGTCGCCGCGCAGTCCGCTTCCGTAAAGCCGTTTTCCAGCGGATTGTAGGTGGTACGGGTGAGCCCCATAGGCTCCCAGAAGGTCTGCTTCAGGTATTCATCCAGGCGCATCCCGGTGATCTCCTCCAGACAGTAGCACAGGATCATATAGTCCAGATCACTGTAAAGCGTCTTTGTATGCGGCTCATACATGAGAGGTGTCCGGCAGATGAGCCGGCGGGTATACTCCCTGGTAGCCTCGCTGCCGTCGGTTCCCGCGTAAAGCACATTTCCGTTGTCGGAATCGATCTCCCTGCTGGCATGATCATAGCGGTCGTTGTAATACTGAGGACCCTCCGGAAAGCCCGCTTCATGCTTCAGGAGATCCCGGATCGTAAGGGAGGCCTTCCACGCCCTGTTTGTCTCCGCCGGGATCGGATCAAAGCCCTGATAGGCGATGTCAATGGTATCTTCCGCAAACTCCTGCCCCAGGATATCCGTGATCCTCGTATCCAGATCCACCTCCCCTCTGGTCAGGAGGTACTGCAGCGCGTAGTTGACGCTGTACATCTTGGTATTGGAGGCCAGATCATAGAGAGTCTCATCTGTCACATCCTCCGCAGAGGATACCGGATCTCCCTGCTCATCGATGGTCTGCACCTTTCCCCAGGCATTCCGGTACACAAGCTTCCCGTCCTTGATCACGGCCAGCTGCGCACTGGAAAAGCCGTGGCCGATGTCTGCTGTGATGATATCCCCGATGAGCTCTATCGCCTCTTCGGGAATTCCCGATTCCGAAAGCTCTCCCTCCGGGACCGCCGGCTCCCTGATCTCCACCGTCTCTTCCGCTTCCACCAGAGGCATTTCCCCGTTCTCCATAAGCTCTCCGTCCCTCTCCTCTTCTTCCGCAGGTTCATAGATCTCCTCCGGAAGAGAGTCAGGCAGCTCTGTTTCCGCTTCCGCTTCCATTCCGGCTTCCGCCTTCCCGCCGAAAAGGTCCGGCAGTCCTGTTCTCACAAAATAGAACAGCAGGACCAGCAGCAGGAGCAGAACCGATGTAAACAGAAGATTATTCCACAGATTTCTCATAGAACACTTATTTTACCGTATCCGGACCATACCGTGTTTCCGATTTCACGCACTTTTCGGCGTATCAGGCCTGATGGAAAGAAGATTCAGGCGGGACCGTGACGGCGGCAGGAGCCAGGCTGACCGGAGCTTCTTCAGGGCCCTTTTGTTTTCCTTAAAAAGGCCTGTAATGGTTCCGGTATGATCCCCCGTATGAGGTCCTCATTGTGTACCGGATTCCCGAAATTAATCGTATTATTATACTATATATTCGTGAATTTTTCCATATCCTTTTCCCTCCGGTGTTCTGCTGCCGCCGGATATGCAGCATTTCCTGCAGGCATTCCTATATACCAAAGAACCGCCGCACCGGCTTCCCGGTACGGCGGTCTCTTACTTCTCGGGTTCTGTTATCTGTTCTTCACAGATTCCGGATCATTTCCAGTTTTCATCCCCTGCGGCCTTTGCCAGCTGTGCGCGGCGGTCGTCGATGCCCTTCAGCACCTGATCGCTGGTCATATCGCCGATGAACATGGCTGCCAGATCCGCATTGATATCCATCCACTGCTCGTTGAAGTAAAGCACCACATCCTGAAGCACCATGCCGGAATGCTCGTCGTCATACTGTGCCAGGAAATCCTTTGTCATATCGGAGTATGCGGGAGTCTGGCCTACCTCTACCGGAAGATTCTCCACGTCTGCCGCATTGTCGATCAGATACTGCACATTGTCCTTCTCCAGCAGGAATGCCAGATACTGCTTTGCTGCATCGATGTTCTTGGAGCCGCTGTAGATGAAGCGGGAAGGACCCGTGGGATGTACGTTCAGATACTGGTTGTCGCAGATCGGGATCAGGAAGAGGCCGAAATCATCCGCCGTATATCCCGCCGTATTCATGTCGCTCTCCACGATCTTTGCGATCGAGCCGGGCTTCAGCATGCACATCGCAAATTCGCCGCTAGCCAGATAGCCTTCCGCATCCGCAAATTCATCGCTCATATAGTTGTCGCCGAAGTAGCCCTTGTCGGCCAGAGTCTTCAGCTGCTCCACAGCCTCCTTCATCTGCTTCTCCTCAGCGAAGGTGGTCTCGTTTTTGTTCAGCTTGTCGATGATGCCGGGCTCCACCTTATCGTGCACCTGAGCCGCAGCGGTCCACATCATCAGCAGATGCCAGCCGTCAGCCATGGGCTCATAGATCGGTGTCACGCCCTTTGCCAGCAGCTTGTCGCAGGCATCCGTCCACTCCGCGAAGGTGGTCGGAACCTTTGCGCCGGCCTCTTCAAAGAGCTTCTTGTTATATACAATATAATAATCCGTTGTTGTATCATAATAGGTCAGGCCGTAGTTGACGCCGTCCACACCGGTCTGCTCCGCGGAGAACGGGCTGTAGGCATCCGCCCAGGGCTCGCCGGAAAGATCCACCGCGTTCTGCTGTACATTATAGGTTGTAGCCAGAGCGAAGCCCGACTGTGCGCCCCAGATGTCCGGGCCCTCGCCGCTGTTCAGCCTGGTCAGCAGCAGATCCTGATACTGATCCGCCGGTACGATCTGATAGTCTACATGGATCCCCGTCTGCTCCTCAAACTTCTTGCCCAGCTCCTGTTCGGCATCCTCCACCCAGTCCTGGCTGGCCATGACCGTGATGGTGGTTCCCGCTACCGTCTCCGTGCCTTCGGAAGCTTCCTCCGCTGCCGGCTCCTCTGCTGCCGGAGCCTCTTCCCCGGCCTGAGCCGCCGGCTCCTGCGCCACCGCCGCAGACATATCTCCGCCGCCGCTGCATGCCGCCAGTGAGAATACGAGCGTACCGCACAATACCAGTGATATCAGTTTTCTCTTCATTACCTTCCTCCTTTTTTTGTTGAAACCCCTTTTTTCTATGGTAAAGAACCTTCTTCGGTTCCCGACCTAACCTTTCACGGCTCCCGCCGTCTGCCCCCCCACGATATACTTCTGGCAGACCAGATACAGGATGATGACCGGCGCGCAGGTAAGGAGCACGTCCGCGCAGATCAGATTCCACTTCATCTCGTACTGGCCGAAGAAGTTGTAGATCGCAAGGGTCATGGGCCATTTTTCCGAGCTGTGCAGGAAATACAGCGGCATCATAAACTCATTCCAGCAGTTTAAGAAGCAGAGCACTCCCGCCGTAACGATGGCACTCTTGAGCATCGGAAAGATGATCTTAATATACAGCTGCATCGGCCTGCAGCCGTCCAGGATCGCCGCCTCATCCAGCTCCACGGGGATCTTCGAAACAAACCCGTAGATCAGGAATACCGTAAAGGGCGTCTGCAGAGCCATATACAGAAGAATGATCCCCAGAGCGGAATTGGTAAGATGCAGGGTAAGCATCGTCCTGGTCAGCGTCACATAGTTCACCGGGATCACCATGCCTAGCACGATGTACATATAGAGCGTGCTCATCCCCCTGGTCCTCCTGCGGGAAAAAACATAGGCCGCCATGGATCCGAAAAAGATCGTGATGAGCGTACCGATCCCCGCGTAGGCAAAGCTGTTGAAGAAGCTCACGATCAGCTTTCCCTTTTCTATGACCGTCAGGAAATTGGAAGGAGTCCAGTGCTTCGGAAGCGCCAGGTTCATATTAAGCGTCTCCCCGTCAGCCTTGAAGGCGTTTAAGAGCACCAGCGCCAACGGGATGATCACAAGGAGCGATGCGATCCACGCAAGGATGTTCTTCAGCAGGATCTGTAAGAATCTGTTTTTCGTCGTGTAAACCATGCAGTACCGTCCTTTATTGCAAATACTCTAAACCACTTGATATCCTGCAGGCGTGTGGGAGGAAGGAGCCCTCGCGGGAGCCTGCCCATTCCCGCCGCTTCGCCCGGGAATGATCTATTCAACCACCTCGTCTTTGGTCAGGATCTTCACCATGAAATATCCGATGATCACCATGAAGATGAAGAGGACCGAGCTGATGGTGGTGCCCTCCGCGTAGAGGCCCTTGCTCATCATCTTATAGACCGCCGTATAGAGCACCTCCGTCCGGTGCCCGGGACCTCCGTTGGTCAGGGCATAGACCATGTCAAAGATCTTCAGCCCGTAGATCACGCTCAAAACGATGGTCACCGCCAGGGTCTGCTTCAGCATCGGCAGGGTGATATAACGGAAGCGCTGCCAGGCGTTGGCTCCGTCGATGGCTGCCGCCTCGTAGTAGAGATCGGGGATCGCAAGGATCCCGGCGATCAGGAGGGTCATGATATAGCCGGTGCCGCGCCAGATATCCACCGCCATCACAGATCCGAAGGCCACCTTCGGATCCACCAGCCATTTCCTCGTAAGGAAATCAAGCCCCACCGTATTCAGGAAATTATTCAGAAAACCCGTTTTGGGGTTCAGGATCGATGTAAAGACCAGACCGGTCACGAGGATCGGCAGGACCGAGGGCAGATAAAGAATGCCCCGGTGAAAATTCTTCCATTTGATATTCCGGCTTAAGGCCACCGCGAAGAGCAGTCCGAGACCGGTCTTAAGGATCACGGTCACGATGGTGAACCAGACGGTATTGGCGATATAATGCAGATAGTCGTTCTCACCGGAGAAGACGGTGATAAAGTTCGTAAAGCCCGTAAAGTGAAGCTCGTCGGAATAAGCCGACCAGTCCGTAAAGCTGTAGCCGATACCCAAAAGCCCCGGCACCACACTTAAGACCGTATAGATCAGCACGGAGCCGATGGCAAAATACCACGGATAGACCTTAGACTTCTGCATGAATAAAACTCCTTTTCCTTATGGGTTCCGGCGGGAGCCGGCCCTTATCCGTCAGCCCCGGG
>CACZNS010000054.1 GCA_902782575.1 uncultured Lachnospiraceae bacterium
ATCTGCACAGGAGGTGCCCTTCATTTCATGACGGTTCCTTCAGATTTGCGGGTCCGAAGCCGAAAGGAAGCAGCTCCTTTAAGGTATGGACCGAATAATCATCCTCTCCCGATCCCGTGATGATCCGGAAGGTCTCCGGATCCGTAAACTCCATCATCACCTGTCTGCACACACCGCAGGGATAAGCATAGCCGGTATCGCCCTCCTCCGGCCCTCCCACAACGGCGATGGCTTCAAACTCCTTCACCCCTTCACTGACCGCCTTGAATACGGCTGTCCGCTCCGCGCAGTTTCCCGGGGTAAAGGCCGCGTTTTCCACATTGCAGCCCCGGTAGATCCTTCCGTCCTTCGTCAGCAGGGCCGCCCCCACATGATACTTTGAATAGGGTGCGTAGGAATTTTTCCTCGCCTCCGCCGCCTCCCGGATCAGCTGTTTTTCATCCATCATCTTTTCCCTCCTTTATTATGATGCAATATTTGTTATATCCGGCTCATGACCAAAGCTCCGGCATTCCGCCCCTTCACCGGAGGATCTCCATTGTCAACCTTATTTTTTATTATGGTTGACAAGTCGCCCCAAAGCGATTATTCTTTGAAAGGCACCTATCGGCAGGATCAAAAAAGCGCCTGATGTCAGAGCACCCGGCGCCTGCAAAACGGAGAACATTATGAAAACAACAACAGAAGCAGCCCGCAAAACAGAATCCGAACGAAGTCTGTCCGCAAAGGATCTCTGCTATATCGCAGTCTTTACGGCGATCATCGCCGTAATGGCCCAGATCAGCATCCCGATGCCGGCAGGCGTTCCCATGACCCTTCAGACCCTTGCCATCCCTCTCGCGGGGCTGGTGCTGGGAGCGAAGCGCGGAACCCTCTCCGCCCTTCTCTACGTCCTGCTCGGAGCCGTGGGCGTCCCGGTCTTTGCCGGCTTTACCGGAGGTCTCGGGATCGTGCTGGGAGTGACGGGAGGCTTTATCATCACCTTCCCGCTGATGGCGCTGGCCGCGGGGCTTTTTGCGGACCGGGACAGGGTATGGATCCTTTTCGGCCTGATCATCGGCGCAGTGGTCAATTATGCGGCAGGAACCGTATGGTTCATGATCTCTGCCGGATCCCCTCTTTCGGCGGCGCTCAGCGCCTGTGTCCTTCCCTTTATCCCCACCGCGGGGATCAAGATCATCCTCGCCGCCTGGCTGGGCCCGGTGTTACGAAGGGCTTTGAAGAAGGCGGGACTGATCTGACCCGAAGCATCCTTCCGAAGCTGTCATGAAATCCGCTGCACATCCTGTGCCGCCTATTTCGTGGCAGTTTTTTATTTCAGGATCGTGGATTCATCATAATCGAAGTATTTTCCGATCCCGGAGCTTGCCACCATGCTCTTGTCCAGCACGGCTTTTCCCTCCGGGCCGAAATCGATCGTGATGAAATCCCAGGTATCATATTCATTTTCAAGGCTCAGCACCGCATCCGCGATGGAGGACGTTCTGACAAGGGCCAGGTCTCTCATGGAGAGCGTCCCCGTATCGCCTCCGGACAGATCCACGTAGATCCTGAGGTTTGAGCCGTCAAAATTCACTTCCGTCAGGGACTCTCCGTCTCCCAGCTGACCATCCAGAGCCTGCTCCACCGAAGAGATAAAGCCGCTGTAATCGGCATTTGACGCGGCGGTCTCCTCCACAGGCTCCGCCTCCGCCTCTGTTTCCGGAGCAGCCTCTCCTCCCTCTGTCTGGGACTGGGCTTCCGCCTCCGGCTCCGTTTCTCCTTCCGGTCTGTTTTCCGAAGGGGTCCCGGGTTCTCTCTGCTCCTCCGTGCTCTCGCTCTGCACCTCTTCTTCCACCACCGGCGCTTCCTCCGGCACCTCTTCCGCCGGCAGCTCCTCCACAACCTCTTCCCCGTCGGATTCGGCGGGCGGATCGATCACAACGGGCTCCAGCTCCACCGCTGCCTGATCCTTTACAAAGGCCTCCTGCATTTCTTTCTTCCTCGCCGATCTCAGGATAAAAATAATGGCAGCAATGGCAAAGATCAGCGTGACGGCAAGGATCGCGATCCCCACATAAAGGATCACCGGCGGCTTCTTTTTCTCTCTGCCTTCGGGATCCAGGAGATCCTGCTGCCTGAGGGTGCCGGGCATCTCCGGCGGATACGGCGGATACGGCGCATCCTGCCCCGTCTCTGTGCCGGTCCGAAAATCCGAAGCCGGCGGCATGGGCGGGATGGGCGGTACCCCCTGCACCTCCGCCACCCCGGGCATGGGCGGGATCGGCGGCACTCCCTGCATATCCGGTACTGTCTGCATACCCTGCCCGGTCCCCGGAGCGGGGGCAGCCGAAGGGGCAGACGGCGGAAAGACATATCCGCAGCCGAAACAATCTCCAAATTCATCGGTTACCACTAATCCGCAATTCGGACACTTTACCAGTGCCATACTCTTCCCTCTCTCTGTCGTAAACTTCAAAACTCCGCAAACACTGAAAGATACAGCGTTTGCGGAGTTTGATTACATGGGACCGACGGGGCTCGAACCCGTGACCTCTCGCGTGTGAGGCGAACGCTCTCCCAGCTGAGCTACGACCCCTTACTCTTACGAAACGGAAAAGCCATAAAGGACGCTTTCCTCTACCGTTTCCACACTGC
Source organism: uncultured Lachnospiraceae bacterium (assembly GCA_902782575.1). GTDB lineage: Bacteria > Bacillota > Clostridia > Lachnospirales > Lachnospiraceae > NK4A144. The sequence continues at coordinate 2,638 of CACZNS010000054.1, forward strand.
TTCCGTCCGTTCCGACTTTCCCATCATACCATTTTCAACTTCATCTTTCAACCAAAATTTTTTCTCCGATCCTCCCCCCTCCTTCCCGTAACTTTTAAGTTGTCAAATTAACATAAATAATGTATTATTATAAGTACAATACCGGTGTGCGATGAGGCACCAAGGTGCGGATATCATACTCCGGATCAATGATCTGATACTCCGGCGCTTAGCTTCAGTCAAAAGCGCCTTTTTATTAGTGCAACCGAAAGGGGCCGGTCCGGGGCCGTCCCCGTCTGCAGGAAAGGGATTGAACGAATAATGGCAAAAGAGGAAGTCAATTACTCCAAAATCACATCCGAGCTTGAGGATCTGGCCATCACCGCTCATGATTCGATGCTGATCGATTCCGAGCTCTACAGAAAATGGGATGTCAAACGGGGGCTTCGTGATCTGAACGGAAAGGGCGTACTCGCCGGCCTGACCCATATCTCGGACGTACAGGCGGTAAAGATCGTAAACGGCGAATCGGTTCCCACAGACGGAAATCTTTACTACCGCGGCTACAGCATCAAGGATCTGGTAAAGGGCTTTACGGAGGAGGGGCGCTTCGGCTTCGACGAGGTGGCCTATCTGCTGCATTTCGACAAGCTCCCGAACAGTGAGGAGCTGAAGGAATTCTCCCGGCTTCTGGGCTTTTACCGCTCTCTTCCGAAAAATTTTGTCCGGGATGTGATCATGAAATCCCCCAGCAACGATATGATGAACGCCCTCGCCCGCAGCGTGCTGATGCTCTACTCCTACGACAGCAACGCGGACGACACCTCCATCCCCAACGTGCTGCGTCAGGGTCTGCAGCTCATCTCCAGGATGCCGCTGATCGCGGTCTACAGCTATCAGGCCTATACCTACTATAACCAGAACGACAGCCTGTTTATCCATAAGCCGATCCCGGAGCTCTCTCCGGCGGAAAACCTGCTCCATCTGCTCCGGGCAGACAGCAGCTATACCCCGCTTGAGGCAAGGATTCTCGATCTGGCGCTGGTACTGCATATGGATCACGGCGGAGGAAACAATTCCACCTTTACGACCCATGTGGTCACCTCCACCGGCACGGATACCTACTCCACCATCGCCGCTTCCCTGGGGTCTCTGAAGGGACCGAAGCACGGCGGCGCAAACGTCAAGGTGGTGCAGATGTTTAATGACCTGAAGGAAAATGTCAGGGATCCGAAGGATGAAGACGCGATCTGCGATTATCTCGGAAAGCTCTTAAAGAAGGAGGCCTTTGACCGGCAGGGTCTGATCTACGGCATGGGGCATGCGGTCTACTCCCTCTCCGACCCGAGGCAGGTCATCCTGAAGGGCTTTGCGGAAAAGCTTGCCAGGGAAAAGGGCAAGGAGGATGAATTCAACCTTTACGCGGCCGTGGAAAGACTCGGCCCCCAGGTCATCGCCAAGGAGCGCCATATCTATAAAGGCGTCTGCTGCAATGTGGACTTTTATTCCGGCTTTGTCTACAGCATGCTGGATCTGCCCCAGGAGCTCTACACTCCCCTCTTTGCCATCGCAAGGATCGCCGGCTGGAGCGCCCACCGGCTGGAGGAGCTCTCAAACGGAGGCAAGATCATCCGTCCGGCCTTCAAGAGCGCACAGCCTCAGAGAGGATATCTTCCCATGAGCGGAAGGATATAGGAAAGGACTGAAGATATCAGGCGTGGGGCTTCAGATATTTATTCTGGGCATTCATGGATACGATGCCGTAGATGACGAGAAGCACCAGCGCTGCCAGAAAGATCCAGGTGGAAGCCTTCTCCGGCAGCCCGATCCCGATTTTCGGCAGGAATGAGGTAGAGACGCCGGAGAGGATCATAAAAAGACCCATGATCAGATTCGGCAGGAACATCGTACGGATATAGCCCGCTTTATCCGGTGCCTGGGAAAGATCCACATTCCGGCTGATCAGGCTCGTACCGATCTCTCCCTTAAGCTTCATCAGGAAAGCGCAGTACACCAGATACCCGCCGGCGGCGATCATCAAAAGATCCAGAAACATATTGGTATTGTCATTCATAAATCCTCTTTCCGATGATTGCAAAATAGCATCATCTATTGTAAAATAATAATATCTTCATATTGTAAGGAGCTAGTAAAAATTTGGAACGAGCTGATATCAAGGTTCTGATCTGCGACGACTCTCTGCTTGCCAGAAAGAACCTTGCCGACAAGCTGAAAGGCTGCGGTATCCAGAATATCCTTCAGGTAACGGACGGTCAGTCCGCCATAGACGTATGCAGAGCCGAAAAGCCCGATGTCATCTTTCTCGATGTTGTTATGCCCGTAAAAGACGGGATCACAGCCCTGAAGGAGATTAAAGAGTTCGATCACAGCGTGTATGCCGTCATGGTCTCTTCCGTAGGGACTCAGACTCATATCCGCGAAGCCATCAAATGCGGGGCAAAGGATTTCCTGCAGAAGCCCGCAACCTCCGAGCAGGTGGAGGCGATCGTAAGCCAGATCGCGGATATCAATTAAGAGCCCTGCTCCGATCCGGAAAGCTTAACCGTCAGTCATGGGACTGACGGTTTTTTCGCTTTATTTCTCCTTCAGAAATACCCTGACGGTCTCCTTCATCTCCGGAATGGATATGTTCTTCTTATGACGGATCTCCGCCTTCCAGAGCTCCTCTACCGCGGCAGGGACCGCAAGGCCGCCGGCGGAAGCCAGCTCACGCACCAGAGCCTCGTCACTCTTCTCTTCCTCTCCGGCACCTGCCGCCTTCATGACGCTTCTCGCAAACTTAAAGGGACTGGCCGTGGAAGCGATGACCACCGGAAGGTCCGACAGCGCTCCCGCTTCCCGGAGCTCCTTCACCACAGAGGACGCCACTGCCGTATGCGGATCGATGACATAGCCGGTATCCTCATAAACCCGCCTGATCTCCGCGGCAGTCTGCTCTTCGGTGGCATAGCCCGCCTCAAAGTCCGAAAGCCCCGAGCGCATTTTCTCATCGATCAGATACTCTCCGTTCTCCGAAAGCTGCTTCATAAGGCCGGCGGTCCGTTCCGGATCGTTCCCGGCGATATGATAGATCAGGCGCTCCAGATTGCTTGAGATCAGGATATCCATGGAGGGGGATGAGGTCAGGATGAATTCCCTGTTTTTGTTATAATCCCCGGTCTGGAAGAAGTCAAAAAGGACCTTGTTCTCATTGGAGGCGCAGATGAGCTTACGGATCGGGAGCCCCATCCGCTTTGCGTAATATGCCGCAAGGATATTCCCGAAATTTCCGGTGGGCACGCAGACGTCGATCTCTCCGCCGGAAGGGAGCTTTTCCTCCTTAAGCAGCGTGCAGTAAGCATAGACATAATAAACGATCTGCGGCACGAGCCGTCCGATATTGATGGAATTGGCGGAAGAAAACCGGAAGCCCGAAGCCATAAGCTCCTCCTTAAAGGCCTCGTCGTTAAAGAGCTTTTTCACTCCCGTCTGGCAGTCGTCAAAGTTTCCGTCCACGCCGATGACGGAAGTATTGTCCCCGGTCTGGGTCACCATCTGAAGCTTCTGCACGGGACTGACCCCGTCCTTCGGATAAAAGACCATGATCCGGGTGCCCTTCACATCGGCGAAGCCCGCCAGAGCCGCCTTTCCGGTATCTCCGGAGGTGGCCGTCAGGATCACGATCTCCTCTTTGATCCGGTTTTTCTTCGCCGCCGTGGTCATCAGATAGGGCAGGATCGAAAGAGCCATATCCTTAAAGGCGATGGTCTTTCCGTGAAAGAGCTCCAGATAATAGGCGCCGTCCGCGTAGACCAGCGGAGCTATCTCCGGTGTGTCAAATTTCTCGTCATAGGCGTTTGTGATGCAGTATTTCAGCTCTTCTTCGGTAAAATCATCCAGGAAAAGCTTCATCACCTCATAGGCCGTCTCCCGATAGGAAAGCTTCGAAAGCTCTTCGAGGCTTTTCTCAAGCTTCGGGATATATTCGGGTACAAAAAGACCACCGTCTCCGGACAATCCCTGAAGGATCGCTTCCGAAGCGGTGATCCTGATCTCTTTAGTTCTTGTGCTGTTATAATACATGCCGTCCCCTTTCCTTTCCGGTCAGAAGCGTCTTGACCGGGCCGGCATATATTGTATCATTTCCGTATCATGCGGTCAACGCGGTCATACAAAGGTAATGGAATCCTTCGGCCTGTGATAGATCTCATACAGCCTCTCCGCCTGTATGACTGTGGGCGCGGTACGGCCCTTCTCCCAGGAAACCAGCGTGCTTTTTGCCACATTCATCAGGCTTGCCGCTTCCTCCTGGGTCAGATTCGCATTGACTCTCGCTGCTGCCAGCGTGATCTTCAGATTATCCGGTATCACATATGACTCCATGGCAATCCCTCCCAAATCCTTTCTTATTTTAGCATAGATCCTATTATACTTAAAGCGGGATATTCTTACATTTAGTAGCACATTCCGTCTTTTTCGTTTTCATTTTATCGGAGATATGCTATACTTTTGCACACGGACACACACGGATCGTTACGCCGCCTCAGGCGGAGCCGGTATCCGGCGCGGAGGGCAGGACGGTCCCATACGGCGAAGGAAGGGGAAGCGACATGGCAAAAGACTACAGGGAGATATTTGTAAAGAACCTTGCTTATCATATGCATCAGAAGCATAAAAAGCAGGCGGATCTGGTGCAGGATCTGGGCCTGAACTCCTCCACCGTCTCCAGCTGGTGCACCGGCGCAAAATATCCCCGCATGGATAAGATAACCCTTCTTGCGGACTATCTCGGTATCGAGCCCCACGTTCTGACCGAGGCAAAGACCCCCGAAAGCAGAGCGGATCACAGTCTGACCTCCAAAGAGAAGCGCCTGCTTGCCTATTTCCGGCTCTTAAACGGCCCGGGGGCAGAAAAAGCTCATCGACCATGCAGGGAAGCTCATCGATCAGGGCTATACCCCGGCTTAATGCGGATAACGGATCGCGGCCTGCCAAAAGGCCGTTCCTTTTTCTGTTTCCCCCAAAAATCCTCCCGAAACGGTAGCCCTTTGAAGCGTTCTGTAGTAAGATAGCATCATGACAGGTGTATTTCAGACAACAAAAAAGGACGGGAGCATCTATTACCGCTCTTCCATCACATACCGCGGCAAGCATATCAGCCTCGGCAGCAGCGACAGCGAAGAGACGGCCGCCGCCATGCATGAGGAGGCCGGGCTCGTCTTAAAGAGCAAAAGCCGCCTGGAGGACTACAGGGATTATCCCGCTCTCCCTTTTACGAAATACATCAGCCTCATCAATTTCCGGGATTCCGGGATCTATATCAAAAATCCGATCATTCTCCGGCATTCTTATTTTTCCTATTTTCTCGATCCCGATTATGAGCTGAAATTTGATATGGAGGATCTCTTTTATTATTCCGGACACGCCATCATGAGGCGCGGCAACCATCTCTTTGTCTCCGCCTACGGAATGCAGGAGAATCTGATGGGGCGCTACGGTGTCCAGAGCTTTGCCGTCCCGGGGAAGGATTACATCTTCGTCAACGGGGACAATACCGACTTCCGCTATTCCAATATCAAGGTCATCAACCGGCACTCCGGGATCAAGGCCGTGCAGGAGGGGCGGAATACGATATATCAGGTAAAGATCCACATCCGCGGGGACTGGAAGATCGGCCTCTTCCCCTCGGAGCAGCTGGCGGCCGTGGCCTACAACAAAGCCCTGGATGAAGCAAAAAAGCGGGGACTGAAGCCCCGCAGTTCGCTGATCTATGTGGATGATCTGAACGCCAGACAGTATGCCGAGCTCTACTCCAGGATCCGGCTGCCGGAGCGTTATCTCAACTATCTGTCCTCATATGATATCAGGCAGATGTCATAATCCACCGGTGTGCTGATGCCATCCAGCTTTCCCCGGTTTGTGTACTGGCGGATCGAATACCGGTAAGGGAATTCACTCTTCTCCCCCATATCAAACAGCCACAGCTCATAATTCTGCAGCAGGGACAGATCCATCTTCACGGCAAGCTGCTCTTTGGTCCCGGCGATCATCGGCGTATATCCGTAGGCTTTGATCTGCTCGCAGAAGGCCATGGCGCAGCTGCTCAGATCCTCCGGCGACAGATACTGGGTCCGGTAATTGTCGTTTGCCACCGCCTCGGAATCAAACACGATCGGGTATTTCACGATGGTATTCGAGCTGGCGGAGACCCCTCCGATAGCCGCAAGGCAGTAGTTCGCCTCCTCGACGGCCTCCTCCTGCGTCACCGCCTGGGAGAAGAAATAAAGCCCGATATCGATCCCGTTTTCCAGACACCCCCGCACATTATCCCGGAAGGTCTCATCCAGCATGACCTTGCCGCTGGAATAGCCTCTCGCCCCGACCCTGATCATCGCAAACTCGACGCCTTCCTTTTTCACCGCGTTCCAGCTGACCTTGCCGTTGTATTTGGATACGTCGATGCCGAAGCGGGAGGTGGTGCGGCCGTCGGACTGATAGGACATCCTCCCCTTATCGTCCAGCTTAAAGCCCTCTCCGTTCAGGGTGGACTTCTGAAGCATCGGATCGATGGGCACATACTGCGGCTCCTCGTTCGCGCCCTTTACATTAAACCGGTTCTCGCTCACTATTTGGTTTTCCGAGGCGCTCTCCTCCTTTGTCTTCCTGGCCTGCTCCGCCCTTTCCTTATAGAGCTCCGCCTTGTCCTTTACGGGCTTTTCCTCCTCCTGTCTCCGCTCCCTGGTATCGTTTGCGGAGATCACCGTTTCCTCTTCCTCATCGTACATGTTCCAGAAGCTCAGCTCGTCCGAGGTACGCTTCTCCCGGCCGATCTCGTACTCCGCCTTTTCCGTATCCTGGGCGGATACCGTAGCAAGATTTGTGGTATGATTGTTCCGCCTGTTCCGGGAATTGGACGTAAACGTCACCGCAAGGATGATCAGCACGATCACACTCGCCGCCACGCAGCCTGCCGCGATCCGCTTTCCGGTATCCAGGCCGTCATTATAGGAATCATCTTTAAACATCGACATAGGTGCACCTTTACGAGAAAACCCGTTTGTTGTATGATAGGATGATGTCAGGGGCAGAGGGC
>CACZNS010000055.1 GCA_902782575.1 uncultured Lachnospiraceae bacterium
CCAGATATTTCATCTCTCGTATGCCATTTTCGCAATGATCTGATACCATAAGTTTGCCTAAAACTGTTTTGGACATCACGCCGTACAACATGTGCATTGCTTTTTTCTTCGCGCCTCCTGCATAATAACTGTCTTCTCCCGGCGGCATTACCGGTATACGCTGTTCCTTCAGATATTCAAAACACTCTCCGGTAGCATCCATGACCATCCGAATCTGTCTGCTCGCAGCCTTTTTCAGGTCACAATCAAGATGATAGCTCAGATAGCAATACGGCATTATCTCTGCTATATGATACATATAGTATGCGTACATGTTATTAACCGGTGTGATCTTATAACCGCTGACGTTAAATGCTTTTTTCAGTCTCAGGATTTCCAGATCAGACGGTTTCCTGTTCAGACCTCCGACCGTAAGATCTGTTATAGGAAGACGTCCTGCTACAGTAACGCCATCTTCCCTGTGTCCGGCCGAGCCTTGAAATCCGTAAAGATGGGGCATATTTTTGAGTGCTTCTTCGCACTTATCTGTTTCCATGTTATTGCCGACAAGTACTATCAGATCAGCATTCAATGATGACAATACCGGGAGGAGAGTCAATTGCTGTTGCCCCTGCATGACAGAAAAAACGATATCATAATGTCTCTCATCCGCCTCCTTTACAATTCTTGGATGATCGACTGTTGTTTTCTTCTGTAGATAGTGCCTGATCACAAGCCCGTTTTTACTAAGTTCCTTGTACGTGGATCTTGCGACCACAGTCACGTCATTATCTGCCATGCATAGATAATGAGCCATAAGTGATCCTATCGCACCGGCTCCGAATACCAGTATTTTCATCGTAGACGCCCTCCATTATTTAGATAGTTCTTCATTTTCTGCTCCCTGTATTTTGGGGGGATTTCAGCGTTCTAATAACAGTTAACTCTCCTCACGCACGCGGTTAGGCATGTTCAGACAGGTCTTTACCTGTTCCTTCGAAAAGTATTCAAGAACACCTTCCATGACAACTATGGTCATATCGTTTTCAGGAAGATTCTTTGTCCATTCTCCATCAAGCGCACTCCCGTCAATCATCGCGCAACGTTCCCTGTCCCTATAAACCTTACGTCTGACAGCGATCTGGTCGGGAAGGTCTACATCAAACCACGTGATCTTTCCGTTATCGACCTGTGAGAACTTATCATCAAAGCCGCAGCCCAGATTGATGCACAGAGCTTCCGGAAACTTGCCGATAAGCCTTTTTAATTCTTCACGGTACAGGATGGTTCTTGCAACAACCCCCTCATGCGATAAAAAAGGATCAAATTTACTTACATCCACTCCCAGAGTGTCTATGATCTCTTTTGCTTTAAGATCCTTGATCCTGGCATTTGGTCTCGATGTCTCGCTCGCCTTGATCGCAAGCGGGATAAGTGCAGTCTCCTGAATATCTCCGAATTTTAAATCCATCTCTCTTCTCCCTCCTCATGTGCATTGACAAATTCATCCATCCGTTCATATGTTCCATCACTGATCGTATGCTCCATAAGACATGCTTCTCTTTCCTTGCTATTTTAAGCTGTCTAGTATAGATCCCGAGAACACACTCATTATCTTTGATGAAGTACAGGAAGAACCCCGCGCCCTTACATCTCTAAAGTATTTTTACGAAGAGGCTCCACAATACAATATCATAGCAACAGGTTCCTTTATGGGTATAGCATTGCATCAGGGTACCTCCTTTCCTGTAGGAAAAGTCCAATTAGAGAAAATGTATCCCCTGACATTTACCGAATTCCTTGAAGCCATGAACCGTAAGCAGTTGGCCGATGTTCTTGGATCAGGCAATATCGAAGCCATAGCTTCACTGAAGGAGACATTTAAGGATTATCTCAGGATCTACTATGCAGTGGGTGGGATGCCCGAGGCTGTAAAGTCATTTGCCGCCGACAAAGACTACAACAAGGTAAGAGAGATCCAGAATGATATTATTGAATTATACCGGCACGATTTTTCAAAGCATGCCCCCGTTTCCCTGATTCCCCGGCTGAATCAGATATGGGATTCTATCCCTGCCCAACTCTCAAAGGAAAACCGGAAATTCATGTATGGGAAAATTGCAAAAGGAGCCAGGGCAAAGGATTTTGAAGCGGCACTTACATGGTTATCAGACTGCGGTCTGATACATCTTGTTCACAGAGTAAGTAAACCCGGATTGCCGCTCAAATCGTACGCTGAACTGTCAGCATTTAAGATCTTCTTAAATGACATAGGTCTGCTTGGCGCATCAGGAGAATTGGAGATCAGGACAGTCATTGAGGGAAGCCGCATCTTTGAAGAATTTAAGGGGGCAATGGCAGAGCAGTATGTGCTTCAGCAGCTGATAAGTGAAATGGAAATCACACCATATTATTATTCTGCCGAAAACTCCCGCGGGGAGATAGATTTCCTTATACAGAAGGACGGCAGAATACTTCCGGTTGAAGTAAAAGCGGAGGAAAACCTGCAGGCAAAGAGCTTAAGGGCATTTTATGAAAAATTCGATATCCGTGGTGTCCGAATATCCATGTCCGATTACCGCGAGCAGGATTGGCTCACAAATTACCCCATGTATGCATTTACAAAGCTTCTTTAAGACCAATGCTTATCCCGGCGACCGGAGGCATTCTGTCTGAAGCATCCTTACTGCATAGATTTTTGCTTTTACCATATAGCTTGTATGAGCAGGTTTATTGTAATCGATGGCTCGGATCTTCTCTGCAGCAATACCCGGTTTCTTCTGGAAGGAGGCTTTCTCTGTCTTCAGGCTCCAACATCCACTGTCTCTCCTATATCTGCTTCTGTCATTTCCACTTCAGGAAGACAGTCTACTGAAAAACTAAGCGTGGAGCCGCTATCATTATCCATAGATTGAGCTATTCCGGATGATGTTTGTCTTTTCTCCTGCTCAAGTCTGTCAAAGAGCGCCTTCAGATATTTAAGATCAGCGATGGTCAACTGTCGGTCCTCTTTATTTCTGTGATCGCGTTTCAGCTCCTTTATCTCTTCCTCAGACATTTTCTTTCCGGAACTTGAGATCATATCCTGCAGTTCTGACATCATATCCTCGGCAAGCTCCTCTTCCAGTTCTTTGATCTCCTCCATCATCTGACGCATCTTTTCATCGGAAATATCTTCATTTTCTACAAGGCTCTTTTCAAGCTCGTCTTTACCATATATTTCCGCTTCTTCCCCCGGAGCGTTCAAAGCCGTGTTCCCGTTTTCTGCAGCCTCCTCTTCTTCAAGATGCCGGACCTTTCTCTTTGCTATCTTTTCCATCGCTGCAGCATGTAATATGGCTGCTGTTATCTCACTGTCACCATACTCTCC
>CACZNS010000056.1 GCA_902782575.1 uncultured Lachnospiraceae bacterium
ATATCCCTGAGGCTGCTTAAGGGCCCCGAATAGGTATCCGCATGACCCATCTCATCGGTATACCGGTCTATGTTGAAACAATCCGGTCTGTTATCCCTGCCGAATGTCCACAGATCAAGCGCCGCCTTTTCCTCGTCGGTCTTAAATTCATTAAGACTTCGCTCTGCCGCCTTCACGGAAGTCGCCTCTTCCACTGCCCTGCGCTCTTCGGCTCTGTGCCCGGAAAGCTTCCTCAGCTCCTCCGTCAGATGGTATCTGAGCCCCAGCTTTTCCATAGCCTCGCCGGTCCGTCTGGCTGCATCCTTTTCGCTCAAAGCCTTTCCCCTAAGCAGACGGTATGCGTCATTCACCATCCCCTTAAGCTCGTCCTCTTCGGGCTCTCCGCCCTTGAATTTCTTTCCGATAAAGTCTGTTTGCTGCCTTTTAAGGTTCTCATCGGCCATCATTACCAGCCTGTCTTCCCCCAGCATCTTCCGGATCTGTTCGGAAGATGCCTTTTCCATATCCCTGCTCCCGGAGATCTTCCTTTTCCTGAACTCCGAGGCTGCCACCTTCTTTCCCGCGAAGGTCAGTTCGCCGGGTTCCCTTACCTCGTTTTCTTCATCCAGCTCACTTTCCGTTTCGGAGAATTCCTCCTCCTGAACAGAGGCTTCATCAGAGCTTCCGTCTTCCTCGGCACCCCACTTTCCGTTGGAAGTGTACCGGATGAATTCTCCGTTCTCTTCCCTGTGTCCCGGGATCGTCTTGTATTCCTCGTCGCCCCTGTCCATGGCGGTATAATCCTTGATACCGAGACTCTTTCCGACATTCCTGATGGCTTCAAGGATGGCTCTGCCCCACCTTCCTGTCCGTTTATATACGCCGGATTTAAAATCATGCCCGAAGATATAAGGCAGCCCGCGGGTCAGGCTTTCCGTTACGAAGGCGGGAAGAAGGCAGGCTCCCTTCAGATATCTTCTGAAGATCCTGCGGCCGTCATCGATCCCCTTCCAGCCCTTTCCGAGGCTGTATTTCATCCTCCATCTCGCTTTCCATCCGACTGCGGAGGATAAACCGTTAAACATCATGGACATGAGCTTAAGCGGAGCCTTTACGATCTTGCCGCCCAGTTCAAGAGTGTTTGCGGCCAGCATGGTGGCTGCGCCGATGGTTCTGTCAATGGTGCCTCCGATCCCGTTATAAACGATCTTCGATCTGAGCCAGGTGTTTTCCAGAGCGCGATAGCTCCACTCCCCCATACGGGCGAGCCTGGACGGCAGCGTGCCGTTTTCTCTCTGTATGCGTCTTTCCTCCCGGTAGATCCTGTTTTTCAGATTCAGTTCATCCTTGACGGAGATAAATTTTTTCCAGGTGGGCATGATCTTCTGCCGGATGCCCGCATTGTCCTTCTCATACTTTTCGTCTACGGAATGAAGCAGCATCCTTCTCTCAGCGGAAAGATAAAACCGGGTGTTATCCAGCTGCAGCTGCTCTTTGAGCCTTTGAACCTGCCTGATCCTCGCATTCCCGCGGCCGAACTTGAAAAAACCGCTCCTTTCCCTTAAATAATGATCCGCGGCAGCCTTCAGTCTTTCATAAGCATCCCCGAAAAGATTTCTGTCATCCTCGGACAGGTTCGCCACATTGGAACCGTCTTTGACAAGAAACCGTTCGTTTCTTGTCACGGAATCAAGGAGCTGTCCCATACCGATCTCTGTGTGATCATACTTATTAAAGATAAAGCTGCGGATCTTCATATAATTCAGCAGACTGTTCTTTACTGTCCTCATCAGGGAGCTGTCAGCCTCATTTACCCTCGCACTGTTGATATCAAAGGCAACGCCGAAGCTTGCATAGTCTTTATTCTTTTTCTCATAGTCTCTGACCTTCTTCGCAGCCGCTTTTCTTTCCGTTTTCTTTCTTTGCGGATCATATTTCGACTCACGGCGCAGCTTTTCCAGCTCCTTCTGTCCTTTTTCCCGCTCCCCTTCCTGTCTGCGTTCTCTTTCCTTTTCCGCATAATAATTCTTTATGCTTTTTTGGATCTCCTCTTTTTCCTTAAGCTCCGCTTCCGTATATTCCCGTTTTTCCTGCTTCTCCTCTTCCTGCTTTTCCTCCGTTGTCCCTGAGCTCTCCTCTCCGGATCCCTTCCGCGCGCTTTTCTCCTCATCCTGCACCCTGAGCTTCAGGGCATCATCCAAAGAGACGGTCTCGACCTCTGCGAGAGGATTCGGGATATAGGCCACCTCGGTAATGCTTTCCGTGCCGGGGCCCATATCATCCAGCTCTTTCTTCACGGCAAGACCCTTTGTATGGGAAATGTCCGCAACACCCTCCGGATTCGGAACCTTCAGAGAATAGCCCTTCTTTTCATCATATTGCAGATTGGAATACTGATCCGTAAGCTCCTTCGGCTCCTTCATGTCGGAAAGCCATACCAGCTCCACGGGATTTCCTGTATTGAGAAGTCTGCCGAATAGCTGATCCACGGTTTTTACTTCCCGGGTCTTCCCTTCGGAGTTCATGGAATCCTGGATCGTGATATTGTCCCCGTTGATCCCGGTGATCGTCACATAATGGCCGTATTTTCCATCCACCTCGAGAAATCCGAGAACATTACCCGCAGTAAGAACCTCGTTCACCTTGTTCTTAAATACCGTGAGCATGTTATGCAATGCATTTCCAGCCTCCTTTGGCCGCTGGAAATACATCTTGTTAAGCATGGCCCTGCCCTCTGTCTTTTCAAGGAAGAAATCCCCCATTTCAAAGACATTTCCGTACTGCTCCGTCCCCCTGCCCGCGTATTGGTCTATCTCTTCCGCGATCTGCCTGTACTGTCCGCCGGTCAGGATCCCCTGCTTTTCATTCCCGGGCTTATATGCCTTAAGCCTCGGACGGTAGGCACGGAGGTCGTGCTGGTTAAACCGGCGCACGGGCTCTTTTTTCTTCTCCTTATTGCTTATGAATTGATTCAGCATGGCCGTACCGGCGCAGCAGTAGCAGTTATAGCCCTCCTGATGCTCATAGATCTTTTCCGGACCCTCTACATACACTTTATGAGCGACATCTTCAAGCTTTACGTTGTCTGTCTGCCTGTATTCCTCACGGGTAGTATCGGTATAGCGGAAATACTCCCTCAGCCATTCAAAATGCTGCCTGACATTCAGAGGCACGTTATCCTGCCAGACATAATCGGTGGTCTCCCTGCCGTTCTGGCCCATCACCTTACGTGCATCCATGTGCTCCGACCGTATCCTGGAAAGATCATTCTGCGTCCGGGGCACTTCATAGCCGGCATCGCCGATCTCCTTCAGACGGCGGTTCATCTCCTCGTCATTGTAGATCTTCCGCATCTCCTTGAGGGTTTCATTTTGTTTTTTCCCAAGGGTTCCGGGAACAGATGCGATCCGCCCGGCAGGAACCGTTTTCTGCGGCTCTTTTATTATGATCCTCCCGGGAGCGTCGGCTTTTTTTACCTTCTTCTCACCGCTTTTCTGTAATTCAGGGCCCACTTCTCCGGACACGGACTTACGCTCTTCGGCATTGATCTCTTTCGTTGATATTTCCTGTACAATTTTTTGTATTTCCTGATATCCGTCCATAACTGTCCTCCTTAATACACAGCTTCCTGAAGGCAGCTTCCTATGAGCCTTACCTCTTCCTGTCCGATATCCCCGTCGGTAAGTCCTTCTTCCGGGATCTTATCATCCGAGAGTCCTGCTTCCTTCCGGAGCAGATCCCAGTCCGCGCTTGAAAGGTTTATCTCCTCCGGAACAAGCGTCCCCCGGTAGAGCATGGTGATCTGAACCTCCGGAATGATCCTGCCGAGCATCTCCATTCCTTCCTCGCTCCTGAATGCTCCGAAGATCATACCGTCCTCATACCCGTTTTCCATGCATGCTCCGTACGTAAACCTCAGAAGGTTCAGGATATCTTTTGCATCCGAACCGTCGGCCTTTACCAGACCCTCATATCTCAAAAGACCTTCCTCTATCCTGTGAAAAAGGAGCATCGCCCTGATCCTTCCGTCGGAAAGGACCGCGCAGCTTATATCCTTATCAAAGAAATCCGGCGAAAGGTCCTTCAGATCTTCGTCATAATCATTTCTGTCCCCCCTGAAAAACTGTTCCATCATTTCAGCCGCCCTGTCCCCCAGCTTCCTTAAGGAGATCACTTTCTCCGGCTTCTGATCGATGGCCTTATTCCCCCTGCAGTCGGATATCTTCAGCGCAAAAGAGCTTCCGAGGGTCAGGTCGAAGAGAAGATCCCAGCTGTCCAGACAGTTATACAGCACCGGCAGCTCAGCTTCCTCAAGCTCATTTTCAAATCTCTTTACGGGAAGATCCGTACAGATCCCCATGCCCTCGTGCTGGAAGGTGAGCTCAAGCACCTGCGCAATGAGAAAGTTTCCCGTTCCCTTCTGTCTCAGATCCTCATGCACCATGATCCAGTCCAGACGGATCATGGGGGCACCATCATCGGATGGAGGAACGGTATAGACAATGGCACCCGCCGCACAGCTTAAGTCTCCCACAAGCCTTAAGGCACCTATGGCACGTTTCCTCCCTGCAAGGATATCATCATAGTGCTCCGGAGGGATCAGATCCCGAAAGGCTGCCGCGTTTTCCGCTGTGATCCTGGTGGCAAGAGGCCAGAACCTCTCTTCAAAGCTTCTGATCAGGGAAAGCCCGGCCTCCAGGCGGTCTTTTCCGAATCCCCCCAGGGGATTGATCAGCTTCGACGCTTCAAACAGGGTATCCGCCAGCGAAAGATAGGCCTCCTCCACCTCCGCTCCGGAGAAGGGGGGATCCTCTGCTTCCAGGGTCTGTAAAGGCTCGTCTCCGAGCTCTGATTCCACTATATTGAGATAGGCTGTCTTATCCACCAGAAGCTCCGTGAGATAATCATCATATTCCAGAATGAAATCAAGGTCGGAGGGGCCGTTTTCATCTTCATAGAAGGAACGGACAAGCTCCGAAAGAACCGCCCGCTTCTCCTTGCACAGGATGCTGACATCTTTATCCGGCATCTCCGGTGTTGTAAACAGCTTCATAAATTCATAATTATTCAGTTTCATACCGCTTTCCCTCTCTTATCCCGCACGCTTTCATATGAATCACCTTCTGTGTAATATCTTATCACATCTTGATACGAGCGGACATCATATTGTGGCACGATTACCCGGAAAATGCCGGATTTTGTCAGACACTTACCCGAACCTGCGGGATTGCCTGATCGCAGGGGCGATCGAGAGCGCAAACAGCACACTTCTCCGGGCGCCTATGGGATCGTCCCGAAAAAAAACGGACAGCACATCACCTGTTCTTTGTGATGTGCTGCCCGGCTCAGAACTCCTCTCAGCGGACCTGCGTCAAAGCGCAGCCCGAAGGATCACACTTCTTCCTGCGGTTCCCCGATATGTTTGAAAAGATATTCCAGGACCTGCTGCGTGAATTTCTTTGCGTCGATCCCCACCGTCCAGGTGCCGTCCTCCCTCTTTTCGGTCCGGACGACCTCTGCGTACATGATCACGGTATCCGCCACGATAATGACATCTTTCCCCATAATATCCGGACGGTCATCCTTCATCCAGAGTCCCATACCCTTGGGGCTCGCATTTTCCACCTGTACATAGATGGTCTCTCCGGTATCGCAGAGTACCACCACGCTGGGAGTCTTAAACTCGACTCTTCCGATCTTTCGCTTATCCGTTATCACATCCGCCTCCAATGTCATCTTCTCTGTCCCTCCTTTTCACCTTTGACTCTGACGCTTTTCCGGCGTTTCTTTATGCTGTCGATCCCCTTTGCGCCCAGCAGGAGCGCCGCGACCCACCACAGGATGGACACCTGTATTCCGTCCTCCTGCTTCATCAGCTTCAGATCATTCAGCGCTTCTCTTCTGGTACTCAGCACATCACCCAGCATTTTCCTGACCCTTGCGACTCTTGCACCGAGGACGCCGGCCTCCACCAGATCATCCTCTCCGCCGGCTCTGACTGCTTCGGGAGCTCCTGCCGTGTCGGCACCTGCCGCGCCGCCTGCTCCCGGCTGGAGCAGATCCGCCGCACCGCCCGCTGCCGCCTGAAGCAAATCCGAAGCTCCGTCTGCCACAGTCTGGAACACCCCGGGGATCCCTGCTTCGCCAAACGCCGCACCGGAGCCGCCTGAAGCGGCAGCCGCGGCAATCCCCGCACCGGAACCGCCTGAGGACGCACCACCGGAAGCCCCTCCGCCGGAGCCGCCTGAGGACGTACCGCCGGAAGCTCCTCCGCCGGAGCCGCCCGAGGACGTACTGCCGGAAGCTCCTCCGCCGGAGCCGCCCGAGGATGAGCCACCGGACTTATCGGCGCCGGTCTCTGTTTTTCCCGTATCCGTATCAGTATCTTCCGCCTTTTTCTCTCCGCCGCTTTCGGGAGAGGAAGGCTCTTCGGGAACGCTGATCTCAAAGCCTGTGATATCCTTCAGCTCCTGAAGGTATTCCCGGATCTCCGAAACCTTGTCATTTGCAGCCTTCAGATCCTCATCGGCCTGCTTATATTCTTTCTTGGCCTGCTCCAGATTTGCTTCCAGTGTTTCGATCAGATCCTTCGTGGCCGTCTTGTCGGCCTTTGCTTTTCCAAGCTCGATGGTAGCGTCCACCACCTTCTGCTTTGCGGTATTCGCCTTCTCGCTCAGCTCCTTGGCTGTTTCGGCCTTTTCCTTAAGCGTGCGGATGGAGTCTGCGGTATCCAACGCGCCCTGCGCACTCTCGACAGCCTCTCCCAGGGTGATGAGCTGATTCTTGGCGCTCTGGTAGGCGTCCTTCCCGTTGGTGAAGTCCAGCTCGTTAAAGAAGGCTTCTCCCTTTCCGATAAAGTCGCCGTTTTCTCCGAGAGTCTTTTGCACCACAACGATATGATGCGGCCGGTTCCCTTTATTCAGATTCTTCTGGAAGTCATTCAGACCTCCCGTACCCTGTCCAACCGTCTCGCCGTCCTCATAATAGGCGATATAATCAAAATAGCCTGACTGGGTCTCTCCCGTATCCTTCAGCCTGTAGGTGACCTTGCAGAAATGCTGTGAGGTTCCGTTCTTATTATTCCACTCCACCTCATAACGGATCGAATCCGGATCCACATTTCCCTGCTGCAGCAGGCTGTACTTTATAATGGATTTCGTAAGGGCCCTGTTTGCCTGCCAGTAATCAGACATCCCCGTTGTCTGTCCGACGGCCTTCTGCTGATCCTTGATCGTTTCGATCATCCCCTCCAGCGTGTTGACCTCAGCCTCGCTGTACTGATTCATACGATCCTGCGCGGCTGCAAGATTATCCTGCGCCTCCTTCAGGGCATTTGCCGCGGCCTCCGGATCCATATAGGCCGCCAGTGCCTTATTTGCCGCGTCCAGCTCTGCCTGGGCTTCTGCGATCCTGTTTTCCGTTTCGGCCTTGTCGCTCTGGTAGCCGTCCTGTCCGTTATTGAGGGCCAGCTCGCTGAAAAAGACTTCTCCGTTTCCGAAAGCCGCACCCGTCCCGCTGGTATTCCATTTCGTCGGGATCTTCCGCATCACATAGATATGATCCGCGTCTACCAGATCCGTGCGGTTCTTCGTGCCTACCCTGTCGCCGTCCTTATAATATGCCTCATAGTTGAAATACGCGTAGCAGGTCTTCCCGTCCTTCTGATAAGCCAGCTCAAGATATTTACTGCTGTTTCCAAGCTTGATGGTACCGTCATTTAATCTCGTCACCTTAAAGGACTGCCGGTCGATGGACGGATCCTCCTGCGCCAGCATATACTGCGCGATGGCGACCGTAAGCTCAAGGTTGGCATTTTTATATTCATCCAGCGACCCCTTGTTCTGAACGATATTCTTCACATCATTCTGGCGTTCCTTTACGGTTTCCAGAAGGCTTTCCAGCTCGGCATCCGTTTTCGACCCCAGCTCCTGATTTGCCGCGTCCAGCTTTTCCTTTGCAGCATCCACAAGGGCATTGGCCGCATTCACGGTCTCCGTGTTCTTTGTAAGATAATCCTGCTCCGCCTTCCCGGCATTTGCCTGGGCCTCCTCGAGGGCCTTCTGCGCCGCATCCAGAGCCTTCCGGATGGGTCCGTCCAGATCCTCGGGATTCATGTCATCGGTGATGATGATCCCGTCGCCGCTCTCTTCATAGTCGATCCCGTTCTCCTGAAGGATATCGATCAGTTTATTTTTCGCATCTGCCTCTGCTTCATCCGCCTTTTCCTTGGCCGCCCTGGCACTGTCCACGGCGATCTGGGCAGCGTCCAAAGCCCTGCCTGCCGTATCCAGCTTATCCTGGGCTTCTTTGGTAGCCTTCTCACATTCCTCGAGGCTCAGCTGCACCTGCTCTGCCGCTTCGGCTGCCGCCTTCTGTGCCTCGGCTGCCTGTTCCGCATTCTCATAAATGGCTCCCGCCGCTTCCGTAGCGGATCCCAGTGCTTCCGAAGCCGCTTCCGAGGCCGCTTCCGCCTTCTCCTTGGCATCGGAAGCCGCCTTCGAGGCCTCCTTCGCCTCATCCGTCGCGTCGGAATCCGCCGCATCAGAGGCTGCCTCCGGCGCCTGCTCTGTCCCGGACGCCCCGGCAGAGCCCGCTTCCGGTGCCTGCTCCGTTCCTTCTGCCGCGCCCGGAGCCGCTTTCAGGGACTCTTTCTTATCAGAGGCTGTCTGCGAAGCCTCTTCTGCCTTTTCCCTGGCTTCGGAGGCTGCCTGGGAAGCCTCCTGTGTGCGCGCCGCTGCAAAATCGGTGGAAAGACCGGCCACATACTGCTGATCATCCAGATACTGGCCCATGAGCCCTACCTGTGCATTTGCCTGATCCAATGCGGACAGATCCTGCGAAAGCCCCGTAAGGGCAGCTGCCGCCGTATTAAACTGCTGTGCCGCAAGCTGCTCCGGAGTAAGCCCGGCAGTTGCCGTTCCCTGCATATCTCCGCCGCCTAAGCCCGCTGCCTGCAGCAATAAATTCTGATCGGCTGCCGGCTGACCGGGAAGCACTGCCGCACCCGGCATGGCTTCCGCACCGGGAAGCACTGCCGCACCCGGAAGGGCTTCCGCACCGGGAAGCACCGCCGCACCCGGAAGAGCTTCCGCACCCGGAAGCACTGCCGCACCCGGCATGGCTGCTTCGGGAAGCTGAGCTGCGCTATCCTCCATACCACCGGGGACCGCCGCTTCCGCAGGAGCGGGGGTCTCTGCAGACGGCTCCGAAAACGACGGAGCAGACGGCTCCGAGAACGAATCCCCGGAAGGCTCCGAGAAAGAGTCCGAAGACGGTGCGTCATAAGAGGTATCAGAGAAACTCTCCCCTCCGGAAGAATCACTACTGAAAGATTCCGCTGCGTCTGAGCAGGCTTCCGCTGCCTCGCTGACAGATTCCGTTGCGCTGCTGCTCTCCTCTGAGGATGATTCGGATTCGCTGCTTTCCGAACTCTGTTCGCTTTTGGAACCGCTGTCCTCTCCTTCCCCATCTGCCGCAAACACCGTAGCGTTCGGCATCAGTGCCATAGCCGCCGCAAGGCCTATGGTGATAGCCTTGATCACATTTTTATTCACGTCCTTATTCTTCATTTCAAGCCTCCTCATTCTAGCTCATCTATTCAGTCACTATCCCTATTATCGGCTTTAAAACGCTAAAAATGAAGCTTTTTATTATTTAATTTGCATAAAAAATGTATATATTATTGATTTTCATCAGAAAATCAATAATCGTACTCGACCGACTCCGTTTATTTCCGCTGTCTGTCCCTTCCCGGTACGGAAGCCCCGACGGAAACGGTTTCAGCCGCCATGGCATTGGCCCGTACCAGGCTTTCCCCGAGATCCCTGCCCTCGAGCAGAGAAGCGATAAAGGCGCCGGCATGGGTGTCACCGGCGCCGATCGTATTGACGCTCTCTGTTTTCACTGCGGGAACAGAACAGCCCTCCCCGTCCTCCGGCAGGCAGTAAACGCCCCTTTCCCCCAGGGTCACCACCACGGTATTCCGTGTAAGCTCCCGCAGGCAGGCGGCAGAGGCCCGTATGCTTTCTGCGGCATCCTCCCGAAGCCGTGCTTCCCGGAAGGATTTCCCGGTCATATGCTCCGCGATGGCCTCCGCCTCATTCGCGTTCAGATGAAGGATCGGACGGAGGGCAAAGATCCGCCGGTTCTTCTCCGTGATCCCGATCCCTCTCGTACCGGGGCAGTAGACAATGCTCCGCTCCGGGTATTCCGCAAGATAAGAGATCAGCGCATCGCCGGTCGCCTCCTCGATCTCAAGCCCGGACACGCAGACATACCGGATGCATTCCTTATCAAAGGGGCGCATCCACTCCCGGTCAAATGTATACTCCGCTCCGTGGACAGAGAGAAAGGTACGCTCTCCGCCGTCCTCCACAAAGCAGTAGCAGCAGCCGTTGGCCTCCGGCACACGGATCCGCACCGGAAACCCTGCCTCCAGCAGAAACTTCTCTGTCAGCTCTCCGAATACGCCGGTCCCCACCGGCGCGGCAAGCTCCACCGCATCCGTCAGAAGCCTCGCCGCCCTGGCCGCGTTTCCCACGCAGCCTCCCAGTGAAAATTCCTGCCTGTGGGGGTGGAGATCCTCTTCGGTCTTCGGCAGACGCTCCAGGTAGATCACCACGTCCACACAGGCCGCACCGATAAACAGTGCCTTTTCCCGGCTTACAGTCCCCATGCTTCCCAGGTCTCCGGGCTGATATTTTTCAGGGAATCGATCACCACCACACAGTCCTCATCCACATTCTGCATAACGTTTAACATCTTGTCCTGCGGAAGCGAGATGCAGCCGCCCGTATAGGGCTTCTGGGGACCGAAGCAGTGCAGGAAGATCGCGGAGCCGAGTCCGGGCTCTCCCGCTTCGTTGTAGCTCACATTCAGGCAATATTGATACTGCCGGATATAATCCACGATATGCTCGCTTTCGTCCTTATCCAGATCCGGAAAATCTTTGATGCTCACAAGCTGGTTGTAATGATATCCGTCCCTCACATCTCCGGACCAGTAGTCATCATCCGTCACCTGATGATATTCCAGCGCACAGCCGGGATCCTCCGCGATACCGAAGGCGTAATTAAAGCGGAATACTCCCACCGGTGTCTTCCCGTCACCCTCCTTTGTCTTCCCCAGGCCGTATTTGCCGATATAGCCGGGTGTGCTCATAATCTGCTTCCAGTCTCCGTTCTCGTCCTTTTCATGCATGGAAACATAGGCTGTGGTATCTCCGATCCCCGCTACCACAAAGAGCTGGGAGGCTTTCTGCTCCTCTCCGAGACTTGCGGCCCATTCCGGGGAATCCTCGAGAGCGGCTTCAGTGCCGTTCCCTTCCATCTCCTCCACCGCTTCCCCCGTGGTATCCTGTCCCAGTCCCGTCACGGTAAGACTTCCGTCCTCCGCCACCGACCAGGAGCCTCCGCACCCTGTAAGAAGCAATGACAGTGCAAGTGTGGTACCGATGAGTGTTCTGATTGATTTTTTCATTTCTTACCCCCTTAAAGATATTATGTAAACTTTTTTACCGCTTCCGCGATTTCACAAAGCCGGACAGCCTTCTTTATCTGTCAGAAGGGCTTATCCAGCACGTATGCCGCCTCAAACTCTGCCGCAGGGGCAGGCATTCCGTAATAATAGCCCTGCACGTTCGCGATATTCATTCCCCGCATTAAAGTCGCCTGCTCCTTGGTCTCGATCCCCACCGCCGCAGCGGAGATCCCCATGGTATCGGCAATAGTGATGATCGAGCGGATCAGCAGCTTCGCCTCCGGATCCGAGACGGCCCTGGCGATCAGAGAGTGGGATATGTCGATCTCCCGGAATCCGCAGTCCAGGATATGGGAAAGGTTGATGTCTCCTCCTCCGAAGTCGTTGACCGTAAGAAGGAAGCCGAATCGATGAAGCTCCTTTAAGACTGCCTTGGCGGAGCCTGCGGCTCCCATGATCACCTCATTGCTGATGTCCAGCCGGATCCTCGCCGGAGAAACAGACAGCCTCCTTGTCAGATCCTTGAGCCGGTCGGTAAATTCCCTGTCCAGAAGCTGAAGCGGAGCCAGATTAAGCTTAATGAAAAGCTCCGAGCCCGAATTCGAGATCCAGGAGGCAAGCCTTCCGATGCTCTCCTCTGCGATCCAGATCCCCAGCCTGCTCATCAGGCCGATCTCCTCCGCCACCGGTATCAGGTCCCCCGCGGAATAGCTCTCGTTTCCCTTTAACCTCGGAAAGATCTCAGCTCCCACCACCTTCCCGGTCTTCTGATCCAGCTGAGGCTGGTAATAAAGGACAAAATCTTTTTTCGGATCCGCGGCGGCAAGCTTCTCCTCCAGCTCCCTGTGCTCCTCCACGGTCCGGACCAGATCCTTGTCAAAGAGCCTGAAGTCATCCTTTCTTTTGCTCTTCTTCACCATATACATGGCGGTGTCCGCATAGCGGATCAGATCCTCCGTATCCGTTGTGTGGGTCCGGTAGATCGCCCCTCCTATGCTTCCGGAAAGCCGGAATATGTAAGTGTCAAGCTCCACCGGCCTGCGGAAGAGCTCCAGCAGTACCTTCGCCCCCTTCTGCACATCATTTTCGCCCGCGATATGCCTGCGGATCACCATAAACTCATCCCCGCCGGTCCGGAAGGATATATAATCCCCCGAAAGCTTCAGCATCCGGCTTCCGAATACCTTTAAGACCCGGTCTCCCATATCATGTCCGTAGGTATCGTTGATGGGCTTAAAGTGATTCAGATCGATGCAGTAAACGCAGAAAACCTCTTCCTTATCCTGTACGGCCCCCACACACTCCGCCAGTACGACATCGCTGTATCTGCGGTTATAAAGGCCTGTCAGGATATCCCGCTGCTTGATCAGCTGTTCATTCAGGGCACCGTTCTGAAAGGAGGCTGTGGTGACCCAGTATCCCAGCAGCGCCGTCAGCAGGTACATCAGATCCTCCTGCTGAAAGACCCCCGCGGCAAAGAGGATCAGGGATATAATGATCCCTGCCAGAACCCCTATCCTGACTCCCCTGATAGTCTTCTCGGTATATTCATGCTCCTTCAGGCGGAATACATGCTTATGGCGGATCTGATGGAAGATCCCGTGGGCCATCAGCATCATGCAGAACATGTAGATCAGGTTCAGCCACACATTCTCCTGGTTTTGCCCGATCACGCTCAGATAATTGTAGGGCAGATCCATCAGGACATAGACAAAGATCCCGAGGATCATGGTGTTTGTCCCCTTCAGCCCGGTCTCGGCAGCGATCATGTAGACCATGTGAAAGATCATGATCAGGATAAAGATGTTCATGAAGAAATAAAGATAGACCCGGACAAGCTCCGCCATCCCCATGGACTGGTACGCTTTCGCGTAGATAAGGATCCTGCGGACCAGGACAAAGCCGATCACCGAAAAGCTGAATACATTTACCAGAAACTGGTACAGCGCCCGCCCCTTCAGCTTCTGCAGGAAATATACGGCTACCGCAATGCCGTAGAAAACGTTGGGAAACAGATAGATGGTATCGATGAGGAGATCCGGGCGCGGGATGTGAAGCACCTGGTTTGCGGCAAAATTGATCAGGTCCCCCAGAAACCACATGTAGATCCCGAAGCCCAGCAGAAAGGAGGGCAGGGCAAAGCTCCCCATTCTGGGCAGGCAGATCATGATCAGTGTTCCCGCAAGAAACGAAGTGGATGTGGAAAAAAATTCGATCATAAGCTGATTGCCGGCGATCGTACCGACGATCATCAAAACATATGACAGGATCAAAGCTCCCGCTACGATCTTATCATACCACCTCTTCTGATAATCCTTCAGCTCAGCCATAAATCCCCTCCGGCACTCAAGTCTCCCTCGTCAATCCCCGTTTAATCTTCTTTCCTGATGAAGCAGATCCCACAGATCCTCCGCCATGATCCTGATGCCCCTGCTGCATTCCCGGTTTTGCAGCACCCAGCTCGTGAACTTCTCCGCCTCTTTTTTCTCTCCGGTCTCATAGGAAAGAGCTGCCAGAAGATAATCCAGTCCCGCCTCATTCATATTCCGGATCGGATAAGACTCCTCCGTCCTTGCCATCAGAAAGTGCTGGAGGGCATATTTCAGATAGTTCTGCTCCTCTCCCGCATAATCCTTTCCGCTTTCCGCTCCTTCCGGACTGTCCCTCCGGGTTCTGAGGAGCCAGGCGGTATGGAGGGCGATCCCGGCCCGTTCGCTTTTCTTTCCGCCCTTCATCAGCGCTATCCTCAGGGCGGCCCGGTAAAGACGAAATGCCTCCTCATAGGTTCTGACACCGGAAAGAGGCATTTGCTGGGATCTTGCATTCAGCTGGTCCCTCAGGGAGGCAGTCTCTCTCTTTGATATATGTTCAAAATCGTTATCCAGCGCCGCATAGCCGCAGCCCGGGCACTCCACGACCCGGTACTTGAGCGGATCTATGTTTTTATACCGGTTGCAAAGGTCCATATCCCGCTTTTCCAGCATGGCTTTTCCTGCCTTGACCGCCGGTGCGGTAAAGTGGCTGCCGCAAACGGGACAGCTGTATTTCCTGTCCAGCAGGAGCTCCGATTCCGACGGATTGTTCCGGCTTCTCCCTGCCGGCTCCTCTTCCCGCGCTCTATCCGGCACAGGAGCGGCGCCTTTCGGAACCGCCTTCTGCGGGACGCTTCCCGGAAGGATTCCTCCTTTTTCCGCTTTCTGATCATCCGGCGCACTGCCCGGAAGGATTCCTCTCATACTCTTTCTCCTCTGTTACCGTTCATTTTCCGCAGACGGCTGAAGCCCTCTGCTCTTTCCGGCAGATCAGGCCATTCCCTGCATCCGGTGCCGGCGCTCGATCTGATCCAGTACCCTCTCCTTCAGGATAAAGGATTTGGACAGCAGCTCGTTCATCTTTTCCATCTCGGTCGGACGATCCTTCATGTAGATCTTGAAAAAGCTGTTCCAGAACTTCGTACAGGTATCCCTGGAAAGGCCGAAGGTTTTCCTGCAGTAGCCCTCCTCTTTCCGGTCGATGGCTACAAGAGACGCAAATACGCCCTGCAGATCAAAAAGGGAATTCCCCCTGGCGCTTCCGGCCATATCCAGCAGCAGAAGCTCCCCGTCCTTGACCATCACGCTGTTCAGATTGATATCTCCGTGTACGTATGTGCCGCTGTCCGGAATGGAATCGATCAGGGTGAAAAACATCTTATTGCTTGTATCATCCACATCCTGCAGTTCATTCAGCCACTCCCTGTACCGGGTTTTGATATCCGGGAGCTTCCCTTCCTCGATCTCGGTCTCATGCATCTCCCGCATCAGACCCGCAAACATATTTGCGTACATATCGAGATTCTCTGTGTCACGCATAAGCATATAGGACAGGGATTCCGCACCGGCTTTTTCAAACACGATGCCGTATCCGCCCTCACATTTCACCACATCATAGGGGATCAGCGTGGGGACCCCGGCGATCAGGGCTGTCTGTGCGTAATCCCTCTCCTTCCTTATCTCGAAAAGCGGGATCTCCTTCCCGTAGACCTTCACGATCTCATCCTCGGAAAGGCTGTAGATCTCGCCGTTCAAGGCCGAGCTGACCTTTTCGCAGCCCTTGACCGAGACCTGCCGCATGACCCGCTCCACCTCAAAGATCTCCGTAAAGCCTGTCACCGAAAAGATATCATATACCTCATCGGATACGTTGCAGACCCTGACCGGCTTTTTGATGAGCTTCTTCAGCTTGAGCAATATCCTGAGGCCCGCGCTTGAAATATATTCAAGGGCACTCGCATCAAAGGCTATGTTCTCATCATCATAAAAGGACATCTCCGTGGCGATCTCGTCCTCCAGTGATGCCACATTTGCCGAATCGATCCTCCCTGTAAGAAAAAATGTCAGCATTCCGTCGACATATTCAACTCTCATGTATCAACCCCCGTTTATTTCTGATCCAGTCTATACACCCGCGGGATCCTCACTCCCAGATCGCAGGCAAGCTCATAATTAAAGCGGCCGGACAGCCCGCCCAGCATCTCCATAGTGATCGTTTCTTCCCCGTCGCACCCGATGAGCGTTACCTGATCACCCTCCTGCGCCCCGGGGATCTCCGTTACATCCACCATGAACTGATCCATACAGACACGCCCCAGGATCGGAGCCCTCTTCCCCCGGATCAGCACAAAGCCCTTATTGGACAGAGTCCTCGGGTATCCGTCACCGTAGCCCACCGGGATCGTTGCCACCCGTACTCTTCTGTCCGCCACATAGGTCCCGCCGTAGCTTACAGCCGTTCCCTTTTCGATCTCCTTCACGTAGACGATGTGGGAATAAAGGGAAAGAGCGCGCCTGAACCTGATGGCATCCTCCGGGACCTCATCGGAGGGCCTGAGCCCGTAAAGCGTGATCCCCGCACGGACCATATCCAGGTTTGCCTCCGGATAACTTATGATCCCGGCACTGTTGGAGCAGTGCTTTAGCGGCACGCGGTAGCCCAGCTCTTTCTCGATCCTCTCAAGGAAAGACTTAAAATCCCTGATCTGCCTGAGGGTAGTCTCCCTGTCCGTCTCATCCGCTCTTGAGAAATGAGTAAAAACCCCTTCCACGAAAAGCCCCGGTGTCTGAAGTGTCTGCCGGACAAACCCGATCCCCTTTTCATCCGCAGTGACACCGATCCTCGACATCGCCGTATCCACCGCGATATGAACCCTGATCTCCTTTCCCGTCCTCCCGGCGGCCTCCGAAAGCTGCCTGAGCGTATCCTCCCGGAAAACTGCCGGACGGATGGAAAGCTCTGCAAGCTCCTCATAGCAGTCCGGAAAGGAATAGCCGAGGATCAGGAGCGGCTTGGTCAGACCTGCCTTCCTGAGCTTAAGGGCCTCCTCAAAGGTTGCCACGGCAAAGCCCCAGAGATACGGCCGCTCTTCGATGCGTCTGCCGATCTCCACGGCCCCGTGTCCGTAGCCGTCCGTTTTGATCACGGCCGCTATTTTTGCATCGGGCCGGATATTTGCATACATATTCTCCAGATTGTATTCGATCGCGGAGAGATCCACCTCCGCCCGCACCCGTTCATGCTTTCCCATAATGATATCCCCGCTGTTTGTTATGAATCCCCCGCGCTTTTCGCCGATACGGACACCGCCCCCGCGCTTCAGTCATCCAGCAGCGCGGCTGCCTCCTTCATCAGCTTTGAGATGGGCAGATGCTGGGGGCATACCTTCTCGCACTGCCCGCAGGCAATGCAGTCCGAAGCCTTCCCGCTGCGGGCGGTCAGGTCCTTGTAGAATGCCTTCGGCCGGAATTCTTCGTCATAGAGCTTCATCGTATTCACCGAGCGGAAGACATCCGGGATGCTGATCTTCATCGGGCAGCCGTCCGTGCAGTAGCGGCAGGCTGTGCAGCCGATCTGGGGGATATTCAGCATGATGCCGGTTACCTCCTCGATCACTGCCTTTTCTTTCGCACTTAAGGGTTCGAAATCCAGGAAGGTGGACAGATTGTCCTTCATCTGCTCCTCTGTCGTCATGCCGGAAAGGATCGTCATCACTCCCGGAAGGGATCCGACAAACCGGAACGCCCAGGATGCGATGGATGCCTCCGGCCTCACCGCTCTGTACTTGGCCTCGAGCTCCGGCTTCAAACCTGCCAGCGTCCCGCCCTTGACCGGCTCCATGATGATCATCGGGATATTTCTCTCATACAGGATCCGGTACAGCTCTCCGGAGCAGACCACGGGATTTTCCCAGTCCGCGTAATTGAGCTGGATCTGTACGAATTCCATTTCCGGATGCTCGTCCAGTATCTTTTCCATTACTCTGGGGCTTCCGTGGAAGGAAAAGCCGAAATGCCGGATCCTTCCTTCCTCCTTTTTCTTCATTCCCCAGCGGAAGCAGTCATATTTTTCATAGGTCTCGTATGTTCCGTCCTCGATGGAGTGGAGCAGATAATAATCAAAATAATCCACTCCGGCTCTGTCAAGCTGCTCCTGAAAGATCCTGTCTTTATCCTCCGCGCTCCTCATCTCCCAGACGGGCAGCTTGGTCGCCACCTGAAACGCTTCCCTCGGATATCGCTTTACCAGCGCTTCCTTTACCACAGGCTCGGATTTCCCGCTGTGATAAACGTATGCCGTATCAAAGTAATTCATGCCGGCATCCATATAAGCATCCACCATCCGGCACACCTTGTCCATTTCGATCGAGCCGCCCTTTTCCGGCAGCCTCATCAGTCCGAAGCCCAGCTTCGGCATTTTATTCGGATCGATCGCCATATCTCTTCCTCCTTCCGGTTTTCCCTGCGGCGTTCCACTGTTTCGAAATTCCGCCCTTCCCTCCGCGCACACTTATCTATAGAATACAACGGATCCGCTTTTTTTTCCATTGCCAATATACGGTTAGGATGCGCTAACTTCACAAAACACGGATCGCCGCTGACGAATTTATGGAGAAAGAAATAAAAATGATATTGGGGTCAAACGCGCTTCTTTTCCCGGAAGGCAGCCGGGGTGATCCCCTCGGCCTTCCGGAAGCACTCACTGAAATAGCTTTGAGAATTAAACTGCAGCCTGTCGCTGATCAGATCCCCTCAAGCTTCGGCACCACGGTATCGTTGATATAATCCAGGATATCGGCTCCGTCCGTGGACTTTGCGGCAACGGCAATGGTCGCATCCGAATTGATGTTGATCTCCATGATCCTCGGAGGATCACATTCCTCCGGAAGGTCCCCCGCCAGATTGTCCAGCTCCGATTTCAGCTCCATATAGGCATCGTCCAGATCGGTACCGTATTCGTAGGTAAACCGGCTTCCGGCATAGGCCCCGGTGACAGTCACGTTGACGCTCGGATCCATCAGCACCGCTTCCTCCGTCTCCGCGCAGCCTGTAAGAAGAACAAGAAGCATCGCTGAGGAAATAGCTATATTCTGTTTCAGATTAAGCATGGGAATGTCCTTTCCGAATGATCAGTACCGGTTTTCTGCTCCTGCATAGTCCGAATAAACAGCAGCGAAAGCGTTTTCCGCTCACCGCTGCTGTTATCCGGCGCTTTATTCATTATACTGATCGTCTGGAAAAAGGATTATTGATAATCAGACATTATTATCAGATTTTAGTTATTTTACTGTTCCGTACTTAAGATCTCGATCATTTCACGGATCATCTCCTCGTCCTTCAGACGGAAGAGAAATTCCACGCGGCGAGAGGCTTCCATATCCACCTCGCCGTTTTTATCGTAGATCGGATTGCTGTAGGAACGCCCTGTAGCGGATACGACAGACCGGAGATCCTCCAGCTGACGCTGCGACAGTACATTGCTGTTGTCGCCGAGACAGTATTCCGCAACAGACAACGCCCGTTTTTGAGATAATTGAAGATTGGAAAGATAATTGCCGTCCGTATCCGTATGGCCTTCGATCATGATCTCGGATATGTAGTCCCTGTATTTCGGGCTTAAAAGCACCTCCACATACCGCGGAAGGAACTCCGCCAGAAACTTCTTTCCGGATTCCTTTAAGGTATCCTTATTGTAATCAAACAGGATGCTGGCATCGAATGTGATAGCGCCTGTTTTCGGATCCACCGAAACATGCAGGTCGGAATCGTCAAACTCATCCCGCAGGGCTTCGATAAGCTCCGTTCTGACTCCGATGATATTATCGAGCTTCTGCTGCTGCTCGCTCATGAGGGCTTCGAGTTTGTTTAACAGCTCATGCTGCTCCTTCAGGGTCTCTTCCTGGATCGCGATCTTCTCACCCTGCTCAGCCAGCGCCTCTTCCTGGGCATTGAGCATCTTCGCCTGCTCATCCAGCGTATCCTTCTGCCTTGCGACGATCTCCCGCTCCTCGTCCAGCTCATCCGCCTGGATCACAAGCTCCTGCTCCTTACCCAGAAGCTCTGTCTCCTTCGCGTCGTACTGCATCTGCGCATGCAGCATCGTAAATGCGATGATCAGCACAAAGGTCAGCAGCAGTCCCGCCATCATGTCGGAATAGGACAGCCAGTATGTGGTTTCTTCGTCTGAATGTCTGCCTCGTCTCATATCGATCTTCCTTTATTGACGATAATAGGAGCTCTCAAGCTTCCTGATGGTATTTGTCAGCTCTTCCAGTGATTTCGAGGCCTTGTCAAAGCCCTGCTCGATGCCGCGGTAGGAATAATCCACAAGATCCGGCACCTGCCTCACGGTTCTGTTGATCTGCTCGATGGTCTCCTTGAAATGCGTTTCCACGATCTGCAGATTCTCATTGATGATCTTAAAGGTCTCCTCCACCTCTCTGGGCATATCCGCTGTCAGCTTCTGCAGGTCGCGCAGACGCGCCTCCTGCTCCCTGAGCCTGTCATCAAATCCGGCCACCGTAATGTCCAGAGACTTCCGGTAAGCCTCCAGCTCAGTCATATACTGTCCGGCGCCCGTCAGGATCTCCCGGTTTCGTTCGGTCTGCTGGCGGAGCACCTCCACGGTGTCCGCGGTCTGCTTCTCAAGCGACTGCACCTGCTCCGCATAGCTCATCAGGGCATTGGCGACCGCGCCTGTCTGTGTCGCGATGGCATTGACATTCTCTGCGGTACTCAGGTTCTTCGCATAGATCTCCTCGATCTGCTTTGTGTTGCTGTTCTGCTGCACCAGAGTCTTGTCTATCGTCTCCGACATCCTGGTGAAGGCACCGGCTAAGGACCGGTCCATTTCATTGATGAAAGCGTTGACCACCATGGTCAGCTGATCCATCTGGTTCTTCGTCGCCATATTGGCAAAGCCCACGATCGTCCGGTCGAAGCGGTCAAACTGCGGCTCCAGAAGCTCCTTTAAGCCCTCGGAAAGCTGATGCGCCACCGTATAGGAGAGACTCTTGATCGCCTCCGTCTGCTGCTGCTGCAGCTCCATCAGGCGGTTCACGCCGTCCGTGGCCGTGTCCGGCAGCACATATTTCTTATACGCACTGACAAACTCCCGCAATGCGTTTTCCGCCTCATCCAGCTTTCTCCGGTAGACATAGTTGAAAACCAGAGAGAAGACCATGCCGTAGATCGATGTATGGAATGCCACCTTGATACCGTTCATCAGCGGCTCGATGCTGTTTGTGATCTCCGCCGTCGTCCCCGTGTTGAAGCTCTGCAGACCAAGGGAAAGGCCGATGAACGTGCCCAGGATACCGAGGCCTGTCATAACGCCGGCCACCTGGTTCATGCGGTTCCTGTGCATCACGGAATCAATCAGATCATAGCTGATATAATCCTCTATATCGCACTTATAATAGGTCTTATCCGTATGGACGATCCTGTCCAGCTCGTATTGATAATCCTGAAACTGCTGCTTCAGGATCTCATCCTGGAAGAGCTCCTCCTTATCCTCCCGGTACTTTTCCCAGAGAAAACGGTGGGTATGCTTCGCATCATCCTCGATCTTTTCCGTTACCCGCTCAAGATCCTTTACGATCTTCGAGATCGGCCGCAGGCTTCCCCTGTAGCAGGTCAGCAGGATCCCTCCCACGATCACGAACATGATGATATTTACGATCAGGTTCGACAGCCCCTCTGCCTGCCCCTTGGAAAAGACATTCAGATACACACAGACTCCGGCCATTATGATATATGTCAGCAACAGTAAATACTCATATCCCTTTTTCCGGCGCATATTTTCCTCGCTCCTTCTTGTTTTTATGTTCCCACGACAGCGCCGGATCAATCTGCCGGCCCTGCCGATACCCATGAAAATCCGACAGTCTGCCGTGAAGTCTGTCTCTTTTCATAAGCTGCCCTTTTGTCATACGGATTTATTTTCACATATTTGATTGAGAAGTGCAAGAAAAACCCTGTTTTCTTTTTACCCGGCAGAAGGATTTCAGTTTAAGAACACATGTTACTCCATCCGTTCAAACGGGGGATTTTCAGAGTAACTCGCAGGTTTTAAAATGAAAAAGCCTTGAGCTCAGTAAACTCAAGGCTTTCCATTAAAACTTTCCGTGCGGAAGATGGGACTTGAACATTTTGTCAGTCCGGAAAACCAGTAAGAAAGGAGGTTCTGACGCCGTCTCCAGAAAGGGAACCCCACTAACGTAGAGCTCTCACTGAATAGTACTTACTGTTTGTTATGATATTTCTCTCGGTATTCTTTGGGTGTCATCCCAGTTATTTCCTTACAAGATACAAT
>CACZNS010000057.1 GCA_902782575.1 uncultured Lachnospiraceae bacterium
TAGATTCTTGATTTTCATCAGAAAATCAAGAATCGTACTCGACCGACTCCTGCCGAAGGCAGGGGGAGTCCCGCGGAACGCGGGATTGTCAGGGTCAATACCTTTTGATCCCGACATCATATATACAGTAAAAGAATAAAACCCGTAAAGCTGAAATCCCAGCTTTACGGGAAGATGCCGATAGACGGACTCGAACCATCGACCCACGCATTACGAATGCGTTGCTCTACCAACTGAGCCATATCGGCGTACCGGTCATGACTGACCGCATGACCGGATTTTATTATACATGTGTTTCAGAAAAAGTCAAGCTTTTGTATGCACATCCATCTGCGGGAACGGGATCTCGATCCCTTCCGCGTCAAACCGCAGCTTCACCTGCTCGTTGATCCGCCAGATGGCCCTGTTGAAATCCAGGTTGGAATCGCTCTTGATGGTGCCCCGCACCCCGAGGATCACGGCACTGTCCGCCAGCTCCTTCACGTATACCTCCGTGGGAGTCATCCCCTCCGGCACGGAGAGCTCCTCCGCGTTGACCACCTCCTCCACGATCCGCTTCGCCTTTTTGATATCGGAGGTATAGGAGATGCCGAACTCGATCAGAAGCCTCCTCTCTCCCGCCCGGGAATAGTTCGTGATCATGGAATTGGCGAGGGACCCGTTGGGGATCATGGCGTAGTAATTGTTGTCGGTCAGGATCGTGGTGTAGAAGATGCTGACCTCCTGGACCGTACCGGTGATATTGGCCGCGTGCTCCTTGATGTAATCCCCCGCCACAAAGGGCTTCAGGATCAGAAGCAGGACTCCTCCCGCGAGGTTTGAGAGGCTGCCCTGCAGAGCAAGACCGATGGTAACGCCGAGAGAGCCCAGGACCGCCACCACCGTGGCCGCGTCCAGGCCGAAGCTCACCAGGATCACCATGATCAGGGTTCCGTAGAGAGTCCACTTCAGGATCGTATCCAGGAAACGGATGGCATTTTCGTTCATCCCGGTCCGCTTCAGCGCCACCGCAAGCAGGCCCCGCAGGAGCCGGATCAGCTTGTGGCAGACAAAGAACACCACCACCAGAAGCAGGATCCTCAGCCCCAGGTTCATCATCTTCTCCGGGACCGTCGAAAAGTATGTCTTGAAAAATCCCGGCTTCTGGATCTCCTGGGTGATGGACTGGATGTCGTTTACGGAAACGGAGGCGATGCCGTCCGTGATATTCTGCAGCGCTTCCGCGCCCGAAACTGTGACCGATGCATCAATATTCATCATAAGCTCTTATTTCGCCGGTGAGAACCGGAACAGTGAAACGCCCATGGGAGCCACCTTCACGCGGATCGAATCCTCTCTTCCGTCGCATTCATCCTTGACGGAAAGGAGGGCCTTCGGGTTTGTAAAGCCGAAGCCGCCGTATTTTTCCTCATCGGAATTAAAGATCTCCGTATATTTCCCCGCGGCGGGCACGCCGATCTTGTATTCCTTGCGGGGCACGCTCTGGAAATTGGCAAGGCAGACCAGAATGTCATTCTTTTTGGAGGACTTTCTGGCAAAGACGATGATGTTTTCGTTTGCCGAGATGTTGTTGATCCACTCAAAGCCCTCTCCCTCATCGTCCAGCTCGAAGAGCGCCGCTTCGGATCTGTAGAGCTTCAGCAGATCCTTTTCACAGAGCAGCAGCCTTTCGTCCACCTTCTCCCCGATGGCCTCTCCCGGAAACAGGAGCTTTTTGCCCGGATGGAAGAAGAAATACGAAAGCAGGGACCGGAGGCCAGAGAACTTTTCGTCATAGTCCCCGGCCATCTGCTCAAAGATGCCCTTAAGCCCCGTGCCCGAGGTCCCGGAGGAAAGGGGCAGGATGAAGCTTTCATTATACTGATAGAGCATCGGGAAGCAGAGCTCGTTGTAATGATTGGAGCGGCTTAAGGGGTCATAGCGCAGGTAGCCCAGCACATCCCGGTTCCAGCCTGCATTCAGCTTAAAGGTAAAGCCCATGCCTTCCTCCTGCTGATCCGCGGTAACATTCGGGAAGGCGGATTCGTCGTCCGCTACGGTCAGCACATCGCTGGACATTTTCCGCAGGACCGTGTTCAGATCCCGGAAGAAATCCATGGCATCCAGGTTTTCGTTGCCGCCGTACATATTCGGGGTCCACTCCCCGCTCTGCTTGCCGTAGTCCAGATAAAGGATCCGGGCCATGTTCGTGACCTTAAGGCCGTCCGCGTGAAAGACCGACACCAGATACAGGGCGTTTGCGATCAGGAAATTCCTCACTTCGCTGCGTCCGAGATTGAAATAGCGGTTATCTCCCTCCGGATACGAGCTCCTCTTCGGATCCGCATCCTCATAGAGGCAGCTTCCGTCATACTGTGCCAGACCGGAGGAGGTGTTCGGGAACCTGGCCGCGTTGTATTCCAGGATCACCCCCAGCTTCTTTTTATGCAGCTCGTTGATAAAGACCATCAGTCCCCGGGCACCGCCGTATACGGAGGCGGGAGAATAAAAGGACTCCGCCGCGTCAAACACGTTTGAGACGGATACATGGGTAAATCCGTATCTTTCGGCTTCCGAAACGATCTCCGCGGCTGCCTTTTTCGGATCAAAGCTCTTCTTTCCGTCCTTCTCCGAAAGCTTTTCCGAAAGGTCGGCCTCCAGGACCGCCACGGGAAGCTTCCTGCCCTGCACCTTATCCCTGTGCTCGATCCATTCATCGTCCGTAAAGGCGAAATCCGTCAGATCGGCCACCACGGAGGCGCCGTCCCCCTCCGCCTCCACCTCGGCGGCATAGGGATCGGCCTTTACCAGACAGATCCCGCTGCGAAGCTTGATCTCGAATTTATACCGCTGCCCGGCCTGTGCCTCCGGCACAAAGAGCTCAAAGATCCCGGACTCCCAGAGCCGCTCCATCTGGTGAAGCCTTCCGTCCCATCCGTTGAAATCCCCCACCACGGAAACCCGCATCGCGTTGGGTGCCCAGACAGCAAAGTGGACGCCGCTCACACCGCCGAGCTTCATGGGATGAGCCCCGAGGATCTCATAGGCCCTGTAATGAACGCCCGCATTGAATTTCTGCACATCCCGCTTGGTGATGACTCCCGGGAAGGCGTAGGGATCGTGGATCTCCTTCTTCTCTCCCTCCTCTCCCGTTACGAGAAAGGTATATTCAAAGGGCTCCCGGTTTTTCGCAAGGATCGCAAAATACCCCTCTTCATCCGCCAGCTCCATCGGGATCGCGTTTTTCTCGCCCTTAAGCTTCAGCTCCACCTTTTTGGCCTCCGGCAGATACGCCGTCACCAGCGTCTGCCCGCCCCGCACCGGGTGTGCGCCCAGCACCGCCTTCGGATGATCCTCTTCGGAGTAGGTCACGGCCTCGATCTCCGCCCAGTCCATCAGGTTGTAAAGCTTCTTTGACATCGCCATTTTCTTCACTCTCCTTTATTCAAATTTATGGATCAAAAGCCCGGATCTGAGCTTTGGTTCAAACCAGGTGGATTTGGGCGGCATCAGCTCTCCCGCATCCGCCACCGCAAAGAGCTCCCGGATGGATGTGGGATACATGGCAAAGGCAACCGTCATCTCTCCGGAATCCACTCTTTTTTCAATCTCCTTCAGCCCCCGGATCCCTCCCACAAAGTCGATCCGCGGGTCCGTCTTCGGATCCTCGATCCCGAGGATCGGGGAAAGGATCTCGTTCTGAAGGATCGAAACATCCAGTCCCGTGACCGGATCGCTGCTTCTCGCACTCTCCTTTGCGATGAGCCGGTACCAGGCGCCGCTGATATACATACCGAAGGTGCCCTTTTCCGAGGGTCTGCAGAGTTCGCTTCCCGCCTCCTCCACAAGGAATTTCTTCCTGAGCCGGTCGAAGAAGCGGTCCTCGGACAGGCCGCACAGATCCTTTACGACCCGGTTGTAATCCATGATCATAAGCTCCTCATCCGGAAACAGGACGGAAAGGAAATAGTTGTATTCCGCCTCTTTATCGTATCCTTCTCCGGCCTCCTCCCGCTTTTTCAGGCAGACCTTGACGGCGGAGGCGCAGCGGTGATGGCCGTCCGCGATATAGATGCTTTCGATTGCCGCAAAGGCCGACCGGAGCCTTTCGATCTCATCCGTACCGGATACGATCCAGACCCTGTGGCGGATCCCGTCGGGACTTTCGAAATCATAAACCGGAGCCTCCTCTTTTTTGATCCGGTCCGTGATCTCCCCGATGGTCCGATCCGCGCGGTAAGCCAGAAAGATGGGGCCCGTCTGGGCTCCCAGAGCTCCCACGTGGCGGATCCTGTCCGCCTCCTTCTCCGCCCTGGTATTCTCATGCTTTTTGATGGTATGGTTTACATAATCATCCGCCGCACAGACAGCCGCGATGCCGGTCTGGGATCTGCCGTTCATCGTCAGCTCATACAGATAATAGCAGGGCTTCTCCTCCATAAGGAAGCTGCCATCCTCCTGCATCTCCCGAAAGATCGAAGCCGCCTTTTCATATACCGGATCGGAGTAGGGATCCTCTCCCTCCGGGAAATTCACCTCCGCCCTGTCGATCCTCAGGAAGGAAAGGGGCTCCCGCCTTACCTCCTCCCTTGCCTCCTCCGTATTCATCACGTCATAGGGAAGCGCCGCGATCCGTGACGCCTTCTCCGCCCGGGGCCTCACTCCCCGAAAGGGTCTTACATCGGCCATGTCCATCCTCCGCTCCGGGCAGATCCCTCCGCCCGAAAAAACTTCATAAAAAGAGGCTGTCACCAAAGAAGCAGCCTCTTTCGCATTATCCTGTCGTCCTTATTTCACGATCCTTACCCGAAAGACACCGTCGATCTCTCCGATCCTCTTAAGGATCTCCCCGGAGACCGCGGAGTCCGTATCAAAGACCGAGATGGCGTTGTCTCCCCGGGATTTGTTGTTCATCTCCGAGATATTGATGCCGGCCTCGCCGAAGACGGCCGAAAACTTCGTGATCATATTGGCCACGTTCTTATGGAACACCAACACCCTGCTGGCCTTCTCGCAGATCCCCATATTGATGCCGGGGAAGTTCACGGAATTCCGGATATTTCCGTTTTTCATGTAATCCATCAGCTCCTGCACCGCCATGACCGCGCAGTTGTCCTCGGACTCCTCCGTGGATGCCCCGAGATGAGGGATGATGATGCAGCCCTCCTGGCCGATGGTGGTGGGATTCGGGAAATCACAGACATATTTTTTCAGCTTTCCGACCCTGAGAGCCTCCACCACGGCAGACTCGTCCACCAGCAGATCCCTGGCCAGATTGATGATAACGGCGCTGTTTTTCATCAGCTTGATGGCGGAGGCGTCGATCATCTTCTTCGTGGATTCCAGAAGCGGCACATGCACCGTGATGAAATCGCAGTTTGCGTAGATCTCCTCCACATTCTTCACATGCTTTACGGATCTGGAAAGCTTCCAGGCCGCGTCGATGGAAATGTAAGGATCGTAGCCGTACACCTCCATTCCCAGGTTCACTGCCGTATTCGCCACCTGGATCCCGATGGCCCCCAGTCCGATGACTCCCAGCTTCTTGCCCTGGATCTCCGTGCCGGCGTAAGCCTTTTTCTGCTTCTCCGTAAGCTTGGCCACATCCTCCACACCCTTCTGGGTGTTTACCCAGTTGATGCCTCCCACCACGTCGCGGCTTGCCAGCAGCATGGCGGCGATGGCAAGCTCCTTCACTCCGTTGGCGTTCGCTCCGGGGGTATTAAAGACCACGATCCCCTTCTGGGCGCATTTTTCCAGCGGGATATTGTTCACCCCCGCGCCGGCCCTGGCGATGGCAAGCAGCCCATCCGGCATAACGGTATCCAGCATGGAAGCCGACCGCACCAGCACGCAGTCCGCCTGGGTGAAATCGTTGCAGGGGATGAAATCCGAATCAAAGTTATCGAGTCCGATCTGTGCGATATTATTTAAGCAGTGATACTTGAACATAGGTCATTCATTCCTTTCTGAACTCAGCTGTTTTTCTCCTCAAATTCCTTCATGAACGCTACGAGCTTCTCCACGCCCTCCTTCGGCATGGCGTTGTAGATCGACGCCCTCATGCCTCCGACGGTGCGGTGTCCCTTCAGGTTTACGAAGCCCGCCTCTGTCGCCTCTTTGATGAATTTCGCGTTCAGGTCGTCGTTTCCCGTCACGAAGGGCACATTCATCAGCGAGCGGTATTCTTTGTCCACCGTTCCCTTAAAGAGCTTTGATCCGTCCAGATAATCATAGAGGATCTTTGCCTTTTCCTCGTTTCTCCTCTTCATCTCGGAAAGGCCGCCCATCTTTTTCAGCCATTTGAAGACCAGACCGCAGATATAGATATTGTAGCAGGGAGGCGTATTGTAGAGCGAATCCGCATCCGCGTGGGTCTTGTAGGTCAGCATGGTGGGGGTGCCCTCAAGGGGTGAGTCGGTGATCAGATCCTCTCTGATGATCACGATGGTCACACCCGCGGGTCCCACGTTTTTCTGCACGCCGCCGTAGACAAGGCCGTATTTCGTCACATCCATCGGCTCGGACAGGAACATGGAGGAAACATCCGAAACCAGAAGCTTTCCCTTTGTATCCGGGAGCTCCCGGTACTTTGTGCCGTAGATGGTATTGTTCTGGCAGATGTAGACATAGTCCGCATCCGGGGATACGGGCAGATCCGACACATCCGGGATATAGGCAAAGGTTCTGTCCTCGCTGGATGCGATCTTATTCGCCTTTCCGTATTTCTGAGCCTCCTGCCAGGCTTTCTTCGCCCACTGTCCGGTAACGATATAATCCGCCACCCTGTTTTTCATCAGGTTCATCGGGATCATCGCAAACTGTGTGGAAGCGCCGCCCTGCAGGAACAGGACCTTATAATTCTCGGGGATCCCAAGCAGCTCCCGGAAATCCGCCTCCGCTTCCTTGATGATGGCATCGTAGACCTTGGAGCGGTGGCTCATCTCCATTACGGACTGACCGGAGCCCTGATAATCAAGCATCTCCTCCGCCGCCTGCCTCAAGACCTCCTCGGGAAGCACAGCCGGGCCTGCCGAAAAATTGTAAACTCTTTTCATGATAATCCTCCATTCCGAGCACTTTGTGCGGGGACCGCGTCGGGAATCCGGTAAAGCGGTTTCCTGTCTGCGATCAGGCGATTTGGGCTCGGCACAAACCGCGGTGGTAAAAAACAGCGTATCAGCACTGCTTTTCACACTATCCTCCTCCATCGTGACAAATCATTCCGTAATATCCGTCTCATTTTCACGGAGCGGCGTAGTCCCCGTTTCGGGTACTTTTTGCAGCTCCTGCTCTCTCCTGTACTGCTTAATAATATGTGATGACCGGAAGTCCCACATAAACATTTTCATAAAGCTTTCCCGCGAAATCCACCGGCAGGTTCACGCAGCCGTGGGATCCGTTGGTCTTGTAGATCTCCCCTCCGAAGCTGCTCCGCCAGTTGGCATCATGCAGTCCCACGTGATTGTGAAATGCCATCCAGTATTTCACCGGCGTCCGGTAATCGGGCCCTATCAGCACCCGGTCCTTCTGCATAAAGTAAATATATTCCATCACCTCGGGGGTGTCATTATGCCGGTTGGAGCAGCCGCTTACCACATCGCTTGTCATAAAGAGCTTTCCGTCCCTGACAAAGTAAAGCTTCTGCCTGGTCAGATCCACCTCGATCCAGGAATCTCCCACCTCATCCGGAGCGTTCGGATCCGCATCCTCGTCCTTCACGTAATCCGGCGGGCCCTCATAGTCCTGTCCGTTCCGGATCATTTCCTTCAGATGCTCCGTCATCGCCTCCTTGTCCACGACCTTTCCGTAGGGGCCGGAATTGATGGAAACGGTGCCTCCGTTAAACTTCTTCCAGATGATCTTCGTATCCCTGGTGGTAAAGGCCTCGTCCACCTTTTCCAGGAATTCTCCGATCTTTTCATCATTTAATACCGGCCTCCCGTCGTCGTCCAGCACAAAGTCCCCGGAGGGATCCTTTGTCAGGAAGCCCGCTATGGTATCCCGGTCCAGCACAAGCTCCTGTCCGTGATCCCGGAATACGATATTCACATTCTGACAATCGTCGATCTTTTCGAAGAGCTCCACGGTCTCCCGCTGTTCATCGGAATAAGCCATTTTGACGGAATAATCGGCGTCGGTCAGCTCCAGCGTCTTATCCCCGTCCCGCATGGTGCTGAGGATCAGGTTCACAAGCTTCTCCCTGTCCGGCTGATCCTCCCCGGAGCTGATCAGCTCATAGCCTCCATCGCTTGACCGGCTGATCCGGACCACGCTCTCATGCTCCTCGGGGATCTGCTCCACAGGCTTCAGGGCCATAATGGAATCCACAGCCCGGTTCTGGTCAAACTTCAGCTCCGGCTCCACGGAATACCGTCTCTCATAGGTCATGTAAGGGATCCACATCAGCGGCGATTCCTCGGATTTCAGCCGCTTCAGTCCGTTGGTGTAATCATATTGCGAATCAATATCCTTCGCCGTGAGCTTCGCCACCTGATTTCCGCTTTCGGTGATCACGAGGGAATAGTCCTCTTTCGCATGCAGGCGGAGGTAATTATTGGCCTCCTCGATCCCCATGCCCGTCAGATAGAGATTGTTGGCATAGAGGTTGCAGGAAAAATGAGTCGCATAGAAAAGCGCCATCGCGATATAGGAAGCCAGAAAGAGTACCGCTGCCGTGATCACGGCAGCCCATGTGACGATGAAGGCTTTCCCGTGTTTCTTCACTGTCCCCTGCCCTGACGCCTCTCCCGGGGCTTCTCCGGTTTCCGTCTCCTCCGGCTTTGCGCCGTCTTCCTCCGCATCCTTCGGGCCTTCGGAGCTTTCTTCCTCCGGCTTTTCTTCTTCGGGCTCCGCTTCGCCGGACTCCGTCTCCTCGGTCTCTGCTTCTTCGGTCTCTGCTTCTTCGGATCCTTCCGCTTCGGAGCTTTCTCCCTCCGGCTTTTCCTCATCGGGCTCCGCTTCCGCCTCTTCCGGCTCCGTCTCTTCGGAAGTCACTGCTTCGAAATCTGTCTCTCCGGGCTCCGCTTCTGCAAAGCTCTCCTCCCCGGAGTCTGTCTCCCGGAACTCCGGCGCCCCGTCTGTCAAGGCTCCGGCTTCCGCCGCTCCTTCCGTGAAAGCTACGGCTTCCGCTCCTTCCGTAAAAGCTTCCGCTTCCGCGGTTACGGCTTCCGCTCCTTCCGTGAAGGCTTCGGTTTCAGCCGTTCCTTCCGTAAAAGCTTCCGCTTCCGCGGTTACGGCTTCCGCTCCTTCCGTGAAGGCTTCGTTATCCGCCGCTCCTTCCGTGAAGGCTCCCGCTTCCTTCTCATACGCGCCCTTCCACTCCGGGATCACGTTTTCTTCGGGCTTTTGAGACCTTTCGGATCTGTGATGCCTTCTGCGCTTACGAGTCCGTCCGGATCCTTCGGAGCCCCCGGTCTTTTGGGGCTTTTCCGTCTTTTCGGGCTTCTCGGTCTTTTCAGGCTCTGCGGAGGCTTCGGACTCCTCGGAGGCTTTCTTCTCCTCCGGAGCCGTGAGCTCCTCTTCCTTTTCGTACGCGCCCTTCCACTCGGGGATCGGAGGCGCTTCCGCCTTATTTCTTCGCTTTTTCTTCGAGATCTTTTTCATCAAAGGCCTCCTCAATCGCCCCACCCGGCGAAACCATCGGGAATACTTTATCGTCCTCTTCGATCATGACATCGATCAGGACCGGTTTCTTTGATTTCAGCGCGTCTTTGACAGCCTTATCCACTTCGTCCTTTTTAGTGACCCGGATCGCCTTGCAGCCGAGCCCCTCCGCTACCTTGCAATAGTCTGTTTCATCCTCCAGGATCGTCTCGGAGTAGCGCTTTCCGTAAAACAGCGTCTGCCATTGCCGGACCATCCCCAGGACATGATTGTCGATCACGATCTCTATGATCGGGATATGATTCCTGGCGGCCGTGGCCAGCTCGTTCATATTCATGCGGAAGCACCCGTCTCCCGCGATGTTTACGCAGACCCTGTCCGGATTGGCCACCTTGGCTCCGATGCAGGCACCGAGGCCGTAGCCCATGGTGCCGAGCCCGCCGGAGGTCAGGAACTGCCTCGGCTCCCGGAATCTGTAATACTGGGCCGTCCACATCTGATGCTGGCCCACATCCGTGGAAACGATGGCACCGGATTTCGTCAGGGCGTCCAGCCGCTCGATCACATAGGGACAGGTGAGGCGGTCCTTCGGATAGCTGAGGGGAAATTCCTTTTTCAGCTCCGCGATATGCTTCATCCATTCCTTCCCGTTTTTCTTATCCACCATCGGAAGCAGGGCCTTCAGCACCTCCTTCAGATCCCCGACCACGGAAGCGTCGGTGCGGATATTCTTATTGATCTCGGCGTCGTCGATATCGATATGCAGGATCTTCGCCTTTTCCGCAAAGCGCTTTGCGTTGCCCACCACACGGTCCGAGAATCTGGCTCCCAGGGCGATCAGCAGATCGCATTCGGCCACGCCCCTGTTGGAGGTCTTGGTCCCGTGCATTCCGATCATCCCGGTATAGTGGGGATCCGTGGGATCCACCGCACCCTTGCCCATCAGGGTATCGCAGGCCGGGGCGTCGAGCTTCTTCACAAGCTCACGCACCTCTCCGGAGGCACCGGAGATCACTGCCCCGCCTCCCACATACAGAAAGGGCTTTTTCGACTTATTGATCAGCTCCGCGGCCTTTATCAGATCGGCCTCGGTGAAGGTTTTTTCCGGCTTATCCGCCTTTTTCCCTCTGGCAGGCTTCGCCGGCCTGAAGTCGCATTTTGCGGCTGTTACGTCCTTTGTGATATCCACGATGACCGGGCCCGGCCTGCCGCTCCTTGCGATCCGAAAGGCCTTGCGGAGGGTATCCGCCAGGATCGTTACATCCTTTACGATATAGCCGTGCTTTGTGATGGGCATCGTGATGCCCACAATGTCCACCTCCTGGAAGGTGTCCTTTCCCAGCAGGGGCAGATTGACGTTTGCCGTGACCGCCACGATGGGAACGGAATCCATATAGGCCGTTGCGATCCCCGTCACGAGATTGGTTGCGCCGGGGCCGCTGGTCGCAAAGCAGACGCCGGTCTTTCCGGTGCTCCTCGCATAGCCGTCCGCCGCATGGGCAGCTCCCTGCTCATGGCTGGTCAGGATATGACGGATCTCATCCGAATGCTTGTACAGCTCGTCATAAACATTGAGGATCGTTCCTCCCGGATACCCGAAAACGGTATCCACTCCCTGCTCCTTTAAGACCTCTATGACGATTTCCGCTCCAGACAACTGCATTTCATTCCTCCATGCCGAAGCTCCCTGCGCCGATGCAGCGGCGGGAAATCCGCGAAGGCGGTTTCTCATCTGCGATCAGGCGATCCGAGCTTCCCTTCAAATTCGGGTGACTTTATTTTTTCGATCAGACTTCCGGCACCTTCAGGATCGCACCCCGGTTGCCGCTTGTAACGAGCTTTTCATACCGGGCAAGATAGCCGGTGGTGACCCTGGGCTCTCGGGGCTTCCAGTTCTTTTTCCTCTCCGCGAGGACCTCGTCGGAGACATCCACGTTCAGGG
This sequence comes from uncultured Lachnospiraceae bacterium, assembly GCA_902782575.1. GTDB lineage: Bacteria > Bacillota > Clostridia > Lachnospirales > Lachnospiraceae > NK4A144. The sequence goes on from CACZNS010000057.1 coordinate 11,528, forward strand.
AATTCTCCGGAATGTTGATCTTTATGATATCTCCCTCTTCCACCAGGGCAATGGGGCCTCCCACCGCAGCCTCGGGGGAGATATGCCCGATGGATGCGCCTCTGGACGCTCCCGAAAATCTTCCGTCCGTCAGCAGGGCCACCGTCTCTCCCAGTCCCATGCCCGCGATGGCGGAGGTGGGATTCAGCATCTCCCGCATGCCGGGGCCGCCCTTCGGTCCCTCGTAGCGGATCACCACCACATCCCCGGGATTGATCTTTCCTCCGTAGATGGCCTCGATGGCATCCTCCTCGCAGTCAAAGACCCGGGCAGGGCCCTCATGCACCATCATTTCGGGTGCCACGGCGGAGCGCTTGACGATACCGGTATCCGGTGCGATATTTCCCTTTAAGACGGCGATGCCGCCCTCCTTCATAAAGGGATCGTCTATCGGACGGATCGTCTCCGGATCCAGATTCTTTGCGTTTTTGATATTCTCACCCACGGTCTGCCCCGTGACCGTCATGCAGTCAAGGTTCAGCAGTCCCTTTTTGGAGAGCTCGTTCATCACCGCGTACACGCCGCCGGCCTCGTTCAGATCCTCCATATAGGTGCGGCCCGCCGGAGCCAGATGGCAGAGATTCGGCGTCCGGGCGCTCACCTCGTTCGCCACCTCCATATTGAGCTCAAAGCCCGCCTCGTGGGCGATGGCCGGCAGATGGAGCATCGTATTCGTGGAGCAGCCCAGTGCCATATCCACGGTCAGGGCGTTCATGAACGCGTCCTTTGTCATGATGTCCCTCGGCCTGATATTCCTGCGGTACATCTCCATGACCATATTGCCCGCGTGCTTCGCAAGGCGCAGACGCTCGGAGTAGACAGCAGGCACCGTTCCGTTGCCCCTCAGTCCCATGCCGATGGCCTCCGTGAGGCAGTTCATGGAATTTGCCGTATACATGCCGGAGCAGGAGCCGCAGGTCGGGCAGGTATGCTCGTCAAAATAGGCCAGCTCCTCTTCATCGATGGTACCGGCCTTCTTCGCCCCCACCGCCTCAAACATCGAGGACAGCGAGGTCTTCTTTCCGTGAACCCTGCCGGCAAGCATCGGTCCGCCGGATACAAAGACCGTGGGAACATTTACCCTGGCGGCCGCCATCAGCAGTCCCGGTACGTTCTTATCGCAGTTCGGCACCATGACCAGCGCGTCAAACTGATGGGCGATGGCCATGCACTCGGTGGAATCGCAGATCAGATCTCTGGTCACCAGGGAATACTTCATGCCGATATGTCCCATGGCAATGCCGTCGCAGACCGCGATGGCCGGAAATACCACCGGCATTCCTCCCGCTTCTGCCACGCCCAGCTTTACCGCCTCCACGATCTTGTCGATATTCATGTGGCCGGGCACGATCTCGTTGTAAGAGCTTACGATGCCGACCATGGGCTTTTTCATTTCTTCTTTCGTAAAGCCCAGTGCGTTAAACAGGCTTCTGTGAGGTGCATGCGCATCTCCGGTTTTTACGTTATCACTTAACATTGCTTTCTCCTTCTGCGATACCTATTGCAATAGCCAATAGCTTCTATCTTCTGTTTCCGCCTTCCGCGGATCCGCTCTCTACAGTCTCTCCGCGATGAGGCTTCCCATCTCATCGGTATTGACCTTTTTGCAGCCCTCCGACATGATATCTCCGGTTCTGAAGCCCTCCTTCAGGACCTGCTTCACCGCGTTTTCGATCTGATCCGCGGCCTCATCCAGGTCAAAGGTGAAGCGGAGCATCATGGCGGCGGAAAGGATGGTAGCGATGGGATTTGCGATGTTCTTCCCCGCGATATCCGGCGCCGAGCCTCCCGAGGGCTCGTATAGGCCGAATTTCGTGTCGTTTAGGGAAGCGCTTGAGAGCATCCCGATGGAGCCGGTGATCTCGGCCGCCTCGTCGGACAGGATATCCCCGAACATGTTCTCGGTGAGGACCACATCAAACTGGGCGGGATCCTTCACGATCTGCATCGCGCAGTTATCCACCAGCATGTGCTCCAGCTCCACCCCGGGATAATCCTCTGCCACCTCCATGACCACCTTTCTCCAGAGCCTGGAGGAATCCAGCACGTTTGCCTTATCGACGCTGGTCACCTTCTTCCTGCGCTTCCGGGCGATCTCAAAGGCCTTGACGGCAGCCCTGCGGATCTCGTTTTCATTATAGGTAAGAGTATCCACGGCAGTCATGACCCCGTCCACCTCTTTCGTGGAACGCTCGCCGAAATACAGGCCTCCGGTCAGCTCCCGCATGATGATGAAATCAAAGCCCTTCTCCGCCGTTTCCGCCCTTAAGGGGCAGGCAGCCTTCAGCTCGTCATATAAGAGAGAGGGCCGGAGATTCGCGAAGAGGTTCAGAGCTTTGCGGATCTTAAGCAGACCCGCCTCCGGCCTCTTCTCCGGCGGCAGCCGGTACCAGGGCGATGTGGCCGTATTGCCTCCGATGGAGCCCATCAGGACGGCATCACTGGCCTTTGCCAAAGCGATGGCCTCGTCGGTCAGCGGCTCCCCGAATTTATCGATGGAGCAGCCTCCCATCCAGATTTCCGTATAATTGATCTCAAATCCGTTCTTTGCGGCAGACGCATCCAGCACCTTCTTTGCTTCCCGCACCACCTCGGGCCCGATGCCGTCTCCCGCGATCACTCCGATGTTCAATGTCATATCCTGCTCCTATTTCTTTTCCGGCTTTTTCTCCGGCTTCTTTTCCGTTTTCTTTTCCGTGCTCTCCGCCTGAGGCTTTTCGATCTGGGCGATGGCCTCTTTCTTCATCGGGATCCGGCAGTTTTTGTTGTTCCCGAACTCCACGATCACGGTATCCTCATCGGAGATGTCGATCACGATCCCGTAAAAGCCGCTGTTTGTGAGCACGCTGTCTCCCACCTCAAGGCTTGAGAGCATGGACTGCATCCGGTCCTTCTCCTTTTTCTGCGGGCGGATCATGATAAAATACATGAAAGCGAAGATCGCCACCATGTAGACCACGATCATCATAATTCCCTGTGAAGAAGTCCCCGCTCCCTCTGCTGTCAGTAAAATACCCATTTTCCCCTTCTTTCCGCACCGTTCCTTGCGGCGCTTCTTATTGTTTTTACAGTTATGCCAGTGTCAGATCCGTTTCATAGCCGCCTTTGTAGCGGTCCAGAAACTCCCGGCGGAACTCCTCAAACCGATCCTCTTCGATGGCCACGCGGATTTCTTCCATTAAATGATTGTAAAAATACAGATTGTGGATCACGGCAAGCCGCAGCCCCAGCATCTCTCCCGCCATCAGCAGATGCCTGATATACGCTCTGCTGTGGGCTTTGCAGGCAGGACATCCGCAGCCCTCCTCGATGGGGCCCGCATCCCTTGCAAACCGGGCATTCTTCAGATTCATCTTTCCCGTGTGGGTGAATACCTGCCCGTGTCTGGCATTGCGGGAGGGATAAACACAATCAAAGAAATCCACGCCGCGCCGGACTGCCTCGATGATATTCTCCGGGGTTCCGACTCCCATCAGGTACACCGGCTTATCCTCCGGCAGATGAGGCACCGTCACATCCAGGATATGATACATCTCCTCATGGGTCTCTCCCACGGCCAGCCCGCCGATGGCATATCCGTCCAGATCCAGCTCCCGGATCTTTTCGGCGTTCCGGATCCGGATATCCTCAAAGACCGCTCCCTGATTGATCCCGAAGAGCATCTGCTTCGGATTCACCGTATCCGGCTTTTCATTCAGCCGCTTCAGCTCCTCCACGCACCTGAGGAGCCACCGCTCCGTGCGGGCGACGCTGGCCTCCACGTATTCCCGCTCCGAAAGAGCCGCCGGGCATTCGTCAAAGGCCATGGCGATGGTGGAGCCCAGATTGGACTGGATCCGGATGCTCTCCTCCGGCCCCATGAAGATGGGCCGTCCGTCGATATGGGACTTGAAGGTCACTCCCTCTTCCTTTATCTTTCTCAAAGAGCTTAAGGAAAAGACCTGAAAGCCGCCGGAGTCCGTCAGGATCGGCCTGTCCCAGCCCATGAAGCGGTGAAGCCCGCCCATCTGTCTGATCAGCTCGTCTCCGGTCCGCACATGCAGATGGTAGGTGTTTGAAAGCTCCACCTGAGTACCGATCTCCTTCAGATCCGATACCGAAACAGCTCCCTTGATGGCACCCACCGTGCCGACATTCATAAAAACGGGAGTCTCGATCGTTCCGTGAACGGTCTCAAGACGCCCCCTTTTTGCCCTTCCGTTTTTCTTGATCAGTGTGTAGGAACTCAATAATCCGTCAATCCTATCATTTCATCATATTCTTCGAGGCAGAGGCCCAGCTCCGCTATCTGCATCGCGGCCTTCTTCCCCACGTAACGGTAATGCCACGGTTCAAACTCTATCCCGGTGATGGACTCCTTGCCCTCCGGGTAGCGCAGGATAAATCCGTATTCCGGCCCGTGCTCCTTAAGCCACATCCCGCCGTCCGTCAGTGCGTATTCCTTATCCAGCATCTGATGATCCTCCACCACCAGATCGAAGGCAAGCCCCACCTGATGCTCGCTGGTACCGGGAACCGCGATGGTCTCCGCCGCCAGATCGTAAGCCTTTTTCTCGGAATAGCCGTCTTCTATATAAGAGTTCATCTTCCGCTCAAAGAGCATTTCCTGCTTTTCCATATCCCGGTAGGGAGAGCAGATGAAAAGACGAACCCCGTCGGCATGAGCCGCCTGCAGCAGATCGTTTATCGCCTGCACGACCCGGACGTCGGATTTGACATCCTCCCGGATCGTCGCCAGCTCAAATTCATAATCCTTCGGAATGGGATGCTCGCGGTTGATCAGGATCAGCGACCAGTCCCCTTCAAAGTCCGCGCCCGCCAGCTCTCCGCTTTCTTCATCACAGATCATGACAGGGGCCGCTTCTTCCGGGCCTTTATCCTGCCCCGCTTCCTCACCGGCTTCCGTCTCCGGCTGTGAAGCCCCGGTCTGCTCCACTTCCTCACCGGCTTCCGCCGCGGTCTTCAAAGCCCCGGTCTGCTCCAGCTCGATCTCTCTTCCGTGTTCATCGATCAGCAGGACCTTTTCCGCAAAAACCTGCTCTCTGGTGGCTGCCATGGAAAAGCTGGCAGAGGTCACGAAAATGATACCGGCCGTGAGAGCAATACATATTTTTCTGATATAAGGTAAGCGCTTCATGGATCTCCTTGTCAGCTAAACCCCGCTATCCCCAAACAGGCACACAAGCCTAACATACCACAAGGAAATAAAATTGACAATAATCTGCCTCAAAAAAACCGTCATGGGCGGGGACTCAGGGCTTAAGAACCGTCA
>CACZNS010000058.1 GCA_902782575.1 uncultured Lachnospiraceae bacterium
TCACATGCTCTTGTCGTTCTTTCAGACGCTCGTCTGCAGAAAGAGACTTCAGCTGTTCATCCTTCATATATATCTCTGCGATCATCAGGATGCACCGGTACTCCGGAAACTGTTTCATTTCCTCAAGCGTCAGATCCTTCGGCGATCTCATAAGGCGGACAGCGTTTGCAAACCTGCGCCGCGCATGTGTAAGGCAGCCACATATGGTCAGCTGTTCCGGATACTCTTTCTGTGCCGTGTAATAACCGGCATAAGCATCATCAGTGAGGAACACAGGATGATCGATCCCTTCAAAGAATTCTTTCAGATGGTCGGCTGCGCGTGTGAGTTCAAAGCTTATGTACATCACCTTGTATCCATCCAGCAGCTCACCGGAAAGATGCACCCAGAAATACCCCTTCGCTCCGGGCCTGCGTCCATCACGGATCACCATCCAGGGAGTCTCATCGCAGTGCTGATAATAAAAGCCTTTCATAAGGATACGGAGATGATCATATACAGGTTTTAAAAATTCGGAGCAGATATGTTCCTCCCAGTTGCATATCGTCTGTCGCGATATCGGGAATCCAAACCTTTCCGGATCGTGTTCCTGCCGGTAATGCGGCAGGAACATCGCATATTTATCATATAAGATGGAGGCCATCAGGGAAGAAGATACCAGGCTCTTCTCTATGAGCGGCTCTGTCCAGAAGGGAGACTGTATTCCCGGTGCTGCCGTCTCGATCATCGGGATATATGTGATCTGAAGATAATTGCCGGAACGTACGTGTTCTACAGTGCGCCGCTTTACCCATCTGGCGATCCGCCAGTCATTTCCATACAGCTTATCGAGTGCCTCTACATCAAACAGATATGTTTCCTGCACAGGGAGTTTTTCCAGATCCGTTTCGCGTTTCCCTTTCTCTTTTTTCTTCTTTTTCTTTTCTCCCAGAAGTTCCTTTAACATTTTTCGGACTTCGATCTCTGTAAGGTTGTCCGGATCAGCTGAAGTTTCCGGTCCCCGGATGCACTCCGGCGCATCCTCATCTACCGGATCTTCCATATCCTGTTCATCATGGGTATTCCTGCACAGCAGGTCTTCTGTCTTCTCTGAACTGCGTCCGAACAGGCTGTTTGTCTGTTTGGTGGTGATCTCTGTCAGATGAATGTTCTGGTGGAAGAGTTCATCTCTTTCTGCCCTGACTTTTTCATACTCTTCCCGGAGTTTTTTATAATCCCGGACGACACCGGTATGCATCTCTTTAAACTCCCGAAGCTCGCCGATGCAGGATTCCCATCCGGAATACTGTGCCACAGCGATCTCTATGAGATCTTCACGGCTTTTATCTGAGATACTCTCTCTGAATTTTTCCAGGGCAGCTCTCATCATAAGGACAGGCTATCCATGACAGAGTGGATCTTTTTGAGAGCCTGCTGCAGAGACCTGTTCCGGCTTTCTGCTTTTGCAAGTTTTTCCTTTAAGTCGCGGATCTCTTCTTTCTGCGACAGGATGACCTGGTTCTGTCGGTCCAGTGTGCGCTTTGCATCCTCATACAGAAGAGAGAGCTGATGATCTTCAGCAATGCCATCCGTCTTTTCAGTAACCGTTGCTTCTTTCTTTTTTCTGCCCCTCTTTCCGGTCGGGATGATCTCGCCTGTCACCGGATCGAGCTTTCCTATCACCTTTCTGCGTGAACGGGCTTGTTTTTTTTCGGGATCCCAATAACTCTCACTTTCATAAACATAAGTCGTATCCGTATCTTTATGATACTGCTTGATATATGCCATTTCTTTATCCTCCATAGTGATATATTTAACTATCTATAATTATATCACTATAGTAAGAGAAAGTCAATAGCAAGTGACATATAAATTTAAAATATTTATCACTATGAAGGCCTTATTTAAGGGGCGGAGACGCCTTTTGTTTTACAGGCTTTATGGTCCCCTCCAGTGTGAATCCATCCATCAGAAGACGGAACTGTTCCGGAGTTATATCACGAGCCTCCTGGCTGTTCCTTGGCCATTGATATACGCCGTTTGATACATGCTTGACCAGCATGAGCCAGCCGTCTTCCTCCAGGATCAGTCCCTTGATGCGGTCCCTCCTGTTACCGCAGAAGAGGAACAGAGTCCCATACTCCGGGGATCTGAAACCGTAATGCAGGTTTATGAGTGCTGATAATCCCGGTATGCCGCGCCGCAGATCAGTTCTGCCCGTAACGATCACGACGCGCTTTACACCGGCAAGCTCCCTAAGCATTTCTGATCACCCTGATGACAGAAGACAGGGCTGCTTCTGAAAAACCTTCACCGATATAAAGCTGAAGATCGTTAACCTGCAGCATAAGGGCAGAGTGTGAAGTGTCAGTTCCATGCGGCTGTCTTGACGGGATCGCTGAAGTATCCTGCGGGATCGTGATCTCACAGAACGATCGCTCGGATACATGCATCGGCAGCTGACAGCCATGTCCTGTGATCTCATCGATCTTAGTGTCCGGATTCTCAAGAAGAAAATCCCGGATCCTTTTCTGCCAGTAATGAAACTGTCTCAGTCGAACACCATGCTCCTGGCACCATTGGGTTTTAGTCATCCCGCTGTTGTTGGCATCAGTGATGACCTTTGCCCAGGATGCCATTCGGATCGCATATGAATTCTTGTCCATGTATCAAACCTCCCCACTTGAATGATCTACTTCTAACAAGATCAATTCTAATGGGGAGATTTAAAAACTTAAAGACCCGATTATTTGACGATTACGAATTCAAGCCCATATACAGAGTGTACGGCTAACACAAGTCGGGAAAATAGGCTTTGTGTTAGCCGACAGGAGGAGACTCATGCCAATATTCGGAGCATACGGCTAACACAATGCGGAAAAATGGGCTTTGTGTTAGCCGGCGTGAAGCGATTCAAGCCAATATTCGGAGTATACGGCTAACACAAGTCGGGAAAATGGGCTTTGTGTTAGCCGTCGGGAGAAGATTCATGTACATTTACAGAGACGATCAGCTTTAATTGACCATATCTCCTGCAGACAGCTATGTAACAAAAAAGAGGCAGCCGCCTGGCTGCCCCTTTGTAAGTTGCATGTATCTTTAATTTGAAGTTTCTCCCTTTACTTTACCTTCAGTTACGATATCGTACGGAGCATCAGGTATTCCTTCAGTAGGCTTTGTATCAAGCCATTCACCGTCTACATACCATACTTCTACACGCTCGTCCTGATAATGTACATAATTGATGGTAAATGCTTTGTGCATTTCTGACTTGGTTGCGCCATCAGGTATAGACATACTCTCACATCCAACTTCAAATTCCTTTACCTTAGGAGAAAGGTTTGCAAAATCAGCAGTAGCGCTCAGGTTCTTAGCATGATTTGCAGAAACTATATTGTTAGGATCCGGATTTCTGGTTCCGTAGATAGCTGACATCTCAGCCTGAGCTGCTGTCATGGCGCTGCGGGCGTTCAGCAGAGTCTGCTTATTTCTTGCACTATCGATATAGCCCAGAAGAGCGGGTACCAGGATAGCGGCCAGTATAGCCAGGATAACCAGTACTACGATCAGCTCAACCAGTGTGAAACCTTTGTTATTGCTCTTTAAATTCCTTTTCTTCATTTGTTCGACCTCCTTATCGTCTTTTGTGATATGATCTGCGTTTGTTTGTTTTTTTCTCACTCCCGCATCTGAATTATATATCGTCATTATACGTTTATACTTTAGCTTTTTCCA
>CACZNS010000059.1 GCA_902782575.1 uncultured Lachnospiraceae bacterium
ATAGCGGATCTGGCCAATGATGTGGCGATGAATTATTTCGATACCGTGCCGAAGGAAAACCGGAAGGGGATCCGGGTGCAGGTGACCTCCTCCACATCGTTTTTCATCCCGAAGCCTTTTACCCCCTTTCAGTGGGCAGCCATGAACCCGCCGGAGGAGTTTTTGAGGAAGGCTCATCTTCTGAACGAGACGATGGAAAAGGAGCTGAACCATAAGAGCCTCAAATATCAGTATCATGAAAATGAGATGAGCGAGCTGGAAGGAGTCTTCGCAAGGGGCGACAGAAGGCTTTCCGATGTGATCGAAACGGCTTACCGGAACGGATGCCTTTACGATTCCTGGACGGAGTCCTTCCATTACGACAGATGGTGCGAGGCCTTCCGGCAGCACGGGATCGATAAGGATTTCTACACACTGCGGGAGAGAGGGCCGGAGGAGGTCTTTCCCTGGGACTTCATCGATACCGGTGTCACAAAGGAATTTCTGAGATCCGAATACCTTGCCTCCCTTGAGGGAAGGGTAACCCCGAACTGCAGGGAACGCTGCAGCGGATGCGGAGCCGCGGTGTTTCAGACAGGGGTATGCACCGCTTCCCGGTCAGGCACATGAGAGCTTGAAGGAGCCGCGCATAAATGCTGCGGTACGGGTTAAAAATGCAGAGGTATAAAAATGCAGGAGCTGAAAAATGACTCTCATAATTTAAATACCGATCCCGGGAGCTTTCACTGCTGCGGTCTGGGACAGACAGACCTCTGCCCGCAGAAGTCCGGACAGGACTGCATCGGAAGGCTCCGGTACAACCTGGATACCGAAGGAGATAATAAGGACAAGCTGGAGACCATTATCCTGCTTCGTCAATATACGCTCCCGATGTTTATGCAGGGAGGAAATATCGATACGAACGTACCCTGATCAGAGCTGAAAAAAGCCGCGGTTTCCGTTGAAACCGCGGCTTCTCTTCAGATTAAGGAAATGAATTATAACCAGTACTGTCCGTTCAGATCCACGCCGAACACCGTTCCGCACACACATTTGTAGCAGCTCAGATTCTGCTGAGGGAACTCCTGATAGTCCACAAAATCAGAAGGCTGATCCCTGTGGCAGTTGGGACATTGGATGATATAGCCCTGCGCATAGCCGCCCCACTCCACATATCCTCCGGATACGCCCTCGAGTTCGCCATCGCTGACATCATTTCTTTTCGAAAGGGTACGATCCGTCTTCTTAAGATTGCTGATATCGATTTTTTCTGACATTTTTTCCTCCTTAATGAAAGTGCAGTGACCATGTCGGACTCCGTGTGCCGTTCTCTCTTAAAAGATCCGGCCGGTCCTAAAGGGATTGCCATTTGTGTTTTCACTCCTTGATACGAGCCCGGCCTTAAAATGGCAGTTTTTTTTCTTGTGGAAATCATTGCCAGAGTTATGCTATTATCGTATCAAGATGATGGATTGACAGTCCGCAGGGCTTTTATCCGGAGGGCTTTCGAAAGAAGCCCCGGGCATTTCGCACCTGCAGAGCAATTATAACATATGCAAAAGGAGAAAGAAAATGAAAAAAAAGATCCTTATGGCGATCCTGCTGACTGCAGTGCTGGGACTTGCGGCCTGCACCAGCGAAAAGACATCTTCGACGAACATAAATATCACCACCACCACGGACGAGGGAACCAAGGAGTATAATTACAGCTCCGAAAATGTCAACGGAGAGGTGACCACGGAAAGCTCCGTGACCGAAACGCCTGCCGGAGATGAGGCGGCAGACGAACTCGTTTCCTTCTGTGAGGACATGGACAGGGACCTGACGGAGAAATGGGATACGGACGAGGGGGACGGACACGATATCACCTACGATCCGGACCGCATCTATGTGCATACCTGGGAGGCGGATATCAGATCGGAGAAGGATGCCGATCCGGAATACTACAAAAACAGCATCATCCCCAGCTGGATCCAGGCTACGGAGGACTGGAGGAAAACCCTGGACGGAAAGGGACTTACGGATGTGGGGATCACCTATCAGTATCTTTCCGCGGATCAGAGCATTGCTCTGTTTACGATAAAGGACGGAGAGATCGTGGATTCCATTTTCTGAAAAAAAGATTCGAAATGATTTCCGGTAATCCTTATCATAACCGAAGAAATAGTACTGCTGCTGCCGGGAATGACCTGAAAAAGCGGCAGTACTGTTTCTGTTTATGAAAACAGGATGATAGTATGACTTATCCCGCGTTCCGCGGGACTCCTCCTGCCTTCGGCAGGAGTCGGTCGAGTACGATCATTGATTTTCAATTATTCGTGAGTATCCGTACCGTGTATCAATGCAGCGGTACGGCAGAGGTATAGCTATGACAACATTCAAAAACAAGATCAAAACCGAAGAGCAGGAGATACAGACCGGCATACCTGCGGACGCGAATCTGCAGGCGGATGCCTTAAACCGGGTGGCTCCTCCTCCGGTTCTTACGACCACGGCCCCGGCCGTCAGGCTTTCGAGAAATGAGATCGCGGAAAACACCATACTGACCTATGATAAAAAGATCAAAGAGCAGGCAAGGGATGATCTGAGGGCCCAGGGGATCGAAACGGAATCCATGAGCGAGCTTTACAGGCGCCTGACGGAGGATAAGAACAAAAAATCCGAATCCTTCCAGCAGATGGAGAGGGCTGTGGGAATGCTCATAAATCTGAAGGAGCATAATGTCCGGGCAAGGAAGGATAAACAGGGAAAGGTCATGGATTACAGGGATGCCCTGAGCTTTGCGGAAATGACCGTAAGAAGCTATAAGGCGGATCATGCAAGCCTGTTCTTTATCAGGACCTACCCCGCGGACCGCTACCGCATCAGCTGCAGGCTCCTGGACCTGATCACCGGGCTTAAGATCGAGGTAAACGGCGCGATCTTAAAGGACCTGGAGGGGGACGAGGAGGAGAAGGAGCAGAAGAAGAGCAGTGAGCAGGATATCGGCGAGATCATCGATACGGGGGCCTTTTCCGCCGAAGAGAAGGGAAAGGCGCTCAAGGACTGGCTTGAAAACGATAAGCAGTACAAGGAAGTATTAAAGAGGATCGTGGGGAATAAGGAGGAGCTGAAGGGAGACAAAGAGGTCCTGCTGAAATTCCTGGAGAACAAAAACCATCTCCTCGTCGCAAACAAGGTCACTCTTTCCCTGGTCTGCGATCAGCATACCGACCTTACCTTCTATCTTCCGGGAATGAAAAAGAAGCTGAAGGACTATATAGACGGGAGGCTTGCGGAAAACGAAAGCACCAGGGAGATGATCTATTCCGAGGTGCGGAATTTTGCTTCCTTCCTGAATAAATGCGTGGAGGAGTACCGGGAGGAAAACGCCGGTTACCTGAAAACCGTAAAGGAACGCAGGGATGCCTTCGCAAAGGCTGTCAAGGGAGATCCTGCGGATGAGGCGCTCTGGGGGAGGGCTGAGGTAAACAGCCTCCTTACGGACGAAAGCATCCCGCAGGATGTCTTTGAAGCAAGAGTCGCGATGTACGCCGAGCAGAAGAAGGATAACGACCAGATCGTGGACCAGATGGTGGATGCCGAAGGGTATTCCTCCCTGTTAAGCACTCCGCTGAAGGCGAGGATCCGGGAAAAGCTCGGGGCAATGCTGATCTTCGGAGGGGAGCTCCTGATCGCCGATCAGGTCCGGAAATATCTGGATGTGAAGAATTACCTCTGCGCCAGGGAAGTGGCTGCGGAGGATAATATCGTATCCCTTATGAAGAGCTGGAGGATCCCCACGATCCAGAAGGATCATTTTGCGGTCCATCTGGCCGGAGGCGCCGACGCAAAGAGCATCGAAAAGCTGAGCAACGTGCAGATGAACCAGCGGGCAAGGGATTTCTCCCACAACATGTTCCGCTCCAATACCGTGATCAATAAAAGCGGGATCCGCAACAGAAAGCTCACGTTTACCCAATGGACGGAGTTTGATGCCGTAAGGAGGTATCCGGGGAATTACAGCACGGAGAGACTGAAGCAGGTACTGAACGGGATCAAATCCTCTCCCACAGACGGCGGCACGACCATGACCTACCGGGAGTTTATACGGAAGAATGCCACCACCAGGAATAGAGGGATCGGGCTTTCCGAAAGGCTTCTGGGGGATCAGTTCCTGCAGAACGAGGAGATCACGGAGGTACTGACGGAGAAGGAGTGTTCCTATCTGAAAAGCACTCTGATGATCGAGCTCTTCGGAAAGGGGGAAAACCTTGCTTTCCTGGAAAACAGCTCGGCCCTGCGCATCCGCGAGATGGGCGGGATCATGCGCGAAAACATCAAGGGAAACATCGATAAGATCCGGGCTTTGAGAGCGGATGACAGCTGCCCGGAGGGCGTCAGGCTGAAGGTGATCCTTAAGCTTGCCGCGGCAGGAAGCAATACGGATGAGGGCACCTTTGAGCGGCTCCTGAAGCAGGAGAGGGAGGAATACGAGGATCAGACGGCGCTCAGACAGGAGATGGATGATGTCCGCGAATGCGCCAGGGGCGTACCCAAGAGCAGGGAGGTGCAGCTTCGGACCGAAAAGGTAAGGAAGTATTTTACCATCCTGAAAAGCTATGAAAAGGGCAGGTATGAGCTGCTTGCAAGGGAGATCATAAAGCGCCCGGAGTTTTACCGGGAGATCATGAGCCGGACCGAGGAGGAGCTTCCGCTCTATATCGCCACGGAGCTTGACACAAGGTTTCTCTGCCTCGGAGAAGCGCTGAGGAAGGATCATTCCGGCAGCGTGATCCAGAGGAGATTTCTGGATAAGAACTTCGAAGCCATCGCCGGCGGGAAGCTTGCGGGCAGCGTGATGGACTGGAAAAGGCGCCTTGAGGGCTTTTATACCGGAGAGATCTCAAAGACCTTCGGCGGCGGAGGAAGCATTGAGAAAAACATCAGCGAAGCCGCAAACGATGCCTTCCGGAAGATCATAAAGAGCAGGGGGAAGGATGCCTGCAGGATGCCTCAGGTCTTAAGCTGCACAAATCATGTGGTCCTTCGGCTCATGAATGACGGAAAGCAGTTTAACCTCCTTCAGGATGAGAAAAAGCTGAGGGACAGGATCGTCTCCGCCATGGAGCTTGCCGGGAAAAACCGGGTCCTTGCAGCCTCGGCCATCGAAGAAAGGGTAAACAGAGCCGCTTCTCCCTTCTTCCAGGAGAGCCGGAAGCAGAAGAAGATCCGGGCGGCGCAGTTCGGGCAGTTTGTGTCGGAGCAGATGTATGACGATGAGGATTTCGAAGATCATCTGAACGAGTATATCCGGCAGTTTGAGGCGGAGCAGCTTAAGGCAAAGGGTGAGGAAAAGGCGCCGGACAATATCGAGGAGATCCGGCAAGAGATCCTGATGCGCCAGGATAACAAGGACGCGCAGGACCGGAAAAAGATCTACATCGGACTGGACAATCCCGGGATCGAGGGGATCTTAAACGACATTTATACAAAGAAATCCCTTGTCAATATCGGGACGAAAAATAATGTGGACTTAAGCCATGCCTCCAGGGACTTTGTAAGGGATCAGCTGACGGCAAGGATCGCCTCCCTCTGCGGGGCGGATCTGAGCCCGATGGTCATAAACTGTATCGTGGAGAAAAACCTGGCCGGCTGGGGTACGGAGCTTTTAGGCAGGACGCCGGCTCTCGGCTGGATCCTGAAAAAGCTGAAGGCAGAAGGGTCCGTTACGGTAGAGGCGCATGCCATGTGGCTCTCCAGGGTCCAGAATGTGCTCTCGCAGCCGGATGAAGGAGAGGATCCGGTGGAGGAGGACGAGCTCAATCTGATGCTCGTGAATATCTTCCGCAACGAGGACAGCTTCAAGGTAAAGGGCAAGAAGATGCCCTCCCTGGATCGCAGCGTGATCAAGGGCCCCTGGTATAAGACCTTCCGGGAAAACTATAAGGAATTAAAAAAGCTGGAGAATATGAGGGTCAGCAGGCCCAGCCTCGAGCAGGAGAGGATCGGCTTAAGCCGCGATTTAAGGGCTCTCCTTGCCACGGGTCTGGGGATAAAGGATCAGGACAGCAAGGCGGAACGGACCTTTAAGGACATGGCGGAGCGCAGCTGCAAATACATCGGCTTCGTATCCAGCTTCTACGATCTGATCGGCGAGCGGATGGAGAAGTCGGAAAATTATGCGGGCCTGAATGAGTACTCCAAAAATGTCTATATCGAAAGGATCCGCTCCTATTTCAACGCGGAGTTCCTGTTTGAACTGACGGCCTACGGACACAGCTCCATCGTTTCGGAAACGAATAAGTGGACGGGGCTTGTGGACAGGCTCCTTCAGGATCCCGTCAGGATGAAGCTGATCAAAAGCGCGGAGCAGAGCATAAGCGGGGAAAAGGAGGCAGCCAGGAACAGAAACTTCGGCGAGGTGGCAGGCCGGGAGATGATCGACAGGGTCATCGAACAGTACGGCTGGAAGGGTCAGAAAAATAAATACAACGCCCTTACCCTGGAGCAGAAGGAGCTTTTTGCCCTGGGCCTCATGATCATGGATAAAAGCGCTCTCGGCCTGGACGGAGGCTCGAATGAGGTGCTGAACGCTCCGTCCTTAAGAAAGAGGGAGATCGCGGTCCGGCTTTCGGAGCTTGCGAAGTTTATGGAGGGCAGGGCCTATGATTTCAGGATCGATTACGGCCAGGCCTATCATAAGCTCTTAAACTACGGCTATAATTCCGTAAACAGCCTGAAGACAAAGCTCAGCGACACGGCGTTTGACAAGGCCATGGCCTTCGCGGAGGGGATCTCGAACCGGATGAACGCCGCCACCGAAAAGGATATCACCAGGATCGAGGATACGGACGCCCTCATGGAGGAGGCCGCGCTCCTGGGGAAAACCATCAATACCTCAGACGTGCAGAAGCTGAGGAAGGTCGATCTGGAATACAGGGATGTGATAAAGCAGCTGAAATACTATGCCGACGCGGACGGGAAGAAGGTGAACAGCCTCATCGGACTGGCAAAGGCCATACCGCTGCAGGAAAAACAGCTGAAGAAAGAGAGTGCCCTCATCGAAAAGGTTTCCGGGCGGCTTTCAAACCTTACGGAGCAGGATAAGCGGAGGCTTGTGGTGATCCTGCAGAACCGTACCGTCCTGGATATGAGCTCGGTGGAAAAGGGAAAGCATATCAACGAGGAAAAGCGGGATGAGCTGAAGCTCATGCTATCGAACGATGAGCATCAGGAGGATACGGCCCGCTTCCTTACCGGCTCCGGCTGCTACAAGGCGCTGCTCACTTCCTTAAGCTATCATGTAAAGGACGATGCACGCCTGGGGGACAGGGCGCTTACGAAGGCCAATTTTGAAGCAAGATCCTTTGACCGCGGCGGGCAGGTGGACTGGATCCTGCTGGATAACGCCTTTAAGCTCATGGATGAGCTTGATAAGGAGAGCCTTGCAAGGTATGCCGTCAGGAATGCGAAGGATTTTATCGAGCATACCGGAAATGAAAAGGCCATCGCGGAATACGAAAAGATAAAGACCGTCCAGGGTAAGGAGCTGAAGCAGGATCAGATGGAGGCGATCCTGAGGGATCAGGCCTGGAAGGATACGAAGGAAGGCACGAACGAGGATGCGATGATCGCCATGGCAGGCTTTGCAAAGCTTACCGGAAGGCAGAAAAATCTCTTCTTCCGGGTGCTTCAGCAAAGGGATCTGCTGGATATCTCCAAGAAGAACCTCTACCGGAATATCTGGTCGGCCTCGGCGGAGCGCGGCTTTGTGAACGAAGCGGGACGCTTCAGGCTGATCGATGAATATATCGACAGCTCCAAAGGAGGGAATGACGGCATTGTCCTGAAGGAAGGTGAATATTACGAGGCAATGAAATCCCTGCTCTCCACCCAGGTGGATGATACCGTCAATTTCAAGTCCACGGAGGATGTAAAGAGCATCCTCGCGGGAGAATGGTATTTCTTTTTCCAGCGGGATACGGCCATCGACTGGAAGCTCTTCAACCGTGCGCTGCAGTTTGTGAACCGTGCGGAATATGAGCTGAAGATCCGGGAGGGCAACGCGGAGCTTTACCGTGCCGGAGGATCCTTAAGCAGCTACGGGCATATGTCCATGGATTACAGCATCCTGAGGCGCAATATCCATAATACCGGCAATCAGTTCCTGCGATTCGGCGTGCAGAGGACGAAGGAGACCCTGAGAAAGGATATCATACCGGGCATTAAGGGAGCCAAAACCGTAAAGAGCATCCTTTCTTATACCGCGGATCTTCTGCCGAAGGGCATTGCGGATATGGAAAGGGAGGTCTTAAACGAGCTTTTCGATAAGGATGCCAAAAATGAGGTGACAAAGAGCAGACCGGCTTATATGTTCAGGCCCGGGGAGATTAACGCCAAGACCGCGGCGGACCGGAAAAAGGCCCGTGAGGAGCATATCACGGAGATCGATCATGTGAAGGATAAGATCGACGCGATCCTTGAGAATGCCCGGCTTATGGAAAAGGGAGCCGCGGAGGTCGGAAAGGCGCTGGGACTTTCCAGCGCCCCGGAGCAGAAGGCGGAGGCCGGAAAAGAGGATGTGATCGCCGCGCAGATCAAGGGGCATGAGGCGGGCTTCCGCTACGGAGACCTGAGAGACGATATCGGAAGCGTAAAGAAAAAGATAAATGACACAAAGGAGAAGGCAGGTGTATACCTGAAGCCCGCAAAGGCAGTGGCAAAGGCGGTGGGCTACGATCTGGACGAGATCACCGGAGAGTATCTGGACACGCTTAAGGTGTCTCTGATCGAACGGTTCACAAAGGCGGTGTCCGGAGAAGGGGATTCCCGGACGGGAATCTACCCGGCGATCCTTAAGGGCTATGAGAGGGAAAAGAAGCTGAAGCTGCAGAGGCTTGAAAACAAAGCCTTAAAGAAAGAGATCGAAAGCGGAAGACTGAAGAAGGGCGACAGCCTGGATCCGGAAAAGATCGCCGCGCACGAATACTGGAGCGCGGAGGACGAGGAGCTCGAAAGCGCGGAGCAGCTGAAGGCCACGGAGGATGTGGCAAAGGACTATTTCGCGGAGGTCCTGAAGGGGATGTTCGGGGAAGAAAAGGCCGAAGATCTTCAGAACAGTCTGAAGCTCCTGGAGGACTTTACGGACTGCCTGCGCATCAAGATGACCTGGATCACCTCCGTCTTAAATACGGCCCGGTCATATACCGCAAGCTTTACGGACGTTGTGAAGCGCGTAAGCTACAAAAAGGAGCTGGAAAACGGGAAAAAGGAGGCTGAAAGCGTAAACGTAAGGCAGAAGGATAAGGAAAAGATCGAAAAGGCCGCGGAATTCCAGAATGAAGAGCAGAAGGAGCTTACGGGAGAGGTGATCAAAGAGCATCAGGATCTCGGAAAGATCGCAAGCCGGATCTCAGGAAACATCCAGGATGTGGAGATCTCAAGGGATCTGCTGGACGTGGCCGTTCAGACGGGGCTTGTGATGGCAGTCAGCCTGGGAGCTGGCTCCGCGGCAGTGAACATGGTCTCCTCCGCGGTAAAGACCGGGGTCGATCTCGCTCTCTACGCCATCCGGGTGACAAAGGACAAAAATGCCCTCCGGGATTATTACCGGAATACGGAGACCGGGAAGTCCGTCGTAAACGGCATCCGGGAGAACGCAAAGGCGCTCTTCGGAGTAGAGGCGGAAAACCATAAGCATATCAGGAACGACCATGTGCTGCGCCTTGTATGCGCGGGACAGGGCTATGAAAAGGAAGAGGAGCTTATGACCGATACGGGAATGAAGCTTGCGGCATCCATTGCGTATTCCGCAAGCAATTACAATCCGATCCTTGAGAATAAGATCATTGCCACGACGGTCATGACCGTACTGGGACTGAAGGAAAAGGCAGGCAGGACGGATGCGGAGACCATCGCACAGATCTTTGATGCCATGAAGGCCGCGTGATGCTTGAGATCCTGAATACCTATCAACTGGATTTCATGCTTTTCCTGAGCGGCTGCTGCGCCGCCTCCGCGTTTTTTGAGATGATGAACAGAACCACGGAGCGGTACCGTCAGCAGCTGCTGTTTGCCATGCAGGTGAGCGCCATGTTCCTGCTCCTGTTCGACCGGGAAGCCTATCTTTACCGGGGCGATGTGAGCCGGCTCGGGTACTGGATGGTACGGATCAGCAATTTTATGGTGTTTTTCCTGACCCTTATCCTTCAGTATATGTTTACCCTTTACGTGAAGGATCTCTACACAAAGGAAGGAAAGCTTGACACCCCTCCCAGGCGGATCAGGCTCGCACAGGCTCTGATCCTTGCCGGGATCGTTCTCCTGGTCATCTCCCAGTTCACCGGGCTTTATTATACCTTTGACGACACCAATCATTATCAGAGATCCCCTGCCAATGTGATCAGCTTCCTGATCCCGCTGGCGGTGCTCTGCATCCTGCTTTCCATCATCCTGCAGAATTACAGGCATCTGCCCCGCAAGATCTCAAGAGCCCTGCTCCTGTTTACCACCGGCCCCATTCTGGCCTCACTCCTTCAGACCTTTTCATACGGCCTGTCTCTTACCAATATCGCATCGGTGGCTCTGGTCCTGCTTCTGTATATCATCGACATGGTGGAGACAAACGCGAAGGTGGACCGGACGAACCGGCTGGAGCTGGAGTATTATGAGGCGGAGCAGAAGAGCATGCAGAGGCTCTTTGATGAAACGGCCAAGGCGCTGGTGAGTGCCATCGACGCAAAGGATGAATACACCCGCGGTCATTCCACAAGGGTCGCGGAAAATGCAAGGAAGCTGGCGGAGCTGGACGGAAAGAGCGAAAAGGAATGCCAGGAGATCTATTACGCGGGTCTGCTTCATGATGTGGGAAAGATCGGGATCCCCCTTGAGATCCTCAATAAGGACGGGAAGCTCACGGAGGAGGAGCAGGAGGAGGTAAGGCAGCATCCGCTGGTGGGAAACCAGATCCTCTCCAGCATCAGTGAATATCCTTATCTGAGCACGGGTGCATATTACCATCATGAATGGTATAATGGGGACGGCTATCCCTCCGGTCTTAAGGGAACGGAAATCCCGGAGATGGCGCGGATCATCGCCGTGGCGGATGCCTACGAGGTCATGACCTCTCCGAAGGTGTACCGGGATCCCCTTCCGACGGAACGGGTGCGGGAGGAGCTGGTAAAGGGCTCCGGGACGCAGTTTGACCCGAAATATGTTTCCCTCATGCTGCATATCATCGATACCGGAGGAAGCTATACGGATCCGGAGCAGGCAAGGGAGCAGAGGCTTGCCGCCATCCGGGAGCTGCATTTCGACGAATACAGAAGCACCACCATGGAGGGGATTGAGCTTACCCCCAATGTCTGGGAGATCCATCTGGAATGCACCCAGGATGAGGACTTCACGCTGTATGAATGTGCCCCGGCCCTGATCCTCTTTGATTCCCTGGACGGAAGGGTGCATACCGACGAGAAGGGGATCCGGGAGCTGAATTATCTGGAGTACGGAGAGATCTGGCTGGACGGGCATACGGTCTGCACGGAAGCAAGGAAAATGCGGGTAACGGATCTTCCGGAAAAGGAAAACATCCGTACCGCTCCTTCGGGAGAGACCCGGATCTATGATCTGGAGGCCGTGAAATACAAGGATCATGTGCTGATCCGCATCCACGGTCTGGAGCACAGCTTTGAGGTGATCACGGCTCTGCCGGACAGCACCCGGTTTGCCTATCTGTCCATAAGCGGGGAGCATTGCCGGATGAGCGGGATACGGCTTAACCGGTCCGATATGATGATCAAGGACGGATTTATCCCGAGGATCGCAGAGGAGATCAGCTTCCTCGACCGCATGGAGGGAGACCTGCCCAACGTGCAGGTGGACGGATACCGGACCGACGCCACGGAGGGGATCCCCATCGAGGACGGAATGCAGATCCTGTTCCATACCTTAAGCCTGCCCTCGGCGAGAACGGTCTGGCACTGTCCGCTCATCACGATCTTTTATTCCTCCGACGGAACCGTAAAGAGCGAGGATTACCGCGAATATGCCCTGATCTGCCCTAACGGGGAGAAAAGAGGCGATGACGACAATGCGGTAAACGAGCTGACCGTGGAAAAGGCCGGGGATTTCGCCGGATGGGAAAACTGGATCGAATGCAATAAAAAAGGACTGGAGTGCGTAGTCTCCTTTAAGAGAAAGAAAAACCGGATCACGGTAACGATGGAAACCCTCGGGATCTCCGTAAAGAACGTCACGATCATAAGCGACGGGACCACAGAGCTGTACGCGGCATTGACGGGAGACCAGTGCGCGTTTACGGATATCCGGATCAGGCATAAATATCCGGTATAGTACGGTGATACAGACCCGTACCGGGCGGAAATGCAGCGGTACGGCAGAGGAGGTAAAAATGATAAAAAACAGGATCTGTCGGAGGATCATCGCCCTGGCGCTGGTCATAAGCCTTGCCGCCCTTTTCCTTACCGGCTGCGGAAAGAAAAAAGAGTCCGGATATGAATATGAGGATTACGGGGAATATGAGGACGGCTACTACGACGAGGACGGCAGCTATGACGAAGACGGCAGCTATGACGAAGACGGCTATTACGGGGGAGAGTGGAATGCCTTCGATCCGTCCTCCGTTACCAATGATATCCCCCAATATAACGACAACGGCGTCGTACCGAAGGTGATCAATCCGGAAAATTATGCGGATTCCATGGCATGGGAGCATGCCCTCGAAGGCGGAGGCGGGGCGGAATACCTGACCTGGCTTGCGGACTATTGTGTGAATATCGCCGGCCCTCAGGCGGTGGAGATGCTGCTTCGGATCCCCTGCTTTAGCGAGGCCGCGGATCAGGGACTGATCAGCAGATACATCGTGCTCTGCCTGGATTATGACAATGATAACCTGTACGGAGCCATGACCCAGTCAACCTACCTCGAAAGGAACGGGAACGTGACCCACGGAGAGGGAGCCCCCCTCTGCAATATGGCCTACCGTTTGCTGGTCAATACCGAGGAGTCGGACTACGATACCCGCAATGATCCGAAAAAGCGGAGAGAGCTGCAGGATACCATGGTGCATGAGATGATGCATGCTTTCATGGACGACTATACCCGAAACGCGATGATCGGCATGGATAAGGACGGGAAGCGTCCGGAGGGCCCGGACGAAACCTTTCCGGAGACGATCCCGGGCTGGTTCTGTGAGGGTACCGCCATCACGGTGCAGGCGGGATACAATCAGAGCAGATGGGCGATCCTTGAAAACTTCTTCCTGGATCAGGATGATCCTCAGGAAACCATCCTGGAGGTCTTTAAGGACACGGAATCCATGTCCGAGGCGCAGCATCTTCTTTTTGAAAGCTTTACCGAAGAGGACTGGAAGGACTATGAGAAGGAGTACGGCAGCCGGGATGTGCTGCCGACGGATCTGAACCTTGAGGAAAACACCTACGGCATGAGCTATGCCGGTACCATGTATCTGTATTATATGGCTGCGAAGACCCTGGGGCTTACGCCCATGGAGGAGGACGGGACCATGAATATGGACGCGATGCTTAAGGGTCTCGACCATATCTTAAGGAAGCTCCATGACGGCAGCAGCCTGGATCAGATCATCGCGGAGATCTCAAGGGATCCGAAAACGGGGCAGTCCGTCTATGCGGATACCGCCGCTCTGGAAAAGAATTTCCTCCACGGAGCAGACGAGCCGGGGATGATCTTCCTTCAGAAGATGATCTATCATCTGGAAACGCAGGTCACGGACCGGAATGAATTCCTGCCGGCAGGCTCCGTCCTGCCCGGATACCGCACCATGAGCAAGGATTTCATGGATGAAAAATATCATGGGGCTCCGAAGGTATTTGAAATGGTCACCTCCCCCGAAGCGACCCGGGATAACGAGCTCTTTGCCGTCTCCACGGTAAAGCAGTCCGCCCTTGCCCTGCAGGGGACGCGCTCCATCTCCTATGTGAACACGCCGGCCCTTACCGGAGAGGAGATCGCAGCCAGGGATGCGGCCTACGCGGGGGATGCGGCCCATGCCGGAGATGAGATCTGTCTGGTGGACTTTAACACGGGTCAGGATTATAAGAGCAGGGACGACTGGATCCGGATATCCGCCGTGGCACTTTACAAAGCCTCGGAGGGGACCGGCCTTACCGTGGCGGATGCGGAAGCGGCGGAATGTGACCTGGGCTTTGTGATCGATACCAACGACGGCCAACCCTGCTTCATCCTCCTCTGCGAAAGCGATAATAAGGGGGAATTCATTGCGGCAAAGCTTCCGGAAAAGGTGATCGTCAGCCGGTACAACATCACGGAGGCCGAAAGGGACGGTATGAGCGGCGCAAAGTTCATGTTAGACAACGGAACCACGATAGAGTATTATACTTCTGCGGACGGAAGGGATTATGCGGATCTGAACGGGGGAACGCTGTATCCCGCCGAAGAGATCAGCGGAAGTAAGATCAACGAAGTACTGAATTTCATGAAAAGCGGAGAATAACGGATGATAAAGGAATCCGAAACGGAAATGACGGAGGAGACGGACACACCGGCTGAAGAAAAAGGTCCGGCTGCCGAAACGGAGAAAGCAGCGGAAGCGGAAGAAGAGCAGAAGGAAGCCTCAAAACCCAGAGCACAGAAAAAGAGCTTCTTTAAGAAGCACAGGAAGCTTTTCGGCTTTCTGATCCTGCTCCTTATTCTGGTGCCCGCAGGCTTTCTCACCTTACGCTATATGAAGGCGGAAGGGGAGATCCGGAACGCCCCGGAGGAGGAATTCCGGGAGGTGGAGCGGAAGGATCTCGGAAATTACATCGCGGTCACGGCTACGGTGGAGGCGGATGACAAGCGGACGGTATCCACGCTGGTATCAAACACCAGGGTCCTGGATGTGTATTATGAAGTGGGTGACTACGTCCATGCGGGAGACGTGATCTGCATCTTTGATACCTCCTATGTCTCGGAGAATATCGCAAGGCTGAAAAAGAAGATCAACGTGACCACACAGAAGCAGAACATCCTGATGAATGATGCTCAGGTGGACGTGAACAAGGCGGGAACCACCTGGGCCTACGAGAATCAGGACGATCTGACCAGCGTATACCGGCTTCAGGCGGATTATGACCGGGCCGTGGGAGAATATTATAATTCCGCGGACGGCTACAGCAGCGCGAAGAAGGATAAGGATTCCAAGGGAGATGCCAGGGACTCCGCAAAGCACGACTACGAGAAGGCCAGGGAAGCCTATGATACGCTGACGGATGAGGAAAAGGCCGGAGCTGTGGAATTAACTCCGGAAAAGGACGCCATCAAAAAGACCTACGATTATTACAAGGCCCTCTACGACGCGGCGGAATCCGCCTACAGCACGGCCAAGTCCAAGGTCGAAACCTATGAGACCGATATCCGCGCCAAGGAGACCTCGATGATCACCGCCAGGCAGAAGCTGGAGGATGCCACCATCAAGACGCCCAGGGACTATATCAAGGACAACGTGGAGGTCCAGCTTGCCCAGGAGAAGCAGATCACGGCCGGACTCGACGCCTCCATCGCAAACGACGAGAATGAAAAGACCATGGACGAATACGAGCAGCAGCTGGAAAACAGCGTGGTCAGGGCACCGATCTCCGGGCTCATCACCTCCCTGAGCGTGCATCCCGGGGATGAATTCGCAGACAGGAGCAAGTCCGAGGTCTGAGTGATCCAGGATGATACCGGCTATCTGGCCAAGGGTAATGTGGATCAGTACAGCATCAGCAACGTGAAGGAAGGGATGAAGGCTCTGATCAGGACAGAGGCCACCGGAGACGAGCAGCTGGAAGGGGTGGTGACCTTTGTGTCCCCTGTCCCTGCCCAGAGCACGGGCAGCGGCTCCTCCGACAGCAGCTCCGGCAGCGCCACCAAGGTGCAGTATCCGGTGGAGGTAAAGCTGAACGTCCGGGACAGCAGGCTGAGGCTCGGGATGACGGCCGAGACAGCCCTGATCAGGGATCAGAAAACCGGTGTGCTGGCGATCCCCTACGACTGCATCGTGGAGGATGCCGGCGGGAACAAATATGTGTATGTGGAGGTTCCGGAAAAGGAGGATCAGCCGAAGGAAAAGAAGGGCTTTTTCAGCTTTCTGACCCCGGAGGGACCGAAGAAGGCAGAGACCAGAAAGGTGCGGGTGGAGACCGGCATCGAAACGGACTATTATGTGGAGATCATCTCCTCCGAGATCCGGGAGGGAGACCGGGTGAAGGTTCCGGAGGATCCGGAGAGCTTTGCCGGAGAGGAAGGAGGGGCGGCTTACGCTTCCCCCGACAGGGAGGAAAGCGAGACCTTTACGGATGATGCGGCGGAGGAGGGAGGCATGGAGGACGAGAGCCTTGAGAATGTTTCCGCCGGCGCGGGAGAGTATTGATGGAGCATTCCGGAGACCCGATCATCGATGCCAGGGGCATCTATAAACGGTATTACATCGGCCAGCCCAACGAGCTGGAGATCCTCCACGGGATAGACATCAAAGTGTATCCGGGGGAATTCGTGGCTATCGTGGGAGCCTCCGGCTCCGGTAAGTCCACGCTGATGAATATCCTGGGGGTTTTGGACAAGCCCACCGAGGGAACCTACTATCTGGACGGCGTGGATGTGGGGGAGTCCGACGACTCCGAGCTCTCAGCCATCCGCAACCAGAAGATCGGCTTTGTGTTCCAGACCTATAATCTGATCTCCAGGCAGAGCGCCCTGAAAAATGTGGAGCTTCCGATGCTTTACGCCGGCATGAAGCGTTCGCAGCGCATCAGCCGCGCGAAGATGCTGATGAAGATGGTGGGAATGGAGCAGAGGATGCATCATAATCCGGATGAGCTTTCCGGAGG
>CACZNS010000060.1 GCA_902782575.1 uncultured Lachnospiraceae bacterium
AAGCTCATAATGCGTTCAAACCTGTTTGAAAAGCATTATGACTTTATGACCCGTAAAATACGGAAAAGTGTCCGGTGGACGGTTTTCGGATACGCTTTGACGCGCCGCAAATGTCAGGAGCGAAACAGCGAGGCGGAAAATGTTATACCGCCAGAAGCGAGAAAGGAGGATCATATGCGGTTGAAAATGATCACAAATAATAACCTGCGGGATGTGGAAGATATGCTTCCCGATGTTTTTACTCAAAAGGAAGACCTTCTCGGTGTGGCCTGCATAGATGAAAAAGGGGCGGAGGATACGGTTCTGGGAGTCTCCGTGGTCTTCCCCAATGAAGAAGAGGATGTGCTGGAGATTCAGTGGATGTACGTACAGCCGGAGCATCGCAGAAAGGGAGCGGGCTCCTGTATGCTTAACGGGATCAGGGATATGGCAAAGGCTGCGGGCCTCAGACTCATCGATGTATGCTTCTGGGGCGAGGAGACCCGGGAAGAGAAGACTGATACATGGACCATCGATCCGTCAACGGAAAACGATGACCGGTGGGACGGAGCCGGAGACATTGCGGAAAATGAGTATACCGGAACCGGGATCCTGAAGCATTTTCTTCAGGAGAGAGGCTTCCTTACAAGATCCGAATATCCGATCTATTCCTTCCTGCTTTCGGATATCATCGCTTCCGATTATGTCAGAACGCATCAGAAGAATAAAAACAGTGAGGGCATGAAAGCGTATGAGGAAATATCCTGGGGAGAGCTTTCGGAGAGCATGAAGGAATCCGTAAAGAAGAATGTGATACAGGCGGGCTTTACCGATCTCACCGGCCTCAGTTCTCCTGATATCAGCTTTGTGTGTGTCAAAGACGGAAAGATCGCCGGATGTCTTCTGTCTGCAGACAGTCCCGCGGAAAAGACGATCACGGTGATGCTGCTGATTTCCTTTATTCAGGATCCGGTCTGCTCCGCCAAGCTGATCGCCGTTGCCGGGGACAGGATATTGAGCAGATATCCGGAAGACTATCGTATATCATTTATTGCCCTGAATGAGAATACCCTGAAGCTTCTCAGGACGATACTGGACGACAGGAACAGGCTGCTTCTCGATGGATATACTGTTCGGGGAATACTGGAAGCATAAGGAGGTGCAGTCATGTCAGAATTTGATGAAAATGTTCATGAGTACAGAAGGACGAAACAGGACATAATCAAAACCGTAAAAACAGAGGCGGCAGATAAGATCAATGCCGGCGTGCTTTCCAATGCATCTGCGGTAAAGGAAAGAAAGCTGGAAGGATCCGCGAATGCCTATATGAAGATCCTTGCTGCTGATTTTGACACTGCTGACTGGATCAGCAGGGAAGCTCCGCTGAGAAAACACAGAAAGAATATAAACGAGAATTACAAGTCACTGACCGGACGTAAAAGCGGCCTTTCAGGCAAAGAAAAACTCCGGAGAAAAAAAGAGTTTGAAGCCAGGCGTGATCTCTCCCTGAAGGCATCCATGGCACTTGAAGCGTTTATCGGGAGAGCCTCCGAGATGGATCCTGATCCTTCGGATGAAGGTCTGCTCAGGACCATAGAGGAAACGGATCTGTCCGGTTTTGCTTATGGGAGCGGGGGAAAAACAAAGCAGGATGTGGAATGCGACGCGGAATTTATCACGGGATTTGCGGAGCATATGGCTGTCCTTCATCGATCAAGTCTGCTCTACAACAGGCTTCTTCAGGGAAACTCCGATCCGGTATCCCCGGAGCTTTTGAACAAACTTTCCGTGATGAATGACATGCGACAGGCATATGAGGACCGGATCCGGATCATCTCTTCACCCTATTATGTATCCTTAAGAGAAGTGGATTTCGATGAAAGCACAAAAGAAAAGCTGCGGACAGGGGAGGACGACGAAAAAAGAGGCGAAACCCTGAATGACTATGCAAGGTCGGTGCTGCGCTGGCAGGAAAGCGGAAGAAGGCTTCTCTTTGCAGACAGGGTATCTGCGCAGGCTCCTTTGGAGGAAAAGGCAGTTCCGCAAGAAAATGTTCTTTTGCCGGACAGGGAATACGAAAGCGACCGGGCCGCAGATCAGGTGATAGAAAAGATAGACAGCAGATCGAAGGATCTGTTTAAAAAAATGGTCAACGGATACCGTGACCAGCCCATGATCTATACCAGGGAGTGGGTTTACAAGGATCTTAAAGATAAGCCCGATGCAAAAAAGATGCTGCATGAGGTGGACCGGATGAAGGACCGGCTCAGACGGGATCTTAAGGATGAGACCCTGGAAGAGAACGCCAGAAAGAGTATGGAGAAGGTTCTGCGGCATCTTGACCGTGTGTCGGATGCCTTTGCCGCAAAGAAGATATCTCCGGAGGCGATGCGGATCTGGCTGGACCGGTGTCTTCAGCATAAGCTGAATTATTCGGGAGAATTATATCTGAACCTGGTGCACCAGGGCAAAACCGAGGAGGACGAGGAGGATTATTTCGGTGAAGCAGAAAAGGTGATCGATCCGTATGTGAAGCAGATGAGCGGTGTGATCTTCGCCCAGTCCTCGATCTCATCCTACGGAGTTTATCAGAGAAAGGCGGATACGGGAGACACAGAGGATCCGGCGATCCGGCATGCAAGGCGCGGGTGTTCCAAAAAAATGGTGCATGCCTTTTCGGGTATGGGCGATATGTCAATAAAAAGCCGTGGCAGTGACTTCATACATATCAGCGGAAAGAATGTTGATTACAACAATATAACCGCCAGGGCATATATCAGCGCAAAACCCCGGTATAAATCTCTCGTTCTGCGATTGTTTACCGAAACGATCGAAGAATTTGAGCACAAAAACATGCGGGAGGAGATATATTTTAAGATTTCCACCGAAAAAAACAGGGACAAAGGCTATGCAGCAGATGATCTGACGGTATATCTGGGGGCGAATGTATCCGTTGAAGAGAGGAAACAGCTCCTGGACAGCTTTTACGAAAAATGCAGCAAAATGAGCGCCGAAAAAGGGGAAAGTATTCTGGACGGAGAGAACATGATCATCGCGGGCTCAAGGTACAGGGATGGGATCGCACTTGCCGGAGAGCCTGATATCGCCACCCTTCTCAACACTAATTTCTCCAATGCAGACAAAAAATTCCGGTCAGCCTTCAGCAAACGGAAAAGAATGGAAAAGCTGCAGAATATGACCTCCGGCGGGATCAAAGCGCAGTTTTCCTTCAATACCTTTGTCGTAGCCATGCTCGTCCAGAGCACCTTTGTCGCAGGATACCGCCTGGGCACGGAGCTTAAGGATGATATCGATACAAATGATCCCGGGGTAAGGGAAGAGATCAGGAAGGTATTTCGTGAGCTATGCTTCCTGAATGGGATCAATCCGGAAAATATGGCGGATATCGACAACAAGTCAGCGCTTGGCTGAATGGAAGGCATGAGGAAAGTGTTCAAAGAACAGCCTGGATAAGGTATAATGAAAGACCAGTATAACGGTTCTTAAATACCTGGACCAATTGCTTGCCTGCTTATCCCGATAGCACGCATCTGAAAGCCTCGACGGTCTCCACTT
>CACZNS010000061.1 GCA_902782575.1 uncultured Lachnospiraceae bacterium
ATCAGCCGGCTCTACGACGTGACCTCGGGCTCCGTGAGGGTCGGAGGAGAGGATGTGCGCTCCTATGAGCTGAAGACCCTGAGGAGAGAGGTGTCGGTGGTGCTTCAGCAGAATAATATCTTCTCCGGAACGATCCTTGAAAACCTGCGGTGGGGCAATGAAAACGCGGACCTGGAGGAATGCGTCAGGGCCTGCCGGATGGCCTGCGCCGATGAATTCATCGAGAAGATGCCGCAGAAATACGACACGCGGATCGAGCAGGGGGGAGCCAATGTCTCCGGAGGACAGAAGCAGCGCCTGTGTATCGCCAGGGCGCTTCTGAAGGCTCCGAAGATCATAATCTTTGACGATTCGACCTCGGCGGTGGATACCGCGACGGACGCAAGGATCCGGAAGGCTCTGGCGGAGGAGATCCCGGATACCACGAAGATCATCATCGCCCAGAGGATCTCTTCGGTGGAGCATGCGGACCGGATCGTGGTGATGGAAAACGGGCAGATCGACGGCGTGGGGACCCATGAGGAGCTTCTTGCCTCCAACGGGATCTACCGGGATATCTACGAATCCCAGACCGGCGGAACGGGAGATTTTGACAGATCCGCCTGAGAGAAGGGCGGGAAATGCCGGCGGAAGATGAGATTTTGACAGATCCGCCTGAGAGGAGGGCGGGATATGCCGGCGGAAGATGAGATTTTGACAGATCCGCCTGAGAGAAGGGCGGGATATGCCGGCGGAAGTTGAGATTTTGACAGATCCGCCGAAGGCCCGGATGGCGGGAAGCGGAGAGGAAAGAGAAACAGGAAGGCATGGCAGAGGAAAAGGTAAAGGAAGTAAAATTCGGAGGACCGGGACGCGCCGGACGGGGGATGCCGAGGCCCAGGATCAAAAATCCGGGCAGGCTCTTTCTGCGTACCATGGGATACGTGAGGAAGGATTATACGCCCCATCTCATTGCCGTGGTCTTCTGCATCATCATCGGCGTACTGGCCCAGGTGCAGGGAACCCTTTTTATCCGGCATCTGATCGACGATTATATCCAGCCCATGGTAACGAGCGGCGATCCCGATTTCGGGCCGCTGCTTAAGGCCGTCTGCCGGGTGGCTCTCCTGTACCTCATCGGGACGGCATCCTCCTTTGCCTATCAGCGGATCATGATCACCGTCACCCAGGGGACGCTTAAGGATCTTCGGATCGAGCTTTTCGATCATATGGAGAGCCTGCCGATCCGCTACTTTGATACCCATGCCCACGGGGACATCATGTCGGTCTATAC
Organism: uncultured Lachnospiraceae bacterium; assembly: GCA_902782575.1. Lineage (GTDB taxonomy): Bacteria > Bacillota > Clostridia > Lachnospirales > Lachnospiraceae > NK4A144. Next base: position 1,274 of record CACZNS010000061.1, read on the forward strand.
GAATGACATCGATACCCTGCGCCAGATGATCAGCCAGGCGATGCCCCAGTTTTTATCGAGCCTCATCACGGTGGTGAGCGTCCTGATCAGCATGATCACCTTAAGCCTTCCGCTGACCGGTCTGACGGTCCTTATGGTATTCGTGATGCTTTTTACCACGATGAAGCTTGCGGGGCTTTCCGGAAAAAATTTCGTGGCCCAGCAGAAATCCTTGGGAGCCCTGAACGGCTTTATCGAGGAGATGATAAACGGCCAGAAGGTGGTGAAGGTCTTTAACCATGAGGAGCAGGCCATCGGGGAATTTGAGGAGAAAAACGAAGAGCTCTATCAGAGTGCGGATAATGCCAATAAGTTTGCGAATATCCTGGGGCCGGTGAACGCCCAGCTGGGAAATCTGAGCTATGTGCTCTGCGCGGCAGCGGGCGGTGCCATGGCGCTTTCCGGCTTCGGAGGCCTGACCCTCGGGAAGCTGGCCTCCTTCCTTACGTTTAATAAAAGCTTTAATATGCCCATCAGCCAGATCAGCCAGCAGTTCAATTCCGTGATCATGGCCCTGGCCGGAGCGGAAAGGATCTTTAAGCTCCTCGACGAGGAGCCGGAGAGCGACGACGGCTATGTGACTCTGGTGAACGCCGTCGTAAAGGACGGGGTGATAGAGCCCAGCGAGGAGAGGACGGGAACCTGGGCCTGGAAGCATACCCATCAGGCGGAGGGGACAACGGAATATAAGCTGCTGGAGGGCGGCGTCGTAATGGACGGCGTGGATTTCGGATATACCGATGAGGTGATGGTCCTGCATGACATCAGGCTTTTCGCGAAGCCCGGGCAGAAGATAGCCTTTGTGGGATCCACCGGGGCGGGAAAGACGACGATCACGAATCTGATCAACCGCTTTTACGATATTCAGGACGGAAAGATCCGCTACGACGGCATCAATGTGAATAAGATCAAAAAGGCGGATCTCAGACGTTCTCTCGGAATGGTACTTCAGGATACGCATCTTTTTACCGATACCGTAATGGAGAACATCCGGTTCGGAAAGCTGGACGCCACGGATGAAGAGGTGATGGCCGCGGCGAAGCTGGCAAATGCCGACGCCTTTATCAGGAGACTGCCCGACGGGTACCATACGGTCCTGAAGGGAGACGGGGCGAACCTGAGCCAGGGGCAGAGACAGCTCCTTGCCATCGCCCGGGCGGCGGTGGCGGATCCGCCGGTGCTGATCCTGGATGAGGCCACCAGCTCCATCGACACCCGGACGGAGAGGATCGTCCAGGAGGGAATGGACCGGCTCATGAAGGGACGCACCACCTTTGTCATCGCCCACCGTCTTTCCACCGTGAAGAACAGCGACTGCATCATGGTGCTGGAGCAGGGGCGGATCATCGAGAGGGGCACCCACGAAGAGCTGCTTGCCATGAAGCGGAAATATTATCAGCTGTATACCGGGAATGAAATAGGAGCATAAACAAAGGAGCTTAGAGGAACGATATGAACATCATCATCATCGGATGCGGAAAGATCGGAACCGCGCTGACCTCTGCCTTGAGCGATGAGGGGCATAATGTTTCCATCATCGACAGGGACGGGGAGGTCGTAAAGGATGTGGCGGCGGCCAATGACGTGCTGGGCGTGGAGGGAGACGGAGTGTCTGTCAATGTCCAGAACGATGCGGGACTTGCGGAGGCCAATCTTCTGATCGCCACCACAGGGTCGGATGAAGTAAACCTTCTCTGCTCACTGGTCGCAAAGAGGATCAACACGGATATGAAGGCCATCGTCCGTGTGCGCAATCCCATCTATATCAGCGAGTCGGAATATTTCAAGGAGGTCCTGGGCCTGTCCATGATCGTCAATCCGGAGTGGATGATGGCTACCGAGATCGCGAGGCAGCTCCGCTTCCCCTTTGCGGACAAGATCGACACGCTGGGCCGGGGGAGGATCGAGATCCTGGGGCATAAGGTGGGGCAGGATTCCCCTCTGGTCGGTATGCGGATCATGGATCTGAACCGGAAGCTGGAGACGGACGTTCTGATCTGCGCCATCGACCGGGACGGTCAGGTAACGATCCCCAACGGCTCCTCCAGGATGCAGAAGGGGGATATCGTATCCTTCATCTCTTCTCCGAAGGAGGCGGCGAAGTTCTTCAGGAGGCTCAAGGTAGACACCCATCAGGTGAAGGATACCATCATCGTGGGCGGAGGGAAGACCGCCCTGTATCTGGCGCAGCAGCTGGTGCAGATGGGGATCGGCGTCAAGATCATCGAGAAAAAGAAGGAGCGCTGCGTAAAGCTGGGAGAGCTGCTTCCGGGGGCTACCATCATCTGCGGAGACGGAACGGACCAGGACATCCTGATGGAGGA
>CACZNS010000062.1 GCA_902782575.1 uncultured Lachnospiraceae bacterium
GCCCATGGCGCAGCCCACCTGGGAGGAGATACAGACCGCGTTCCACTCCCGGTAGCGCATGAAAACGCTTTCGATCACATTCCCGTCCGAAAGGGCGAAGAGAAACTTCTTCGTGCCGTCCAGGGCGGAGGTCTGCACCTCCACGGTCCGGAGGGGCTCGATCACGTAAAGCTCCGAAAGCTTTCTCCTGAGCTCCTTGGAAAGATCGGTCATTTCATCAAAGGATAAGACCCGTTTCTTATGGAGCCAGGCAAAGATCTGCCCTGCCCGAAAGGGCTTTTCCCCCTCTGCCGCAAGCTTCTCCTTCAGCTCCCCGATTGTAAGAGACCGGATATCCGTCATGGCATGATAAATACGGCGTAATAAAAACCGTCGCAGGGATCGATGCCCTGCAGAAACTGTTTTTCTGTTACTTTATGTAAACCTATTCTGTCTTCGATCCATTCCGCCTGCTGCACCGTCTCCTCCCTTGTGACGGTACAGGTGGAGAATAAAAGCACTCCCCCGGGCTTCAGATAACGGCGGACATTTTCCAGGATCTCCCTTTGAAGTTTACATAATTCAAGTATATCCCCGGGCTGTACACGATACTTTATGTCAACCTTCCGGTTCATGACTCCCAGTCCCGAGCAGGGCAGATCCGCGATCAGAAGATCCGCCGATGCTTCCAGGGCGGGATCGAAGCTGCGGGCATCCCTCACCTCCGCCCGGCAGTTCCTTAAGCCGAGACGCTCCAGGTTTTCCCGGATCCTTGCAAGCTTCCCCTCGCTCACGTCAAAGGCGCGGACAAAGCCTTCCGGTCCGCGGGAGTCTCCCTCCGGGGAAAGAAGCTCCGCCGCATAGCAGGCCTTGCCTCCAGGAGCTGCGCAGACATCCAGGACGGACAGTGCCTTCCTCTCCTCCCCGGCGCTTTGCATCAGGGTCTCCAGAGCCGCCTTCACCGCCGCCATGGAGCTGATGTCCTGTACGGAATAAAACCCTTTCAAAAACGCTTCCGAATGGACCGGAGACAGGCCCTCCGGCGCCCGGAGAGCTTCCCCCGGAAAGGGTGCGGGCTCCGCGGAGATCCCTTCCTTCCGAAGCAGCTCGCTGACCTCCTCTATCCCGCCCTTCGTAAGGTTCACCCGTAAAAAGAGCGGGGGCCTTCCGCCCATGGAGCGGATCATCGCGGATGCTTTTTCCGTTCCGTGATCCTCCTCAAGCTTCGATGCGATCCATGCGGGGCAGGAATACTCCGTGGCCTCATCCGGAAAGACAGGCCCTCCCTCCCGGCTCTTTTCGGCAAGCGCCCTTGCCACTCCGTTTACAAAGCCGGAAAGCCCCTGGATATGCTTCTTTTTCGCAAGCTTTACCGCCTCGTTGCAGGCGGCGCTCCGGGGCACATGATCCATGAAGAGAAGCTGATAGGCCGTCATCCTTAAGATCGCCCGGATGACCTTTTTCATCTTCCTCACCGGAGTTTTGGAAACCGAATCGATGCAGTGATCAAGCGCGATCTGCTTTTCCACGCTCCCCTCCGCCAGGGTTTTGATAAAAGCCCGGTCCCGCTCCTCAAGATAGGCATATTTAGTTAAGACCTGCCGGATCAGCTCCGATAAAAAAGCCTGTCCGCTCTCATATTCCAGAAGCACCTCCAGCACGATCCCCCGGGTATCCGCCATGATCTCTCTCCCCGCTAGCCCAGCATCGTTCCCGGCTCGATCCGCTTCCCGAGGAGGAAATCCCTGACAGACATCCTCTTCTTTCCCTCCAGCTGCAGGGTCCTGACCGCCAGCATGCCGTCCCCGCAGGAGACCAGGAGGGCGTCCTTTGTCACAGCCACGATCATCCCCGGCACCCCTCCGGCCTGGTCGAGGATCGAAGCCTCCCAGATCTTGAGGGTCTTTCCTTCAAGGGTCGTGTAGGCGCTGGGCCAGGGGTTCAGGGCCCGGATCAGTCTCTCGAGCTCCGCGGCCGGCCTTGTAAAATCGATCCTTCCCTGCTCCTTTTTCAGCATCTTCACATAGCTGCTCTTTGTCTCGTCCTGCTTTATGGGGATCATGGTCCCCCGCCCGATCTTATCGATGGCATCCAGCACCAGTCCCGCGCCGAGATAGGAAAGCTTGTCAAACAGGCTTCCCCCGGTCTCGTCCGGTTTGATCTCGATCTCCTTCTGCATCAGAATGGCTCCGGTATCCAGCCCTTCATCCATCTGCATGATGGTCACGCCGGTCTTTTCCTCGCCGTCTATGATCGCCTGCTGGATCGGAGCGGCGCCCCGGTATTTCGGAAGAAGGGAAGCATGGATATTGATGCAGCCGTACTTCGGCATGGTAAGGATCTCCTTCGGGAGGATCTGCCCGAAGGCCGCCACCACGATCATCTCCGCGTCGTATCTGCGAAGCTCCTCCACAGCCTCCGCATCCCGGATCCTCTCCGGCTGAAAAACCGGGATCCCGTATATCCCCGCACAGCGCTTCACCTCGGACACGGAAAGCTCCCTGCCTCTGCCCTTCGGCTTATCCGGCTGCGTCACGGCAAGCAGGACCTCATGCTTCTGCGCCAGGGATTCCAGGGCTGCCGCCGCGAAATCCGGTGTCCCCATAAAAATGATCTTCATCAGTCATTCCCCTCAAGATCTGTCAGATCGCCTTCCACCAGATCCACGTACAGCTTTCCGTCCAGATGATCCAGCTCGTGGCAGAGCGCTCTCGCCAGCAGCTCCTCCGCCTCCACGGTCTGCTCCTTAAATTCCCTGTCCCGGTATTTCACGATCACATGGTTCGGGCGGGTCACCTCTCCCACCTTGTTCGGCACCGAAAGGCACCCCTCGCTTCCCGTCTGCTCCCCGTCGCTTTCCACCATCACGGGGTTGATCATAATGAATCTGCCGCTCAGCACGGAGGACGGACTCTGAGTCGGACGGTCCTTCTCCTCCTCATCCCTGGCCCGCATTGCATCCTCCTCGCTCACATCGATGATCACGATCCTTTTCAGGACCCCCACCTGCGGCGCCGCAAGCCCCACACCGTTGGCATCCGCAAGGGTCTCCAGCATATCGTCGATCAGCTCCTGCGTCCTCTCTGTCAGCTGGGGCACCTCCTTGGATTTCTTTGTGAGGATCTCATCTCCCAGTGTCCGAATGTTTCTTAATGCCATGTTCCTTTTCTCACTCCTTTTCTGCCGATCCGTCTGATCAGACCGGATCGAAATCAAACTCGATATGTCCGAAAAAACCTCTTCCCCTGTCCCTGTCCGCCTCCACCGCATCCTTCACCGCGGTGAGCAGCTCATAATCCCCGCTCTTTACGAAAAGCTGCTTGCGGTATACATCATTGATCTTTGCGATGGGAGCGTCGGCCGGCCCGATCCTCAGCACATCGAAGCGCTTTGATACGGCATCGGCCATGCGGATCAGCTCCTCCGCCCTGCTCTCCTCCTTATCCTCCGCAAGGATCGATAAGAGATGCATCGCCGGAGGATATCCGCAGATCTCCCGGTAGGAGATCTCCTCCTGATAAAACCCCTCGTAATCCTGCGCCGCCGCATAGACCACCGCAGGATGCTCCGGCGAATAGGTCTGGATCACCACCTCTCCCGGCCGCCCGGCTCTGCCGGCCCTGCCGGCCGCCTGGGTGATCAGCTGGAAGGTCCGCTCTCCCGCCCGGTAGTCGTTTGCGTAAAGAGACATATCCGCCGCCAGGATCCCCATCAGAGTCACATTGGGGAAATCGTGCCCCTTTACGATCATCTGGGTCCCGATCAGGATATCCGCCTCCTCATTGGCAAAGGCTGAGAGGATCTTTTCATAATCTCCCTTGCCCCGGGTGGTATCCATGTCCATCCTGAGGATCCCGGCTCCGGGAAACTCCTCCTTTACCTTAAGCTCGATCTGCTCCGTGCCGGCCTTCATCCCCCCGATGTAGCGGGAGCCGCACTCCGGGCAGGTCTTTACCATCGGTGTCCGGTAGCCGCAGTAATGACAGACCAGCTCCCCGTTCCTGTGATGGGAAAGGGATACGTCGCAGTGGGGGCAGCGGTATACGAAGCCGCATTTCCTGCAGCTGACAAAGCCGGCATACCCTCTGCGGTTCAGGAAGAGCATGATCTGCTCCTTTTTGGAAAGCCTGTCCTCCATCAGCTCCCGGAGCCGGTCGGAAAAGACCGAACGGTTCCCTGCCCTCAGCTCCTCCCTGAGATCCACGGTGTAGACCTTGGGAAGCCTGGCCTCCGGATTTACCCTCTCCTTCAGCTCATAGAGCTTATAGATCCCCTGCTCCGCCCTGTAATATGCCTCCAGGGACGGAGTGGCGCTTCCCATCACAAAGGCCGCGTCCGAAAGCCTTGCCAGCTCCCCGGCGGTCTCCCTTGCGTGGTACTTTGGCATCTGCTCCGATTTATAGCTCGTCTCATGCTCCTCGTCCATGACGATGATCCCCAGGTCCGGAAAGGGGGTAAACAGAGCGGATCTGGGCCCCACCATCACATCGATCTCCCCCCGCCTCGCCCTGAGGAACTGATCGTAGCGCTCCCCGGCGGAAAGCTTTGAGTGAAGATAGGAAACCCTGTCTCCGAACCGGGCGTAAAACCGGACAACGGTCTGGAAGGTGAGGGCGATCTCCGGGATCAGCATGATGGCCTGCTTCCCCTGCTTCACCACGCCCTCGATCATATCGATATAGACCTCGGTCTTGCCCGACCCCGTCACTCCGCGGATCAGGCAGGGGCGCCTGTCTCCCTCCCCGTAGCAGCGGAGGAAATCATCCACGATCCTCTGCTGGCCCTCGGAGAGCTTTTCGATCCGCTTCCCCGCCTCCCCGGAGATGGCGGGATTCCGGTAGGCAAGGATCGTTTCGACCTTCACGAGCCCTCTCTCCTCCAAGGCCTTTATCACGGGAGCCTGGATATTGAGCTTCTGGGAGATCAGGGTCTGATCAAGGGTCCCGGCATGGATCAGGGCAGTTAAGAGCCTGGCCCTTGCGGTCTGATGCTTTGCGGTAAATACCGCAAGCTCCCGCAGCGCCTCTCCGGTGCTGACGCAAAGACTTACGGTCCTGCGTTCCTTTACGTTCATCTTCGCCTTCACCGGCAGTACGCATTTCAGGGCAGCGATGGCTGTCCCGCCGTAATGCCGCTTCATCCACCAGGCAAGCCGCAGAAGCTTCGTGACCGGCGCGTCCGGATCATCCTCCGTGCAGACCCTCCGGATCTCCTTGATCCGCTCCGGTTCGATCTGCGGGGTGTCCGTCAGGTTTACCACATATCCCTTTATGAAGCGGCTGCCTCTCCCGAAGGGCACCTCCACAAAGGAGCCGGGCATTACGGATGCGGAAAGCTCCTCCGGCACCCTGTACTGGAAGGTACGGTCCAGCTTCTCATGTGATATTTCCACAATGATATCCGCATAATTCATCCGCCGATGATTTCCCGGATCAGCTCCCGCTCGTCCATCGGGTATTTATTGCCCTTTATCTCCTGATAATCCTCATGCCCCTTGCCGGCAAGGACGATCACGTCTCCCTTTTCGGCATGGCTTATGGCATAGGCGATGGCCTCCTTCCGGTCCGCGATCATGATATATTTCCCCTCGGTCTTAAGCATGCCGGTGCGGATATCCTCCATGATGGAAAGGGGCTCCTCAAACCGGGGATTGTCCGAGGTGATGATGGTAAAATCCGCAAGCCTCCCGCTCACCTCTCCCATTTCGAACCGGCGGTTCTTATCCCTGTTTCCGCCGCAGCCGAAGAGGCAGACAAGCCTCCCGGGCTCGTATTCCTTCAGGGTGGAGAGCAGGCTTTCAAGGGCCATCGCGTTATGGGCATAGTCGATCATCAGCGTATAATCATCCGAGATGTGGATCATTTCGATCCGTCCCTTGACCTTTGCGGATCCGAGGGCGGCGCGGACATCCTCCTCCCGCACGCTGAAATGCCTGCAGACCGCCATGGCGCAGAGCGCGTTGTAAACCGAGAAGCGCCCCGGGAGATGCACATCCATCCCGTAATTCTCCAGGCCGCTCACCTCGAAATGAACTCCCAGGAATCCGCTCCCGGTGATCAGCCTGATCCCGGATGCCCGAAGGTCATTCCCGCCGGAAAGGCCGAAGGTCTCCACCGTCCGGCAGGTGTGGCCCTTTAAGACCGCCTCCGTGTGCCCGTCGTCCCCGTTTGCGATCCCCGTAACGCACTGCCTGAAAAGCCTGCTCTTGCATTCCAGATAGTCCTCGAAATCCTTATGCTCCCCTTCTCCGATATGATCCGGGGAGATATTGGTAAATACGCCGTAATCAAATACAAATCCCTGGGTGCGGTGCATCATCAGGGCCTGGGAGGAAACCTCCATCACCACGGTATCGATCCCCGCATCCACCATCTCCCTGAAATACTGCTGGAGAAGATAGGATTCCGGCGTCGTATTTTGGGAAGGGATATGCTCATCGCCGATGATGGTCTCGATGGTCCCCACAAGCCCCACCTTATGCCCGGCCTGCTCCAGGATCTGCCGGATCAGATATGTGGTGGTGGTCTTGCCCTTCGTGCCCGTCAC
>CACZNS010000063.1 GCA_902782575.1 uncultured Lachnospiraceae bacterium
ACAAGCATAGGCTTACATTGATTAAAGATCTTCGCTGAATTCACAGCGTGGTCATGGCTGTGCTCTCTTCCGGCTACCCCATTTAAGAAAGTCATCCAATATTCGATACCTGCATCTTCCAGCTTATGGCATTGCTCTAATATATCAGCAGATACATTTACAATTACACCTTTACGGTTTCGACACCGCCTCCAGAACCTCCCTCTCACTTAATTCCCGGTTCCAATGTCTGTATAAAGGATCGCAATGTTTTGATACCCATTCAATTATTCTGCTTTGATCAGAAAACTCCACGCGGGACAGATTCTCCGGCTTTTCGGATACCAATACAAATATCACCTGATCATCAACGACTACACCGACCATTGCCATATCATCTTCTTCTGAATCAAGCGAATTCAATAAGATTCTGTACGGTAACCCTGTATCTTCCATCTCTACGCATGTAACAAAATAGCTGTCTATCTCTTCAAAGGGAATAGATGGATGCAGTCAATTTCTGAAGATCACCTTTAATCGACCTTTTTTCATGTGACACAATATACGTATCTGTCCGTTCATGATATGAATACGGTTTTTAAGCCGTATTACACACGATCCTTTTTTCACTGCGTAGGCTATGCTGTGATCCGTGCGGCAGCGGATAGATCTGTTTTCTTACTTATTGGGGATATAAACTATATTTTCTGTCATTCAAATACCAAGTTCTTCACACAGCTTGTCATAACGTACCTGTTCCTTCTCTTTAATGGCTTTTGAAGTGTCATTCAAAGTATGATGCATAACATCCGCATCCTTCAGGAGCTCATCCATCGGGCTGTCTGTCGCGTACTTATCATCATGATGATATATGGCTGAACAGATAGTATCCGTTTCTTCATCATTTGTAATCTTCAATTCTCCGAGTATTTCTCTCGCCAGATCTGCTCCCTTATGAGCATGGTCATCGTAGGATCCGGATTTATATGCATAAAGGTCATGGAGCATTGCTGACATTGCAGCTATTTCAGGATCCAGTCCTCTCTTCCTGGCAAGGATTGCAGCCGCAAGCGATACGCCGTACAGATGATTTACCGCACTTATACGGTCATCTTCGTCCTTTATCCCGCACAGCTCCTTATTTACATATTTCCTCAGTTCTTTTAATCTTCCCATTGCTATTCCTCCACTCCCTGATAAATCAACTTAACACCGAGATACTTCCTTAGTATCCCCATCCCATCCGCTGGAACACAGATCCTTCTTCTGTCGGTTTTTATTTCTTCCCATACTTCATCAAGGTCAAACCACCTCACCTCATCAACTTCGCTTTTTTGAAGAGTGAGCTTATCTGTGTCAACAGGTTCCTGATAAACATAGACAGAAGTTACTTCGTTATCCCTGAAGGTTTTCCCATGGAATTCCTTCTCATATTGAGTACGGAATATCCCTGCAAAAGAAAGCTGTGCTCCTTCTGCATCAATCCCCAGTTCCTCTTTTAGTTCTCTAAGCGCTGACTGCAGTGGTTCTGCCCCGGCAGGGATATGTCCGGCAGAAGAGGTATCGTATAGACCTGGAAATGACTCTTTCTCCATGCTTCTCTTTTGGAGCAGAACATCATACCCTTCGTCCCGCTTTCTTACTACCCAGACATGGGCAGTCCTGTGGAGGATACCTTCTCTGTGCGCTATGTCCCGGTCTACCGTTTCTCCAGTCGGAATCCCTTTCTCATCGCAGATATCTAATAATTCCATGCACTCCTCTTGTTCTGATTAAATATGATACTTCCGTGTCACAAACCATTTCCCACACACTTACTTCACGTAGGATCACATAAAAAACCTGCATATGAAAATTTATAGAATACAGCCTCGCTCCCAAATACGTTAACAGGACTGCCTTCCATTTTTTGATCCTTAATGAGCCCTGCTCCTTCGATCAATTTTCATATCAGATCACCACGCACCGGAAATGATCCGTGCATTGCATATACCTCATCAAGCATATCCTGATATTCTTCAAGGTGCTTCCGCTCTTTATATAAAGATCCAGGTTTCTCATAGGTCCGAACATAAATACATTCCCGTCTTCCACGCTGTCTCCGTTTATAAATCCGTGATCGCCGTATAAGTTTATGTAAGTATTCAGCTCATTTATGACAGAAGCTTTGGTAATGAGTATTGGAACAAGATATTTATCTTCACCGGTTGCTTCTTGCAGATATCACAAATATCCATTATTTTTTAGATCCTTTCTGGTCAGAACTCTCTTCCACATTTGGGGCAATATTTGAAATCCTCATAGGTGAAATAGCCGCAATAAGAGCATGTTTTAGGCATCGGATGACTGCTGTATCCAGCACCCTGCAGGTCGTTGTCAGCTATATTTACCTGCTCTCCCCTGGCTATCCGTCTGCCGATTTCGGGATCCAGCTCATATATCTTTCCACAGCAGGAAGTCTGGACAAAATAATGCTTATTCCATTTGAAACAAGGGATGAAGAAAAGCAGCAGGACCGTATAGGTCATAAAAACATTATATCTGCCATACCTCCCACAGAAACGGCACAGGATTGACTGTGAATAATCGAAATCTTTCCTGCCATCCGATATTCCTATCATCAAAAACATCTTTCCTTATCTCCTGCCCCTTTTATGGGTAATTTTCTTCCGAAAAGCGTTCAAAGTTTCCTCTATCCGGGTATAATCCCGCTCAAACAGTTCTTCACAAATCTGCTTTGTCAGGATATCATCCGGAACCGTTTCCAGTATACGATCGGTCACGAATCTCTTGCTCCTATCTGTGTATCTGTGCATCCCATTCAACTCCTGGATATGCGCCAGCTCAGGTCTCCACAGGATGGAAATTTTCTGTATCATATCTACCTTTGGATTCTTTTCCGGTTCCCGGTAATAATAAAAATCAAGCACGCCATCGACTTCTTCCACAGTAATGACCCCCCACCAATCCGGGACATGTTCCTTTATTGATCCGGCGTGAGTTGTTCCGACCACAGCGATATTATAATCATAATATCTATCATAATCCTTTATCTGTCTTGATAACCTGGCATACGAATCCGCATCAGATTTGATCTCTATACCATAGAGTCCGGTCTCTGTCACCATAACAGCATCCGCACGGGATCTGCCCATCATCTTTTCTTCCAGGATCCGGATCTTGCCGTAGGTTTCTTCGAGAAAGTCAAATAAAGGCTCTCGGATATCTTTATCATGTATCAGGCTTTTATCTTCATCCATATCCTATATCATAATCCCTTCAAGATGATCACATTCATGCTGGATTATCTGAGCCAGAAAGCCGGAATACTTTTGTTTCCGGCGCTTCCAACTCATATCAGTAAATTCGACTTCTATTGTCTGATACCGGGTAGTCTTCCTCACGCCATCCAGGGACAGGCATCCCTCTTCAGTTTCAAACAATCCTTCTTTCTTTACGATAACAGGGTTGAACATGACTATATTCTCCATTCCTGCATTGGCTATGATGATTCTCTTCCTGATACCGATCATATTTGCAGCCATCCCGACACAACGTTCCCTGTTTGCCATGAGGGTATCTTTCAGGTCATTCGCCACATCCATATCGGCTTTTGTTGCTTCCTCAGATTTAATCCCGAGGAATATCGGATCTCTTATAATCTGCTTTATCATAATGCAGCTCCTTCTTCATTACTGCCCCGGTGCTTTAGCGCCGGGGAGCCCGTACGGCTTTGAGTACCCAATTCAGGGAAATCCGCTTTGCAGATTTCTTCATTCTCCCATCCCTTGCACACATCACACCATCCAACAGAATCCGAAGCCTTTTCCAGCTCCTCCGGTGTAAGCTTAACGGAAGTGAACTCGTTACCTCCTGCCGGATGTACGTATTCAAAGCGCTTCATGGATATATCAAGCCATATCGGGATACCTTCCGGCACACCAAACGGACATACTCCTCCCGGCTGGAAGCCAATCAATTCCTCCACTTGATCTCTGGGTATCATATGGGGCTTTGTGTGGAACAGAGCCTTAAACTTCGAACTGTTCACATGACCGTCTCCGGCCATCACAACGATCACAGGTTTCTCCTCAACGATAAAAGAGAGCGTTTTTGCTATTTTAGACTCCGTACAGCCGATCTGCTGCGCAGCATGTTCAACGGTATCTATGGTCTCGCTATGTATCGTAAGTCTGTCCGCTAATCCCTTTGCTTTAAGCCATTCATAGACTTTTTCATTTTTCTCCATAATAGTTTATCCCCTTTTCTAGATAACGTTTTTTCCTGATTGTCGGATATTTACGGTTGATTTTCTTATAACACGGGCAATTCCTGTCATGGTCATTTATCATGCCGCAGGCTTGCATATGCGAATATATGGTTATTGTTCC
>CACZNS010000064.1 GCA_902782575.1 uncultured Lachnospiraceae bacterium
ATCTCTGCTTCAACAAGAGATCCTAGATTTTCCCCTATCCGTCCGGATGAATTAAACGATCTGGAGATCAACGTAGATGTATTGGCAGAGCCTGAGCCGATCAGTTCTCCGGAAGAGCTTGATGTAAAGAAGTACGGTGTGATCGTTACAAAGGGAGACAGGAGAGGCCTGCTCCTGCCGGATCTGGACGGTGTGGATACCGTAGAAGAGCAGATAGCGATCGCGAAGCAGAAAGCGGGGATCCGCATGGAGGAACAAGTATCTCTCCAGCGATTTGAGGTGATCAGGCATATATGACGAAAGAAGATAAACCGGTCATCTGCCGGGTATGTATGCATCGATGCTCTCTTATGGAAGGGCAGACCGGAGCCTGCCGTGCGCGCGTCAATATCGGCGGGGTGATCCGCCCCGAAAACTATGGGAAGCTCACGGCGATCGCACTAGATCCGATCGAAAAGAAGCCGCTGAAACGGTTTCATCAGGGGAGCAAGATCCTCTCTGTCGGCAGCTACGGCTGCAATCTGCACTGCCCGTTCTGTCAGAATCATGATATCGCGCAGGCAGGTGCAAAGGATATGAGGGCGACGCAGACCGGGGAATTTACACCGGCAGAGATCTGCGAGATCGCCAAGAAGGCAGTGCCTGACGGAAATGCGGGGGTGGCATATACCTATAATGAGATGCTTGTATCCTATGAATTTGTGAGGGATACGGCCAGGCTGGTGCATGAAGCGGGTCTTCTGAATGTACTGGTGAGCAACGGAGAGGCCAATCTGCCGATCCTGGAGGAGCTGCTTCCGTATATCGATGCCATGAACATAGATCTGAAAGGCTTCACAGACGAGATCTATGACCGGCTTGGCGGAGATCTGGATCTGGTAAAGGCATTTATCAAACGGGCAGCAGCGGACTGCCATGTGGAGATCACATCCCTGATCGTTCCCGGAATGAATGATCTGCCGGAAGATATGGAGCGGGAAGCAGCCTGGATCGCTTCTATTAATCCGGAGATCCCTCTGCATATCACAAGATATTTCCCGCAATATAAGATGACGGAGCCGCCAACGAAGATCGAGCGAATGAAACAGCTGAAGGAGATCGCGGATCGGAAGCTGAAATATGTTTATCTGGGAAATATATGAGGATTTAAGCCGGCGGTCTTAAATAATGCACCTGCAATGCGGCGCTGCGGGGCAGGTCCCTGACTTTGCCAGCAGAATATGGATCAAAGGAGAAACAGGATGAAAAAATATATCTCATGGAATGTTAACGGCCTCAGGGCTTGTATCAGCAAAGGCTTTATGGATTTTGCCACCGGCATAGAAGCGGATGCCATCGGCCTGCAGGAGATCAAACTGCAGGAAGGACAGCTGAAGTTTGAACTGCCCGGCTATCATCTGTTCTGGAATTATGCGGAACGGAAGGGCTATTCCGGAACAGCACTGTTTACGAAGGAGGAGCCTGTGAATGTGACATACGGCATGGGGATAGAGGAGCATGACCATGAGGGCAGAGTGATCACGGCTGAGTTTTCCGATCATTTCCTGATCACCTGTTATACGCCGAACGCCAAGCAGGATCTGTCCAGGCTCGAATATCGTATGATATGGGAGGATGCGTTCCGGAATTATCTGAAGGGTCTCGAAAAAGATAAGCCGGTCATATTCTGCGGCGATCTGAATGTGGCTCATAAGGAGATCGACCTGAAAAATCCCGCAAGCAATCATCATAATGCGGGTTTTACGGATGAGGAACGCGGCAAGATGACAGAGCTCCTGAATGCGGGCTTTATTGATTCATTCCGCTATTTATATCCCGATAAGAAGGATGCATATTCCTGGTGGTCTTACCGTTTCCATGCAAGAGAGAATAACGCCGGATGGCGGATAGACTATTTCGGATTGTCCGAAAGCCTGAAGGATAAGATCGTGGACGCGAAGATCCATACGGATGTACTCGGCTCGGATCATTGCCCGGTTGAACTGAGGATCGATCTGTAAAGGACGGGATAAGATGTCTCGATCGATCATGATCCAGGGAACAATGTCAGGTGTGGGGAAAAGCCTGATCACGGCCGGGCTTTGCCGTGTGTTCGTCAGGATGGGTTTTCGTGCGGCACCCTTTAAGTCTCAGAACATGGCCTTGAATTCTTTCATTACCGAAGAGGGTCTGGAGATGGGGAGGGCGCAGGCGGTGCAGGCGCAGGCAGCGGGCATTCAGCCCTCCGTGAGGATGAATCCGATCCTTTTGAAGCCCACCAGTGATATCGGTTCACAGGTCATTGTGAACGGGGAAGTGGTGGGGACCATGACTGCGCAGAAATATTTTGTATATAAAAAAAGTCTGATCCCGCAGATCAGGGAAGCCTATGAAAGTCTGGCGGCTGAAAGTGATATCATCGTGATCGAGGGAGCCGGAAGTCCTGCCGAGATCAATCTGAAGAAAAACGACATAGTCAATATGGGAATGGCTGAGCTGGCGAATGCGCCGGTATTGCTCACGGGAGATATTGACCGCGGAGGCGTGTTTGCACAGCTTGTCGGTACTCAGATCCTTCTGACCGGAGCCGAACAGGATCGGATCAAAGGCTTTCTGATCAATAAATTCCGGGGAGACAGAGCTTTGCTTGAGCCGGGTCTGAAAATGCTCTTTGAAAAGACCGGTAAGCCGACTCTGGGGGTGATCCCTTATCTGGATGTGGATCTGGAGGATGAAGACAGCCTGACGGACCGATTTCTGAATAAAAACGAAGGTCAAAGCCTTCCTCTTAAAGCCACGGTCATAAAGCTGCCGAGGATCTCAAATTTTACGGATTTTCTGACACTTTCCAACTGCTCCTGTATCGAACTGAATTATGCCGGCAAACCGTCAGAGCTTGCAGGAGCAGACCTGATTATTCTGCCGGGAACTAAAAATACAATGGCGGATCTGGAATGGCTCAGAAGTTCCGGCATGGAAAAAGCGGTCCTTTCCGCTTATCGGGAGGGTGCGGTACTGTTCGGGATCTGCGGAGGATACCAGATGCTCGGAGAGGAGCTTTCCGATCCGTATCATGCGGAAGAAGGCGGTACGATGCAGGGGATGGGACTACTTCCGGTCAGGACCGTATATGCAAAGAAAAAGACCCGGAGCAGAATGAGTGGAAACATATTGGAGATCAAGGGTGCTTTACGCGGGCTTTCCGGTCTGCCGGCAGAGGGTTACGAGATCCATATGGGAGATACAAAGCCCTGTACAGAGGAAAAGGCGTATCTGACAAAGATTCGGGATATGAGGACCGGAGAGATCAAAACAGACGGATACAGCACGGACCGGGTATACGGAACATATCTGCACGGCTTTTTTGACAGGGAAGAGATCGTGATCAAAACGGCGGAGATCCTGCTTCAAAGGAAAGGACTTCCGGCAGAACACATTACCGTAACACCGCTTCACGATCATCGGGAGAAGCAGTTTGACAAACTGGCTGATGCACTGCAGGAAGGACTCGAAATGGATCGGATCCTGCAGATAGCGAGACTGGCTTGAGAAAAGAGAAAGCAATGGAAGGAATACAGAGGATCGCTC
>CACZNS010000065.1 GCA_902782575.1 uncultured Lachnospiraceae bacterium
GAAAAGATGATCCGGCGGATCCGCATTTAACAAAGTGGGTCGATGAGATACTTCTCAGGGAATTAACGCCGGCTATGTTTACCGATGAGTATCTTTCCCTGAATATGCCGGCAATGTATGATCTTTCGAAAGAGCTGCAGAAGATCGGAAATCTGAAAGAGAAATTCCCGCTGTTTTATTCTTCTCTTCCGGCGGAAAAGCAGGTGCTCCTGGAGACCCGCGCAGGGATCGGCGAAGAAATGGAGGAGATCCTTCTGCTCCATATGAAAAAACACGGCATTGTGACGGCCGAGCGGGACGGAAAGACAGGAGTGTCTTTGAGGAAAGAGAGCGCCGACAGGAGGAAGCGAAGCCTCGAGAGGGATAACCTTACCTCAGAGTATTACAACAAACTGGAAGGCTTCCTGAAGAAATCCTTAAAGCATTCGGAGGTAAGGATCGCGGAGACTTATGCGGAGAGTCAGTCTTTCCGGGCTGAAGAGCTGGCAAAGGAGCTGGAGGAAAGGGTAGAAAAAAGCGGGAAGGCAAAAGAGGCCTGCGGCTTTGAAATGGAAACAGCCCTCGCCGAAATGCGAAGGGCCTATACCTTAAGGGACAGAATGATCGAAGAGCAGAAGGGACTTGTCAGGCTGGTCTCCGACAAGAAAAACGATAAGAAGGAAAGACATAAAGCGGAAAGACAGATCCTGACCAATAACAGGAAGATCCGGATGATATCCCGTCATGCAGAGCATTACAGGGAGTATCTGGATTTCTGTCTTGGAAAGAGGGGGAGAGTTTCCAACGAAACGATCAGATTTCTGAACAGGGACGGTCACGGTGAGCTGGGTCAGGTCATTGTCCTTAAGGATATGAAAAATGAGCTGAATGAGGCTCTGATGCTCAATGAGAAAAAGAAGCTTGAAAAAGAGCTGGCGACAAAGCGCAGGGAGATGGACTCCTCCATTGAGACAAAAGAGCAGGGCGAATGGGATATTGTGGATCTGAAGGATGATAAGAAGGGTCTCCTTCAGGAAATAAAGAGCCTGGAGGAAAAGATCAGTTCCCTTCATGTTGAGGAGATTTCGCAGGACGCCTTCTACGATATGCTGATCAAGACCCGTTATCAGGACGCAAGGAAAAGAAAGATATCTCTGAAGGAGAAAAAAAAGGCTTCGGACAAGCGTCTCCAGGAGGCTGGCCGGAAGGCTGAAGAGCTTGCGGATGCATATAAGCTGGAGCCTCCGAAGACCTATAACAGAACCTCAGGCTATCTGAATGATCCCCTGGGAAAGATCAGGAATCTGGAATACGTGGTGCTTGCAACCAGCAAGAGGCCTACGGAGGAAACATCGGGGTATGTCCGCGATGAGATCGTGCGGAAAGGCCTTCTGCCTTTATTAAACGAACTCCTGTCTCTTACGCCAAAGCAGATCGCAGCCATGAAGATACCCGAAAATCCGGATCCGGAAAGCCCGGAATTCTGGAAAAACAAAATGCTTCTTCAGATCGGTATGGATATGGAGGATTTTCTCCATCATCTGCAGGACTGGGATGTGCAGGTCTCCGATGACGAATATGCCCGATTGATCGCATTCGGAAAGACCGCGCAGACTCTTATCATCGGTTATAAGTCTCATGATGCCAAAACCCTGGACACAGCCTCTGTCGTGTTGGATGATGAACAGCTAAAAGAAAAGTATCTGGAGCTGTACGGAAATATATTTGCTACCGAGAACGGCGATCCCGATCTCAAAGCATTCAGGGAAAAGTATTCCAAAAATAATCTCGGATATGGTAAGGTACCTTTGGCGGGTACTCTTGCGTCGAAGAGGCAGGAAAAAATACAGCTTCCCAGATTTACTATGGATCTGCTGTCCGATCACTATCTCAACATGGGTACCAGAGAAAGTGCGTACTACCAGGATATCGAAAAGAGTTACCGGAATGATCTGGAAAACGCAAGGAAAGAGATTTCTTCAACGCTGGATAATGAGATCAAAGCAGTAAAGCTCATCTCAAGCGACTACGGCGAGAATGAAGCCAGGATCCGTCTGACGATCAAGCAGCGTCAGAAGATGGTAAACAGCCTGTTTACGGGAAAGGATGAGGAACGCTGGAAAAAGCGATATAAGACAAATCAGGAGGGAGGGGATATACGCTCCTTCAGGTACCTTATGCTCCCTGTGGAGAAGGACGCAAACGGCACGATCGGAGTGCAATCGAAGGCGAACAGCGCACAGAACAGGATAGATTTCGAGGATTATATTTCCGGAAAAGAAGAGAGCAGAAACAGATTTCTGTATCGGATCGGGAAGAGAGTCGAAAAGATAAAGGTGACTCCGGAAATGTGCAGTGTGGAGTATCTGCAAAAGCATTATGCGGAATTGTTTGAAGATATTGTAACACTGCATAATTTTACCAATATCCGGGCGGAGTATCAGGATTTCTTTGAAAGCGATGCCTTTACGGAAGAGGAAAGGGATTCGATCAGGAGAAATATCGTCTATAATCCGACGGTTGAATTGTTCCTGCATGTGTCATCCTTCTTCGTACAGAAATACGGCATAGAGGATAACGGAAAGGAGGTCATGATCTCCGGGAACGCAAAGACAGACGAAGAGAAGGCATTTTATCTTAAGAGACATGCAGACGGAATGAACGAGCTGATCAATGGCCTGATCTCTGATCCGGACACGGGAGTTCAGAGCTGTGCGGAGGAGCTTCAGAAATACGATGCTCTGTTTAAGGAAAAACCGGCCGAGGTAAGACGGGCGTCTGCCCTTTATGCAAAGGCCCAGGCCAACAGGAGAAAGCTGAACAGAAGACTTCAGAACATAGAGGATGAAGTAAATGAACTGCCGGACGGCGCAAAAAAAGTAAGGATGGCAAAAAAACTGCCGCAGCTTAAGGCAGAGCTGGAGGAAAAGATCCGGCTTGCCGGGGAAGAGGTAAAGCTTGCAACGGAGATCAGGGATCATGTATTCGGGAAGGGAAAAGGAGAATTAAGTCCGGAGGCGAAAAATTATTTTGAAACCGAGGGGAAGGATCAGGTTCTCCACAGAGTGGTATTCTTTCCTGCCCATAAATCCGAAGAGAAACCGGAGCAAAAGAAACCGGAGATTGAAAGTCTTTTCCTGGCCGATGAAAAGGCTCGGGAGATGAAGGAGCCTGTTGCGAAGGAAGCTTCCGGATCGAAGGAGCCTGTTATGACGGAAGCTTCCGGATCGAAGGAGCAGACCCTGGAGACGGTCAAAAGTTTTACAGATGATCTCTTTAAGACTAAAGTGAAGGAAAATGCGCCTGACGAGCTGAATATTCTCCACAACGCTGAAATGCCCGAACAGCTCCCGGAGCTTCCGCAGTATTCTGTCAGCACGGGGCTTACGGTAAACGATTACGCGCAGCAGGATATCCACAACTGCTGGTGTGTGTCCGGCGCTACGCTCTTTAACAAATTCATGGGGCAGAAGGTCGTGGATCAATATGACCTCCGCAGATTCTCACCGGCAGACGAAGAGATCAAGTCCTTCGAAGAAGTGGATCAGATGGGAATGGGTATCACAAGGGAGGAATACGATCTCCATGTAGAAGGCATGAGAAGCTATATGGGAGAAGGAAAGGAAGCGGTAGGAAGTATATATGAGTCTGCCGACTTCTTTATCAGGAAAAACCGTAATATGGCTGTCCGGAGAATGACCCTGAACCTTCCTTCCATGAAAAATAACCTGGGGAACAGGGTCTTCGCTGATAAGACAGAGGAACAGAAGAATGAGGACCGGATCCTTTATCATAAGCAGAAGAAGGCTTTTCTGGATCAGGTAAACGAGGTTCTTTCAACGGGAAACCCGGTTGCCATCCTGAATACGCATGATGCCCATTACAAGACGATCACCAAAATAGACGGTGAGATGATCACACTCCTGGAGTCCTCCGGGCTTAAGGAAGAGGTGAAGAGTATTGATGATGTTCTGGCCAGACATAATGCCGGAAACATCATAGAGCTCACCTGGCTTTCCGGGCTGAAGAGCCCGGAAGAGGAAATGGCGGAGCAGCCGAATCTGAAATACAGTGAGGAAGAAGGCTACGGGCTGAAGCAGAATACCCCGGAGAATGCCGCGAATCCCATGTGGAGAGAAGGAATCTCCGTGAGTACCACGAATGAAGCGCTGGGGATCACGAAGTCTTCCTATATTCCGCTGAAGGAATCCCCTCTTAAGGGGTTGAAGCAGCAGGAGGAGAAGCAGGAAGAAAAGAACGAGGAGAAGCAGAAGGACTCCTGGGAAGATGCGTTTGATAATGATATCTGGGATGATGTACATGATCTGAAACTGGTCGAGTCTGAGATGGAGGATATGGAGGATTTCGAGGATAAGCTGGCATCCGAGGGCCTGGCAAAAGCAATCGAAAGAGACAGCCTGAGGTTGGACGAGATTCTTGAAAACGACGCCATTACCGTCGATGTGGAGACCGAGGAGGAAAGGGAGGTACGGCTTCAGAAAGAAGCACGGGAGAGAGAACGGGAAGTAGAAGAAAGAGCAAAGAAGGAAGGCTTCAAGATTCCGGAGGAGCTCTTCCAGAGAGCCGCCCGGGAAAAGGGTATGAAGGGCTCCTTTTCAAAGAGCTTCCTGAAGCTTGCCGAGGATTTCAAGAATACGATCGACAGCTTCGGGTACGGTAGTGCAGATGATCTGGCCTTTTACAGACAGATGGGGATCACGAGCAGCGTGGAGTTTCTTTATGTGGAAGGTGTGCCCCTGACGGAATATGTAAGGGATGTTTATAACTACAGCGGTAATGATACGGAGGTTCTGAAAAATTACGCGGCTCTGATAGCGGCTAAAAGGGAGACCCCCCTTGTCTTCTTTGGACCCGTGATCGTAAAAGGAAAGCTGGATTACGAGCCGAGACTTTTTTCTGCGGACAGGGAGGGAAGCACAAAGGAGATCAAAGATAATAATCTCAGTTTCCGGCGCCGGGGGATCAGGGAGGAGCAGGCTCTGAGGAAAAATGTTCCGCTTCGGACCGCCGAAAAGGCAGGGCGGACCTACCGGGAGATGTACAAAAAGGATTCCTACGGATTTGCGGGTCTGGAAGGAATTGCAGACCGGATCGCCAGAACCAAAAAAGGGAGCGATCAGCAGTATGCGACTTTCCTGCGGCTTTTCGACTCTTACCATCTGGCAGTGGAAAGATTTGCTTATAAGCCGGTGGATCAGGCAGGGTATGCAAGGATTTTGGATTATGTAAGTCAGGCGATCGAAGCGGCTGCAGGATACATGAGCGGAAAAAAGCCTAAAAATGAACGGCATCAGATCGCGCTGGATGCGATCACCGAGCTGAAGAGGCACAAAAAGATCCTCGTGTATGAGCTTGAGAATGGACTGGTCAGGCTTGAGAATTCGAAGGCGACCTTTGAAGAGATCTTTCAGGACGGCAAAAAAAATATCATGAAAAGTAAATCCGGCAAGTAACACGTATTAATGAAACGGCGGCCACGGAGACCGCCGTTGTTTTTGCTGTGGACTCATCGGCTTTGCTGAGGAAAGCCGGTCTTATCTGACCTCCGCAAGCCTCATGGTGAGCATGATGTTTTCATCCGGCTCCCGGACTTTTTGCGTGTTGTAGATATAAAGGTAAACTACGATTCCGTCTTCCCCGGCTTCCTGAAATATAAACTCTGCCTGATATTTATCCCCGGTCATTTTTTCGTAAGTATCCTGATAATACCTGTAAGGCGCACCGTAATAAGTGGTGACGGACTTTGACGGAAATTTTTCCAGCCTGTCATTATTGTCCTTTCTTAAAATATCTCTGAGAATGGCTTCCTCTATGAGCTTAAGGTTGTTTCCCTTGTCTTTGATAGCCACGAATTTATCGATATCAAAATAGCAGACAAAAAAGCTTTCGGCATATTCGCTTTTTTTGAGCTCGTTCAGTCTGTATTGATATCCTTCCATTACGCCCAGATCTTCGGAGGGGATATCATGCTCTACGGATTTCCATGCCTGCGGAATGCGGTATACAAATTTTCCGTTTCCGAGAGTTTTGGTATCCATGGTATTGACATTGACGGCAAGGCCGTTGATCGGGGAATAAAAGCTACTGTCTGATGCGGCGCTGTTTTCCGTTTCGATGCGGCAGACCTTTATGCTGATATTGGAAAAGATATCGAGGGTCAGCTTTCCATATACGGTCACATGATCTCCGGGACCGTACAGGCTGATCCCGTTTATGACTTCCGCATCGGAAGCTGTGCAGGTAATTGCTTTTTTTGAGGATGGATCCGATATAAGACTGAATTTTCTGTTGCTGTCATTCTTTGTTTTCATGATGCCCGAAACCGCATAATAACTGCCGTTTCGAATGTCCGTGCTCTTTCCGGCCCCGGAGGCGGCCCGTATCATCTCACCGGCCGTTATGTGCCGGCAGACCGGATAAGCGGAGGTATCGAGCTTTACTTTGCTGTTAAAATTAAGAAAAGAAGCTCCCGAAACAAGACATGCCGAAAGGGACATCATCAGACAGATCAGGATCAGGCGGAGCTTTTTTTTCGGATCAATTCCGGTCATCTGCATAATCTCCCGAATAATCGATATCCTGCGACTGCGCAAAGGAGCTTATTGCTTTCAGCATATCCTTATAGGTGTCTGAATCCGCATAATCATCCTTAAGCAGCAGCCTGTCTTCATTTTTACAGTTATCCTTCAGATATCGGATCAGGGCATCCGTATCCTCTGCTTCGATGCCGTTCACCCGGATATTTTTCCCTTTCACCTCGATCAGGAAGGTTTTTTCTTCCGGATCATCCTCCGGATTGTCTTTTGACGGACTGTATTTGTTTTCCGATACGGAGTTTTCCGATGATGAGGAGGAGTCTTCCTCCGCTCCCCAATGTGCGAGCTGGATCGCCTTATCCAGATCGATCAGAGGTGTAGTGGAGCTGTTCTGGAGTTTTACCGGTTCCTGGGCGAATCCGCTAAGCAGCATGAAAAAGAAAAGGATAGCCGCCGCGATAATCTGTCTTTTTTTCTTCATATCATTCTTTGGTCTTATATTGATATCCGTTTTCTTCAAGGCAGTCCATGATCTCATGGAATATGGCAGCTGAAGCGTATCCGTCCACCAGATAGACGGTGTTTTCCTTCGGGATCTTCTCTTCAAGCAATCTGATCACGGATCCCGTATCCTTCATTTCCGTCTCATCCCGGTAAAAGACCCTGCTGCCTCTGATCACAAAGTAATAAACATATTCTGTCCCGTCTTCTGCCACATAATTTCCGGCGGCATTGATCCCCTCGGCCTGCCCTCCCGTTACCGCTTCTTCTGCTCCCGGATCCCCGAGACGGGATGAAAAAAACATCCCCAGACCTCTGGGACCATACTGCATATATAAGCCTGTCATAAGCGGTATAAGGCCAAGAAAAAATATGCCGACCAATCCGGCAATATAATCTTTTTTTGCCTTTTGAAGCATCTGCCGGGCTGCGGGATTGAGATAATGCGTGTAATCATCCTTCCGGTTGATCACGATCTGAAAATTTCTGTGTACAGGCTCCAGCAGAAGGATGATCGCCCCGATCACTGAGACCAGTATGAGGATAGCGCCGATAATGATCAGGATCCAGGCTATCATACATCTCCTCCCGGAGCGAATTTGACCCGGACATGGGCATGGTCCAGAGTGCTGAGCTCGTCAAATACGGACAGGATACGCTTTTCATCCCGGTAAAGGATATCCTCATCGTTTTCATTCAGGGAAAGGACCGTCATCTTTTCGGGATCGGAATCAATATGATCCTTCAGGAATTGTGTGAACTGATCATAAGTTTCATCGACAGCCTCTCCCTTTAATTCAAGCGTCTCTTCCCGGTCATCGGAGGAAAAGTGGATCGTGATGCTCCGGTCTGTCAATGTGACCGGATCATATGTTGAAACCACGGAAATAAACTCGACATATTGATTGATATCCTGCTGGGAGTTTTTCAGATCAGAGTATAGCTTCTGCTCCTTTTGTGCCTCCTGCTGCTTCTGCTCCGCTTCTTCACTTTCAGATCTTACGTCAGCCTTCATTCCGTTGAGCTGGGCGATCACGATGAGCAGGATGATAAAAACCACATCCAGATACGAAGTCACATCTATTAAGATATCTGTACGATTTTTTCTGCTTTTCTTCATAATCACTTCCGCTTAATTCTCAGCCTCTTCTTCGTCCGTGATATTTCCGAGCATAATGGAATTATTAAGCTTCTTATCGTAATCTTCGAACAGAAGCTCGATGGAATTGATCTTACGGGACGGAAATACCGCATCGATCACCTTGAGGGTAATGGCGAAGACCAGTCCGTAGAAGGTCGAGTACAGAGACAGGTTCAGGCTGCTGATCAGATCATTGAGCTGCGCGGAATCGTTTGACAGGGCGTTGATCTGAAGGATCAGCCCGGCTACGGTTCCGAGGATCCCGAACAGCGGGAACAGCGGGATGAACTGAACATATACCGAGTGCCTCAGTATGATCTCATTAAATCTTTTTTCAAGACCTCTGACGGTATCCGGCGTAACCTGTTCCTTTCGGGTCTCGCTGCGGAATGCGCTGGTCTTTGTATTATAGGTGGTCACTTCATTGGTCAGGCTTAAGGCTGCCTTCACCTGGCTTTGATGACCGGACAGGACCATGAAATTACCGATCAGAAGCAAGGCAAGTGCCACTCCGGATATCACGATAAAGGTATTGATGTTGTTAGACAGGAATTCAAATATCGGACTCATTATTCCTCCCGCGGTTTTACCGTTGAAAATTATTGATTCTGTGGATCGGTTACCGGTTATTTTTCATTATAAACCTGACATTTTGGGTGTCAACCGGTATGTCGATGCAGCGGAAAGAGCCTTCATCAGCTTCTTACGGTCTGCACGCGTTACCACCGGCCTTCCGAGCTTTTCGCGTATCGCTTCCGACTTGTCCGCAAGTACCAGGATCCATCCCTCTTTATACCTTGGTATCCTGGGGTTTAGAGGAAACATATGGCAGAGTATCGCATCCGTCACATGAGAGTTCTGCTCTCCGGTGATATGAATATACCGCTTTGCCGAGTGTGCCGGATGCTGCAGATAGCATTGCAGGGTGCTGCTGAAATTCACCTGCCTGCCTATGATTCCGAGATCGTGGCAAAGAGAGGCCACGACCACATTTTTCAGCGTGCCTCCGTCGGTGATGCCGTATTTAAGACATATCCTTACTGCTTCAGCCGCGACTCCTATCGTATGGTCTCCGACAGTGCTGCTTATGTGATGTGTCTGGCCGAAGGTCTCCTGAAACTTCGGAGAGCGCAGGATGTCTGCTCCGTATTTTATTATGATATCCCGGATCTCATTTTTCATTGAGGTATTCTTCCTTGCTGTTCCACCTGCGGTAGAGGATGGCTCCGATCACGGCAGCTATGGCTATCACCGCGATCACTGCCGCGAAAAGGCCGTAGCGTCTGTCTCCCAGGGCATCCCCGCTTAACGTGGAGAGAAGTATGGTCGGAAATCTCCCAACGGCGGTGATAAAAAGCCACGAAGCAAGACTGAGATCGGTCAGACCTACAGCATACGCGATAATGTCTTTCGGTGTCCCGGGAATAAGGAAAAGAAGGAACAGCACAAGACTTGTCCGGCCGGAGGACTTCAGAAACTTAAGCGAGGCGATCTTTTCCTTCGAGAAGAATATCTCGATAAAAGACATGCCGAAGCGTCTGACTAACAGGAATACGGCAACACTTCCGAGCGTCATGCCGATATCGCATAAGAGGGCTCCCCGGAAGGGTCCGAAGCAATAGCCGGCCGCGATCTCAAACGGCCCGCCGGGGATAAATGCCGATATAACCTGCAGGGCTGTGACCAGGATAAAGAATCCGACTCCCCATAAACCCATATTTCCGATATATGCTCTCAATGCTTCGGGGTCATCCGTCATCTTAAGTACGGGACCGCATACAGCAAAGGCCAGTCCGCCTACCGCCAGGATGATCCCTGCCAGGATACAGACCGCCGCTATTCTTTTTTTCCGAATGACCTTTTTGTCCGTATCGGGATCCCGAAACTCCATGAAGCCTCCTTCAAAAGCCAGCCCGGTTTAGATGGCACTGATCCTCAGGAAATTATTCATCATATGCGCCCCGTCCGGAGTCATGATGGATTCCGGATGAAACTGAAGACCGAACACGGGATGATCCCGGTGCTCCACGGCCATGATCTCTCCATCCTCCGAGCGTGCGGTAACGATCAGTTCTGCGGGAAGCGTGGCATCGTCCGCCGCCAGGGAATGGTATCTGGCGACCTTGAAGGTCTCCGGCAGTCCTTCAAACAATCTGCTTTGATCTGCTCTCTTTACCAGAGAGACCTTGCCGTGCATCATCTGCTTCGCATATCCGACCACTGCCCCGAAGCATTCGCAGATAGCCTGATGCCCGAGACAGACCCCCAGGATCGGGATCCGTCCGGTGAAGGCCCGGATCACTTCTTCGCAGATCCCGGCTTCTGACGGTTTCCCGGGGCCCGGTGAGAGAAATATATGAGAAGGAGATATCCTTTCCAGCTCCGGTATGGTGATCTTATCATTCCGTACCACACGGATCTCCTTTTCAGCATCTCCGGCTCCGGAGTTTTCCATACACGATCCTATCAGCTGATACAGATTATAAGAAAAGCTGTCGTAATTATCGATCAACACAACCATATGAATCCTCCATGCTAATCCTGCATAAATGACTTCAGATCATTTCCGCTTCCTTTAACGCATTCATGACGGCCCTGGCCTTATTGATGCATTCCCGGTATTCGTTTTCCGGCACACTGTCAGCTACGATCCCGGCTCCGGACCTGACGTAGACTTTTCCGTTTTTGGCAAAGGCCAGCCGTATCGCAATGCAGGTATCCAGATTTCCGGTAAGATCGATGTATCCGATGGCACCGCCGTAGATTCCCCGCTTATTATTCTCCAGCTCATTGATGATCTCACAGGCTCTGAGCTTCGGAGCGCCGGAGAGGGTACCGGCGGGAAGGATGGCATCTACGGCGGAGAGGGCGTCGCAGTCCTCGCGGATTTCGCCGGAGACGGTAGAGCCGATATGCATCACGTGGGAAAATCTGAGAATATCCATATAGCGTTCCACCTTTACGCTGCCGATCTTTGAGATCCTTCCGAGATCGTTCCTTCCGAGATCCACCAGCATATTGTGCTCGGCTCTCTCCTTTTCATCCGCCAGAAGCTCCTTCTCCAGCGCATCATCCTCCGCCTTGCCGGAGCCCCGGGGTCTGGTCCCTGCCAGCGGATATGTAAAGAGCCTGCCGTCTTCCAGCTTTACCAGAGTTTCCGGCGATGCACCCGCGATCTCTACATCATTGCTGCAGAAATAGAACATATACGGAGAGGGATTGGTGGTTCTTAAAAGCCGGTAGGTATCCAGGAGGCTTCCCTCGATCTCTGCCTCCAGTCTGTTGGAAAGCACTACCTGAAAAATGTCCCCTTCTTTGATATAATGCTTGCCCTTTTCCACCATCCTGCAATATTCCTGCTCGGTAAACAGTGGTCTGAAATCACTCTTCAGGCGCAAAGGCCTGCTCTCGATCCGTTTCCCCTCAAGAAGCAGCCTTTTCATTTCTCTTAAGGTCTCCGCTGCCCTTTGATAAGCGTCTTTGATCTGATCCTCCGTTCCATCCGCCTTCATATTGGCGATGAGAATGATCTTCTGACGGTAGTTGTCGAAGCAGATCACCTTATCAAAAAGCATCAGATCCATATCCTTAAAATGTTCATCCTCTTTGGAGTCAAGGATCAGCGAGGGCTCACTGTATTTGATGAAATCGTAGGAAAAATACCCGACAAGTCCTCCGGTAAACGGCGGAAGATCTGAGAGCTTCGGGGAACGATACTGCCTGAGCAGAGATCTCAGTCTTTCGCCGGGATGCTCCACCGTGATCGACTCCGTTTCCTCACCGCGGATCGTCATCCTGTGATCCTGTAAGGTGATCTCCACCTTGGGATCGTATCCCAAGAAGGTATACCGTCCCCATCTTTTGCTGTCCTCGGCACTTTCCAGCATATAAACATGATCGCTTGCCTGCTTTAATGCCTTAAGCGCTTCGACGGGAGTGATCAGATCCGCAAATATTTCCGCGGCTACCGGTATCACCCCGTAGCTGCCGCTCCTTGCGATCTGTAAAGCCTCATCGGGCTTTGGACTGATCTGCATATGACTATCCCTCCTGATACAAACTGTGATATTACAGAAAATGCCCGGATTCTTTCTCTTTGGCACTCATAAAAAACTATATGTGGGGGACGGTGTATTGTCAAGCCGCTCGGAAGCGTTGGGCACAGCCTGCGGCGGGAAACGACGGCGGCAACATTGAAAACGGGATCTGTGACATGATCGGGCCGGATATCCCGCCGGAGGAGTATGGGCTTCCATGTATCATTACAAGCTCATCTGTGTATTGCGAAGAAATACAGTAAACGAAAAAAGTGTGTAAGTCAGCAATAGCGTAACTTACACACTTTCATATCATTTATTCGGCGGACCTGAAGGCCATTGCCTGCGAAGCTTAATCCGTAACCGTTACTTCACAGGTGTTGGTGACTCCTCCGGACGAATTGCTGATCTTTGCCTGCCCCGGAGCCACAGCGGTAACCTTGCCTGTTGCGGAGTTAACGATTGCAACCTTTTCATTGGAAGAGGTCCATCCTTTCCAATACGGGCTTGACGAATTCAGCCTCGTTCCGGTGAGCGAGACATTGAAGCTCTTTCCGGCCTTCAGTGTTTTGCTCGCGATCCGGATCCCCGGAGCAGTCACATCCAGAGTGCATTCATAGGGAACGTCTTCGATATAGGCAATGACCCGGGTCCTTCCGGCTGATTTTGCCGTTATCCTGCACTTCAGGCCGGAAGGTGTGATATCCGCGATAGTGCTGTCCGAAATCTTCCAGACAGGTGTTTTCGTGGTATTGCTGATCGCGATCGTCGATGCGGCGCCGGTCTGAAGGGTAAGAGAAGTCCTGGAAATTTTCGGGATGTTTACCTTCAGGGCTACCGTGTAATTTCTCACATAGGAGCCGTTCCTGAAGGTTGCCGTAAAGCTGGCATTACCCTTATTCAGGATCGTAACGATACCCGTATCCGGATCGATCGTTGCGACTTTTGGTGATTTTCCGGTCCATTGCGATACCTGAATGTTTGTCAGCCCTGTCACACTCTGCTTCATATCATATGGCAGATCCCTGCGGGTCGTACTCTGGGTTGTAAACTTCGGCACCTCATTGATAACCGTGATCAATGCCTTTACCGTATCCACATTCCGTCCCGAGACCTTTGTGGTGATATATGCCTCGATCTCTGTCTTGCCGGCAGCCTTTCCGCCGGTTATAAGGCCCTTCCCGTTTACGGTTGCGATATTGGTATTCCTGGAGCGGTATTTAATCTTGGATACCTGGCTGCTGCCGACGGTATTGATTGCCGTGGGGTTAAGAACCTGAGATCCGTCATACCTCAGTCCGGGTACAAGGTATGTGGTTTCTTCCTTGATATTATCTCCATCGACTCCTACTGCCGCTGCGGCGTCGAGTCCGCGGGCGACCTTATGGCCTTCGTATTGATAGGTCTTTTCGCTGGCGGAATTGACGATCCGGCTGATCACCTCAGAGGACGAGATGCCCGGATTTTTACTGATGACCAGAGCCGCGACTCCGGCAACGATAGGACAAGCCATAGAGGTTCCGTTCAGGCAGCCGTAAGAACAACCGCTTGTATTGATCCGGTAGAAGGCTCCCGTTCTTCTTAAATAAACACTGCTGTCGTCAG
Organism: uncultured Lachnospiraceae bacterium; assembly: GCA_902782575.1. Taxonomy (GTDB): domain Bacteria; phylum Bacillota; class Clostridia; order Lachnospirales; family Lachnospiraceae; genus NK4A144. The sequence goes on from CACZNS010000065.1 coordinate 13,821, forward strand.
GCATCGTTGAGAGGATCGTATATCCCGGCGCTGCCAGATCGACCCAGCTTCCGTAATTGGAAAAAGAGGCGAGTCTGCCGGAGCTGTCGTATGCACCCACGGAGATCACCCCGGGATATCCCGCCGGATAGGTTTTTGCGCTCTTTTTATCATTTCCCGCAGCAGCGACGCAGACGATATTTCTGTTAACGGCAGAGCTGATCGCAGCCTTGATGCCGTTATCGACTTTGTAGGATCCGAAGCTCATGCTGATAACTTTTGCTCCGGAATTCATTGCCTGCTTGATCGCAGCTGTAATATCCGTGCTTCGAAACTGTCCTAAACTATTGCCGGCTTTGATGGAAATAAGTCTCGCATTCGGGGCGACCCCGAGTCCGCCAACAGTATTGTCCCGTCCTGCAATGATCCCCGCACAGTGGGTGCCGTGCCCGTTATCATCCTCTCCTCTGGTATACGAATATGCCGGAACATATTGAGCACTTGCTCCGGTCAGATCATTATTTGAGGAATCGATACCCGAATCGATCACGGCGACCGTTACACCGCTTCCGTCCGCTCCTGCAGCCCAGGCATCCGCCGTATTGATGGAATTGTGAAACCACTGACCGCCGGTCAGGGGGTCATTTGTGGAGTCGACCGCAAAGCTCCGGTAGATCAGATTCGGATAAACCGGGGTATCGGGAATCTCTTCCACATCGACTTCCGAGACTTTTTCCGCAAGCTCTTCATCCACGGCTTCGACCTCCGCCAGCTTGACCACACCGGTTCCTGCGACCTCCACTGCTTCCGCAACCTCGGTGACCACTTCCACCGATTCGATCACTTCTTCAAAGGCTTCTTCAACGGTTGTATCTTTGAAGCCGAGCTCTGCCACACCGTACTGGAAGCTCACCAGCTCCGCTCCGTACTGTGCCGCAACGTCTTCTGCCTCTTTCCTGGAATCCGTAAGGAAATACGCGGAGTCCTCCACAAAATCGACGCCTGCTTCCAGATCCGATATCTTGTCCAGCTCTCCGGTCAGCTCCCGGGCTGTCTTCACCTGGGAATCAGTCAGATCTACCAAGATATCTTCGCTTGAAGTCAGAGCTTTATCTTTTGCGGATCCCGTTTCCTCCCCGTAAGCTTCTTCCGATACTACAGTTTCCTCTGATACGGAAGCCTCTTCTGACGCAACGGTCTCTTCTGCGAGAATCCCTCCTTCAGTCTCCTCGGTCACCTCAGCTTCCGAAACCGCTTCTTCTTCAACCGCATTTTCAGAGCCGTTTTCGACAGCGGCTGTTTCCCGGACCGTTTCTTCCGCTTCGATAACCGCTTCTTCCGAACCTTCCTCGAGGACAGCAATCTCTGTCCCGGCCGGCTGGGCATAAACCGGTACACCTGTTGCCGTCAGTGCTGCAACCAGCAAAATCGTTGTCAGTTTCTTAAACATCATATTCCCTCCTCATGAAATATCGTTTATAGATACCTTATAATATCATGATGTTAGGGTCAAAAGGTCATAATGCGATCAAGCTTGCTTGATAAGCATTATGACTTTGTGACCCGCAAAACACGAACAAGTAGCGCTATTGCGC
>CACZNS010000066.1 GCA_902782575.1 uncultured Lachnospiraceae bacterium
AATAGTGCTTTATTCAGGGAGGATGTCTTCATAAGCCGGCACCTCCGGAATGATTGTTTTTGATCTGCTGTCCTTGTTGTTTACGATCCTGAATGCAGTATCAAGCTGGTGATAATAGTAGAAAGTATCTTCGACGCTTTTATGTCCAAGGTACTTGCTGAGGTATGGAAGCATGGAGCGAAGCGGTATTCCCTGCTCCATCCATGTATTCATACGTTTCACAACAAATGTATGCCTCAGGCTGTGAACTGTTGGTTTGTCCGGGCAAACCGCGGCAAAGGAAGTCGCATTCCAGGCTTTATTGAAACGCGTGTCGATGAGGCCGACCGACAGGAGATTGTCCATCTCTCTGGCAGGGAAGAACCATACAGAACAGTCATCGTATACTTCCTTCAGCAGCTTCGTATACCTGATTAAAAGTATTCGTAGATCATCTGGAAGATATACAATTCGATCCTTGTTGCCTTTGCTGATCCTGATAAGTAAGATCCCGTTCTGTAGATCTATATCTTCTTTCTTCAGCTTCCTTGCTTCAGACACACGAAGCCCGCAGCAAAGAAGAAGACGGAACAGAACACGGTACTCAATGGCAAGCCGTCTGAAAACAGCTGCATTTACTCCGGGAGTATATTGATCGATCTCTTCAAACAGGGCATTGATCTCGGCATTGCTCAATACATGTATCTGTCGTTGCTTAACAAGCGGTTTATGGCTGGGGATATAAGCAGCCCTTCCAATCGAAAGTAGGAACAAACTGAACTGCCTTATCACAGAGGCTTTTCCGGCAACTGTTACAGCGCTGCAGTTTTCAAAAGACTCAAGCCATGCGTTCACCAGGTCTTTTGTGATTATCGGATTTGATATACAGCAATCCGCACAGAACTTATCAAACGTATGAAGTGTATACTCTCCAGAATAATACAGGAATCCTGCATCCTGCTTTTTTCGGATAAACAGTTCAAGATCTTTTGCAAAGCAACTGAGGAACGGTGCTTTCATAACAGCTCAGACCTCCCCTCTGGTTAAAGAAAGATCTGATAAAGAGAGCGGACACTGTCTCATCCGGTCCTCGTCCATAGACAGGTATTTCATAACACTTGACGGATCAGTATGGCCAAGTGTGTCCATAACCTCGCTTGCACCAGCTCCGCTGCGAAGGATGTTTGTGGCAAAGGTTCGTCTGGTGACATGGAAGCCTCCGCATACGGTCTTTCTTTCAGGAAGGATACTCCATAGAGCGATCGTACAGGTTTTGTTAGTAAGCTTTCCATAAGGTGCCCTGTGGCGGATAAACACATAATCAGAACGGACCTGGGGGCGTCCCTCTTTGATATATCTGTAGATCGCATTGCCCACAGAAACAGGCATGGGCAGCGTAAGAGACGTTTTCGTCTTATCCTGAATGATGGAGATGCTTTGGCTTTTCCAGTCGATATCTTTGAGTTTCAGGTTGATGACATCACTCGCACGGAGCCCCATTCTGATGCCTGTCATTACCATGGCGATCTGTCGAAGTGCAATAGGGCTGTCACTGCATTCTCTAGCCTGCTCTATCCTTTGGCATTGATCTTCCGTAAGGATATCAACCACTTTTTCTCCGGGAGCACAGCCGGGTTCAATACACAAATGAAGATTCCTGTTTTTTATATATCCGGTGTCTTCCAGGAAGACGATAAACCTACGTATAACACAGAGGCATGTGGCCTTTCCTTTGAAAGTTTTGTGCTGATCCTGAAGACAGAACTTTTGGATCGTATCTGCATTTATGATCTCAAATCCAGAATAGTTCTGCTCCACAAGGTATCTGCATAGGCGGATGCATGGATACCGGTATGTTCGGATGGTGCCGACATCATGAAATTCTCTCTGCAGAAGATCAATGAATTCTTCGATCCTTGACCTGCACCATTCCGGCAGGGTATCGATAGAGGATAGACTGTATGTATACTTTCCTGAAGGAATGATATCACCATTCTCGTAAAACTCGGAGAACAGATAGACCAGCCGCCTCCAATGCTTCCAGTTCTTTGGAAGAAAAGGCATAACGCCCAAGAACCAGGCAGAGCCAATTTCTGGATGGTACCCCATGGAATGGATATCAAGGAACAAAAACAGTACAGTCAAAGCATGTTTTGCGGTCTTTAAAGAGGTATACCCATAACCATGTAACTTTAGGGAATCTATGAAATCATCAATTGCAACATGAAATTCATCTGCAGGAAATTCCCGACTCTCATCTGCCACGGCAGCTATTCGGGCTTTTATAGATTCATCGAATTCCTCCAGGTTTCCAACATATGGAGCATACTTGTCATTGAGAAACAGAGAATATCCGGCTGGACACTTTTGATGATCACTCATGAATTCGAAAAACCGGCGGGCATGGCCAAGATAAGTCGCCCTGGTTTTACCTGAAAAGGAGAACTCAGATGAATAATACGAAATGATATCCGGATAGGATATTTCCGAAACAGAGTTTTTGCCGCGATCTTCAAAAAAGAGCAGCATACCTGCAAGTCTATTTCGAGCTGACAACCATGAACCTTCTGTATAATGATCCTTACAAGATATAAGATAGTCATCGAGGCTGGATCTCATTGTTTCACACATACGTTCATATGTAGAACGATTCAGATATAAATGTCGATCCAGTACAGTTCCGGTACTCTTTAATTCTTCGAGTTGCTGCATGTAAAGGTTCCAGATGCTGTATAACGAACAGGCTTCCTTTTGCTTGAGTTCAGAAATCCATTCGGAAACAACAGCCGGTTCCCATTGCTTTTCATGCTCATGCATGAACTGTTGAAACTGCTGATAACAGTTTCGGTGAGAATTGATGCTGCTTGAGCAAACATCTTTGCTTTTCAGAAAGCACATCATGTCGGTTACAGTTTCGTCGTATGACTTCATAGAGCCACCTCCTTATGTTTGATGGTTCTATGATACATTTGATTTTTATTATCCTCATCTTTTTTAAAAGAAACAGCGTATTTCTGGGTGACTTTCCAAAAATATGAGGATAATTATTCTATGAGGATAATCCGCATTATGTACATATGAAGATAATGCGGTTATACAGACATGCGTAAGTCTATCGATGGTTTATGTACAATTATAAGAGATCAACTGCATATGGAACCCGGTCATTCCAATGCACTGTATTTATTCTGTGGCAAACGGAGTGACCGTATCAAAGCAATCCTGCATGAATCTGACGGATTTGTCTTGCTTTACAAGCGGTTAGATACACATGTTGGAAGGTACCAGTGGCCACGTAACAAAAATGAGGTCAAATCCATTACATGGAGGCAGTTTGACTGGCTGATGTCCGGCCTGGAAATCGACCAGCCAAAAGCCATACAAAGGCGGTGATTTACAAGCTTCTATCCGGCAAAAAAAGTGTGGGATTTCCTTGATTTTGCTGACTTTTTCGGCATTCTGTGGTATAATAATACT
>CACZNS010000067.1 GCA_902782575.1 uncultured Lachnospiraceae bacterium
AAGGCTGTGCAGATTATCAAGGACGGCGGCTATGCCACAAGCCTGACTTATGTGGAAAAGCTTTGCTCTATCATCGAGAAATGGAACCTGACGCAGTATGACGCGAAGGATTCCGGCGGAGAAGCAATCCGGTGGTACCGTGTCCGCAAGAACTGGGCTGATAGCAAGAGCCAAAAGGGCGCTTTTAAGATTCTGGATAACGCGAAGAAGTGCGCGGATCAGAATTCGGGATATAAAGTATTCGACGCTGACGGTAATGTGGTGTATGAGCCGAAGGCGGCGGAGCCTGCGGAGAATGTGCCGTTTCTGGTGAAGGTCAGTATATCTGATCTGAATATAAGGTCTGGACCTGGTACGAACTTCAAAAGGGTTCGCTTTATTGAACCGGGTGTATTCACGATAGTTCAGACATCTTATGGAGCCGGTGCTTCGATGTGGGGAAAACTGAAGAGCGGAATCGGATGGATCTCGTTGGATTTCGTCCGCAGGATTTAAGAATGACGGCTGGTGGAGATTGATTTCTCTGCCGGCCGTTTTTTTTGATTTTCTCTTGACAAAAGCATAAAAGCTGTTAATATGTGTATCAGTATCAGATACAAGTACAAACGAGGTGAATTTTATGACTTTTTCAGTAAAAGATATGATCAGGCAGAGAAAGAGTGTCAGGACATTTGACGGCAGAGCTCTTTCCGATGCGGATAGGAATAAACTTGAAGAGTATATCAATAGGCTGGCGAATCCGTTTGATGTACCAGTGGATTTTCGTCTGCTTGATGCAAAGGAATATAATCTTTCAAGTCCTGTGATCGTAGGTGAAAACACTTATCTTACTGCGAAGGTAAAGCGGCAATGCCATTATGAGATCGCTTATGGATACGGGTTTGAAAAAGCTTGTTTGTATGCATTGTCACTTGGTATTGGAACTGTGATACTGGCAGCATCGTTAAGCCGCAGTACCTTTGAACAGGCGATGAACGTGCAGGATGATGAGGTGCTTCCTGTTGGAAGCCCTGTAGGATATCCGGCAGAGAAAAGATCTATTCGGGACAGCCTGATGCGAAAAGGGTTGAAGGCTGATGACCGCATTCCGTTCGGTAAACTGTATTTTGAGAGTACATTTGAGAATGAACTTACAAAAGAAGCAGCAGGAGATTTTGCTGAGGCGCTTGAGATGGCCAGACTGTCTCCCTCTGCCGGAAACAAGCAACCATGGAGGGCTGTTGTGAATGGAGACAAGGTGCATTTCTATGAGCAGAAGTCTATGAAGGACAGTCCTCTTGGAGATATTCAGAAGGTGGACGTTGGCATTGCACTTGCACATTTTGATTTGACGATGAAAGAGAATGGCTATGCCGGCAGATTTGCTTTTGATGATCCGAAGATTCAGACACCGGCTGAGACTTACTATATCGTAACCTATGAAAGGAATAGATGATGGATACAAAGTTTTCTTCAGCAATCCATATGCTGATCCTGATATCGGAAGCGGAAACGCCGATGACTTCTGAAGAAATTGCTGTGAGTGTAGGCACGAATGCCAGTTATATCCGGAAGGTTACAGGGCTTCTAAAAAAGAAAGGTATCATAGAGAGTAGAAAAGGAGTCAGCGGATTTCAGCTGGTAATCAATCCTGAGGAACTGACGCTGTATGAAGTGTATCAGGCTGTTTCAGAGGCAGAACAGATACATGTATTTGACCTGCATCAGAATCCGAATGATCAGTGCATTGTAGGAAAGCATATTAGACCGGTTTTGACAGATGTGTTCCGCTCTATAGAAGAAAAAGCGGAGCAGGAATTAAGAAGTATAACACTCAGGGACTGCATGGACAAGATGTGGGGCGAGATAGAAAGGAGCGGTGATCAGTGAAGGCGGCGATATTAAAGGGCTATGATAAGAACGGATGCGATCTGGAGATCAGGGACATTCCGGTTCCGGAGATTTCAGATAAAGAGGTCCTGGTGAAGATTCGGACGGCAGGTGTGAATCCTCTTGATAATATGATTATTCACGGTGAAGTGAAGCTGATTGTTCCGTATGCCTTCCCGCTTGTGATGGGAAATGAGTTTGTAGGAGTCATAGAGAAGACAGGATCTGACGTCAAAGAGTTTTCTGTCGGTGACCGGGTATACGGAAGGATGCCGCTTAAAAAGATCGGTGCTTTTGCGGAATATGCAGCGGTAGACGCAGATGCCATTGCAAAGGTGCCGGAATATCTTTCTGATGAAGAAGCTGCCTGTGTGCCGCTTACAGCACTGACAGCACTGCAGGCGTTTGAGCTGATGCACCCGAAGGCGGGAGAGACTGTTTTTATCTCCGGAGGAACCGGAAGCCTTGGGGCAATGGCAATCCCGGTGGCGAAGAGCCTTGGCTTGACAGTGATCACAAATGGGAACGGGTCCAGCGAAGAACGGGTCAGGAAGCTGGGGGCAGACAGGTTCATCGACTATAAGAAGGAAGATTATGCAAAAGTCCTTTCGGATGTGGATTACGTGCTGGATACTCTTGGCGACCGGGAATTGGCGAAGGAGTTCCGGATACTGAAAAAAGGCGGTAGTCTTGTATCGCTTCGTGGGCTTCCGAATGGGGAGTTCGCAGCAAGGAGCGGAATGTCATTTATAAAACGGATGATGTTCAAAATGGCAGGCGGCAAGTATGACAAGATGGCCGCAGATAGGAACCAGAAGTATTTCTTCATTTTCGTTCATGAAGATGGGGCAGGCCTTGATAAGATTTCGGAGATCTTTAAGGATACTCATATAGAAGCATCCGTGGATGAGGTGTTTGACCTGGATGATGTGAATAAGGCATTGAAGAAAGTGGCTTCCGGTGGATCGAAGGGAAAGACCATACTGAAGATATCGTAACAAGGGGTATAAAAGGATTTGACAGCCAGTGGAGATGTAGTTCTCTCCTGGCTGTTTTTTTGCTCAAAAATCGGAATAGAAGCTTTCCAGCATGAATTTTGCAGCTATAGAATAAAGAATATTGTTGAGGCGGACACTCTATTGGAAACACGAAACAGGACATTAAAGACCAAAAACAGGACATTCGAGAGAATAAACAGTATATTGAAGTGGCTGATGTTGTCAGCAATAAAACAAGACAGCATATTCAAGTTCTGTTTGAAAGATTTGAGTATGATCAGTTTTTTGGACGCACCGAGGTGATGAGCGAGCTATCTATAACTGCTTCACCTGCTTCGACATTAATCAAGAAAATGTTGAACCTGGGCGTGATATATCCCATGAAAGGAAAAGGAAAATATCTTTTTGCAAAGAGTCATAGGCACATGCCCCGCACCCTGAAGTGAATCAGCAACAAAATCCGGGCAGATTTTGAAGCAGAAGCAGATGACAAGGTGTTGCTCAAGCGTAACGACGTCGAGACTGTGGTCAGTTTATCCCTAAAAAAGGACAGCCCTAAAATCGAGGTATCCATGAAGCCGGGAGAGGACAGCCTGTATGAGCCGCAGGACAAAGGCACCTATGAGAAGATAAAGGCGTATGTCCTAGAGAAATACGATTTTAAGGTCAGTAGCCTCTATATCGCACAGACTAAAGATAAGTGCGGACTGGATAAGCGGCTGAA
>CACZNS010000068.1 GCA_902782575.1 uncultured Lachnospiraceae bacterium
CCTCCGCTGGTGGTGGAGGATGCGGCGGCTTTTCTTGATGTGGAGCCTTTGAAGGTGATCTGTGCCGATCTGTATGACCGTTCACGTCTGGAGAAATTCGAACAAAGGATCGCTCCGCTTATCGGAAATCGTCTGGAATCCGTCTTCTCAAGCGATATGCTGCTGGAATACAATGCAGCCGGTGCGGATAAGGGAAACGGAATGCTAAAATTATGTAAACTGCTCGGGGTCAGACCGGAAAATACGGTGGCTGCGGGAGATCAGGAAAATGATCTGGCTCTTTTGAGGGCGGCAGGCCTGTCCTGCGCCATGGCAAACGGGACAGAGGCTCTGAAGCGGCAGGCTGATTATGTTACGGAAAATGATAACGATCATGACGGGATCGCGGAGATCATCAACGGGAAAATATTGAAATGAAGGTGGCAGGGATCATAGCGGAGTTTAATCCGCTGCATAACGGACATAAATATCTGATGGAGGAAGCCAGACGCATCACCGGTGCCGATCATGTGGTCGTGATGATGAGCGGACAGTTCGTCCAGCGCGGCGAACCTGCTATCTGCGGCAAGCATCTTCGGACACAGATGGCTCTGGATGCGGGTGCGGATGCGGTGATCGAGCTTCCGATGGCTTTCAGCGCGGCCTCTGCGGAATATTTCGCGGCAGCCGGCGTTTCTTTATTGAATAAAAGCGGCGTGGTGACCGATCTGGTCTTTGGAGCGGAGTGTGATGATCTGGAGGTGCTTCAGCAGATCGCACGGGTTCTGCGCAAAGAGCCGAAGGAATACAAGATCCTGCTGAAGCAGGGACTGAGGGAGGGACATTCCTATCCCACAGCCCGGACGGAGGCGCTGCTCGGGATGGGAAGTACCCTGACAGCCCGGGTCCCGGATCTGCAGTTCGTGATGAGTGCGCCGAACAACATCCTTGCCATCGAATATCTGAAGGCACTGGCAAGGCTGAAATCCGCCATCGTACCCCATGCGGTGCGAAGGAGGGGAGCGGACTATCATGAAACCCGCTATGGCGTCAGCATGCCCTCGTCTCTTGCCCTGCGGACTGCAATGACGGAAAGAGGGAGCTGCGAACCGTTTCAGTCGGCGATCCCGGAGGGTACCTATCGTATCCTTTCGGAAGCCTACGGGAAAATGATGCCGATCTATGCGGACGACTTTTCACTGCTTTTGCGATATAAGCTTTTGATGGACGGGAATTCCGATCTGACCAGATACGCGGATCTTTCAAAGACCCTTGCGGACCGTATCCGCAGAAATCTGCCGGAATATGAGAGCTTCAGCCAGTTTGCGGCAGCCCTTAAGACAAAGGACAGGACCTACAGCAGGGTCTCCAGGGTTCTGCTCCATATCCTGCTGGATCTGACGGAAGAGAGTCTCTATCCGGAGATCATGTACGGAGATGCCGGATATCTGCGGGTGCTTGGCTTCAGGGAGAGTGCGGCAGGTCTCATCAGGGCGATGAGAAGCCATGCGTCGGTTCCGGTGCTTACGAGGCCGTCGGAGGCCAAAAAGATCCTGACGGGAGTCTCGCTTGCGGCCTTTAATGATACGGCAAGGGCGTCGGACCTGTACCGGGCGGTGATCGAAAACAAATTCAGGATCAAGCTTCCTCATGAACTGAGCCGAAAGGCGGTGAAGACAGACGGAACCGTGCGGACGTGAAAACGTCCGCTTTTTTATATCGCAGGGGCTGCATGATAACCCCGAAACCGGTCCGTGACGGTGCCTTAATTTTTGAAAGAATGGATCGGCCGGGGGATCCTCCCTCCGCGGTTTACAAAAGCGGAGCAGTCAAAGGTATTTACCGGCATGATCGGCGCGTGTCCCAAAAGACCGCCGAATTCCGCATTGTCGCCGACTCCCTTTCCCGCAACCGGGATCACCCTTACGGCGGTGGTCTTCTGATTGATCATGCCGATGGCCATTTCATCCGCAAGGATACCGGCGATGGTTGTCGCCTTTGTGTCCCCGGGGATCGCGATCATATCCAGTCCGACAGAGCAGACGCAGGTCATTGCCTCCAGCTTTTCCATGGTCAGGGCACCGGCGTTAACGGAGTCGATCATACCCTGATCCTCACTGACCGGAATGAAAGCACCGGAAAGACCGCCTACGTAGTCGGCAGCCATCACGCCTCCCTGCTTTACCTGATCATTCAGGAGAGCAAGCGCGGCGGTGGTGCCGGGAGCTCCGGCGTATTCCACACCGATCTCATGAAGCACATCTGCGACGGAATCGCCGATAGCCGGTGTCGGTGCAAGAGAAAGATCCACGATACCGAAGGGGACACCGAGCCTTTTCGAAGCTTCCTTTGCCACAAGCTGACCGACACGGGTCACCTTGGCGGCAGTCCGTTTGATCGTTTCGCATAATACCTCAAAGCTTTCGCCGCGCACCTTTTCCAGAGCCGTGCGCATAACGCCGGGTCCGCTGACCCCGACATTGATCACGGCATCCGTTTCGCTCACACCGTGAAAGGCACCTGCCATAAACGGATTGTCGTCCGGAGCGTTGCAGAGTATGACCAGCTTGGTACAGCCGATGGAATCACGATCGGCAGTCGCCCGGGCTGTTTCAAGGATAATGTCCCCCATGAGGCGCACGGCATCCATGTTGATCCCGGTCTGGGAGGAGCCGGTATTGATGCTCGACATCACGCGGCCTGTCTGTGAAAGCGCCTGCGGGATCGAACGGATCAGCAGACGGTCTGCGGCTGTCATACCCTTGGAGACGATGGCGGAGTACCCTCCGATAAAGTTTACCCCGATCTCCTCGGCGGTCCGGTCCATTGTTTTTGCGATCTCTGCGAAATCCTCCGGCGTCCTGCAGGCGGATGCCCCGATCAGTCCGATGGGAGTCACGGAGATCCGCTTATTGACGATCGGGATCCCGAACTCCAGCTCGATATCATTTCCGACCCTGACCAGATCCCTGGCGGTTTTTCGGATCTTCGAACGGATCTTTTCGCAAAGTGTTTTTACGTCCGGGTCGATACAGTCCGTGAGCGAAATGCCCAGAGTGATCGTCCGCACATCCAGATTTTCCTTTTCTATCATATCGTTGGTCTCAAGGACCTCGCGCATACTGATCATAATGCCTCTCCCTTAAATCCTGTGCATGGAATCAAAGATATCTTCACGCTGGATCCGGATCATAACGCCGATATCTTCTCCCAGCGCCTCCAGATCCGCGGACACCTCCGCAAACTGCTTCGCGGCCTTTGAAACATCCGCGATCATCATCATGTTGAAATAACCGTTTACGATGGTCTGGCTGATATCCAGAATGTTGATCTGCTGTCCGGCAAGATAAGTACAGACCTTTGCTATGATCCCGACCGTATCGTGCCCGACTACGGTAATAATGGCTCGTTTCATGATCACTCTCCTTTTGAAATCCAAACTGCTGCCGCAAGCAGCCTGCGATCCGCTTACGGCTCTTACATCATTCTAACGAAAACAGGTAGAATTGCAAGCTGTTTTGTATTATAATTATATGTCGATTCGTTGCGGTTCTGTGTCCGGCAGGTTCGTGGAACGGAAAAACGGTTTATCAGAGGCTGGTAATAAATATGACGAATTACAACATCGCGCTGCAATGTATCGGACTGCTTTTGGTAGTCCTGCTGGTGGCATTTATTAAAAAGAGAAAGACGCTCAGGCTGATCACAGACTATGCCTTCAATATTCTGATCGCGGCTGTGACAGTCAGTATCTGCCTTGATATCCTGTCGATCATTACCATCAATCAGGCCAATATCGGGGCGATCCCGGATTTCCTGAATCTGTTTGTCTGCAAGAGCTATATCGTTTCTTTGACACTGGTGGCACTGGCTGTCTTTTTCTATGCTCTGACGGAGATCTATTCCGGCAGGATCCTGAAAAAGAAGGCACTGATCGTCTATCTGGTGCTGGAGGCCGTGACGATCATAGCGATATATGCGCTGCCTCTTTCTTATTATATTGATGAAGAAAGTATCTATTCCTACGGGCTCTCCACCAACGTCGGTGTGGGAACCGGTCTGATCTTTCTGGTGCTTCCCATCATCTATCTGATGTCACACCGGAAAGGGACGGACCGCATGAGAAGATATGCGATCGCGTTATTCTGTGTGGCTATGACATTTTCCGCATCCTTCCAGAATTTTAACCGCCGTCATCTGATCGCGAGTCTGACGATAGGGATCTGTACGATCTTCATTTATATGTCTCTGGAGGATCCGAGCAGCTATATCGACCGGGCAACGGGAGTTTTTAACCGGCCTGCGATGAAGAAGTATATGGGCGGGCTGATCAGTCAGGAAAAAAAGTTTTCGGTCATATGCGTCAGTATGATCGGCTACCGCTTCCTCCAGGATCTCTACGGAGATGCCCTGTATGAAAAGCTGACAAGAGAAATGGTCAGCTATTTCGAGAGATTTCCGAATGCGACGGTTTTCAGCACGGGAGGAGCGGATTATGCGGTGGTCTTTTCGAAGGTGGACAGCTTTGACACATATATTCGCAAGATCCGTCAGGACTTTGCCCAGGCCTGGCATATCGAAAACGCCGACATTGAGTTTAATACCTATATCGTTGCCTATCCCCATGACAGGATGGAGAATGATCCGGATAAGATCTATGCCACTCTTCGCTACTTCATGACTGATATGAAGGAAAAAGAGGAAAGGAATTATCTCTATATCGATGCGGCGGAGCTTAAGATCAAGGAAGCGGATGACAGGCTCCGGAATCTTTTGGAGTCCGCGATCGACAATGACGATTTTGAGGTATATTATGTGCCGATGTATGACGGAGAACGGAAGGTCGTGGGAGGAGAAGCGATAGCCAGGATCCGGAATGCGAACGGAGAGGCGGTGCTGGATGATGAGCTTTTGCCGGCCGCGGAGAGAAGCGGTATCATTCTGCGCCTCGGGATCCGTATCTTTGAGATGGTCTGCCGGTTTATAAGGGATCATGATATGCAGGAACTCGGGATCTTAAGGATCGGCATCAACCTTTCGGCAGCGCAGTGCATGCAGAGGAATATGGCGGAGGATCTGATCGGGATCATGCAGAATTACGGTGTGGACGGTAATATGTTCGTGTTTGAGGTGACCGGAGGCGCCATCCGCTACGCGGGAGAAACGCTGATGGAAAACATGAACCGGCTGATCGCCAACGGTTCCGAGGTTTCGCTGGACCGGTTCGGTAAAAAGGGCGGAAGCCTGATGAACCTGATCGAGCTGCCGATCACCGTGATTAAGATCGACCGTGTGATGATCGCAAAGTGCTTCGCGGGGAAAGAAAAACATCTGACGAAGGAGGGCCGGGCTCTGATTGCGATCATCCGTCAGTTCGGCAAAAAGGTATCTGCTGTGGGAGTGGAGAGCAAAGAGGAATTTGAGGAGCTGAAGCAGGCCGGTATCGATTTCATGCAGGGAGGGTATTTTTCCAAAGCTGTGGATGAAGCGGCGTTTATAGATCTTTGCAGGCAGCGGAAGGTGTAAGGCAGATTATGAAGACAAGGGACCGACATAAGGAATCCACCGCAGGCGGTATCCGTATGAAAAATGAAGGGGGATCATAAATGAGCAGAGCTGACGAGATCTTCAGAGACATGTGCCGGGATATTCTGGAGAACGGTACCGACACCCGGGGCGAAAAGGTCCGCCCTCACTGGGAAGACGGCAGTACGGCTTATACGATCAAGAAATTCGGTGTCGTAAACCGCTATGATCTCAGGGAAGAGTTTCCGGCGATGACATTCCGGAAGGTTGCCTTCAAGACCTGTATCGATGAGATCCTCTGGATCTGGCAGAGAAAGTCCAGCAATATCCACGATCTGAAGGGCAGGATCTGGGATGCCTGGGCAGACGAGAGCGGCTCCATCGGCAAGGCATACGGCTATCAGCTGGGGGTGAAGCATCAATATAAGGAAGGGATGTTCGATCAGGTCGACCGCATTCTTTATGACCTGAAGGAAAACCCGTTTTCCCGCAGGATCATGGCGAATATGTATGTCCATGCGGATCTGCATGAGATGGCCCTCTATCCCTGCGCCTATTCGGTGACGTTTAATGTGACGCAGGAGAAAGGAAAGGACAGACTGATCCTGAACGCCGTACTGCATCAGCGTTCAAACGACATCCTGACAGCAAACAACTGGAACGTGGTACAATATGCGGTACTGCTCCATATGTTTGCCCAGGTGAGCGGCATGGAGGCGGGAGAACTGGTCCATGTGATCGCGGATGCCCATATCTATGACCGGCATGTGGACATCGTAAAGGAGCTGATCTCACGTCCGATGTATCCGGCTCCGAAATTTAAGATCAATCCGGAGATCAAAGACTTCTACAAATTTACGGTGGATGATTTTTCGCTGGAGGATTACCGTTACGGGGAGCAGGTAAAGAATATTCCGGTGGCGGTGTAACACTTGCGGCATAAAAATGCGGTACTTGCGGCATAAATGCGGCACTTGCGGCATAAAAATGCGGCACTTGCGGCATAAATGCCGCAAGTACTGGAAGTTTGCCTGACGGCAAACTTAAAAAAGCGAAAAGCCGGATAAGCGAAAAGCCGGATAAGCGAAAAGCCGGATAAGCGAAAAGCCGGATAAGCGAAAAGCCGGATAA
>CACZNS010000069.1 GCA_902782575.1 uncultured Lachnospiraceae bacterium
CTGGGAAAATACATCTCCGGAATCCGCGGAGGAGAAGCTTTCGATCAATGAACGGCTCCAGGCGGTGGAGGGGCTTTCTCCCGAGCGTGGTACGGGGTATATTTTCGTGGGCGACAGCCGGTTTGTAAACATGAACGACGTCTGCGATATCTCCGACAGGGAAAATCTCTTTATGGTAGCGAAGGTGGGGGAGGGCTACAGCTGGTTTTCCCAGACCGGCCTTAAGCAGATCAAGCGGATCGTCTCCAGCGGCCTTTATGACAGATGGAAGCTGGTGATCTGCCTCGGGATCAATGATCTGGGCAGCCTGGACAAATATCTGAAAAAATACGAAGAATTAAAGGATACCTATGAGATATCCCTTGTTTCCGTCAACCCGATCACGAAATACGGCTCTCTTTCCAATCAGCAGATCGAAGAGTTCAACGAGGAGCTGCAGAAGCTTTCCTTTCCTTATATCGACACTTATCATATCCTGATGACCACGGGCTTTACCACAACAGACGGCCTTCATTACAATGCGGAAACCACCCGGAAAATATACAGCGGGATCCTTCTGGGGCTTCAGGATGAAAATTCCGGCGCGCTTTCAGACGATGAGGACAGCGTTCTGGACAAAGCCTCCCTCGGAAAGAAAAACAGCCTGCAGAAGGAGATCCTGGCGGAAAACAGGTATGTGAAAAAAGAGCCGGAGAGCACTGCCGTATCCGCAAATCTCCCTCCCGTTTTCCCGGATGAGAGGATGTCGGTCCCCGTAACGGAACCTGCGGCACAGCCGCCGGAAGCGCAGCAGCCCGCTCCTCAGGAGGTGGTAAACGAGCCGATGGATCAGGAGCTGCTGGATTATCTTTACGGCAATACGGGAGAGGATTCCGGAGGGGATTCTTCGGACAGTGACGATGATGACGATGACGACGATGATGATTAAAGAAGAACGGTAATCTTATCAACAAACGGAGGAAAAACTGATGGAAAACAGAAATGAGCGTTCGGACTTTTCAATGCATATTGATTATCTGACAGAGGGGCGGGAGATCTCGTATACGGCCTACAATGTCATCATCGGTGCGCTTCTCTCGTACGGATTTCTTCTGGATACGTTTCTGGTGATCCGGTTTTCGGATACGATGCGGCGTACCAATCCGCTGATCTTTCTGCTCATCTATTTTGCCGCGATGATCGCGGGAAGCTTTATGATACGCTCCCGGAACGCGGTGATGGGATTCCTGGGATATAACCTGATCGCGATCCCCATCGGGCTTATGCTTTCCATACTGCTTCCCTCCTATCCGGCAGAGCTGATCTCGCAGGCTGTGCTGATCACAGCGGGGATCTCTCTGGTGATGACGGTTGCGAGCATTATGTTTCCGCAGTTTTTTGCAAGGATCGGCTCCACCCTCTTCATATCACTGATCGTACTGATCATCGTGGAGCTGGTGGCCGGACTTTTCGGATACCGCGGAACGATCTTTGACTATCTGGTGTGCGCCCTCTTTTCCCTTTACATAGGATTCGACTGGTACAGGGCGAACAATCTGTACAGAACCGCCAGCAACGCCATAAGCGTTGCGGCAAATCTTTATCTGGACATCATCAATATCTTCCTTCGGATTTTAAGCATCCTCGGGAAGCGGAAATGATCCGTAACTGTCCGGCGGGACAGCGGGAAAGGGAAGGGATATGAAAGAGATCAGAGGAGACCGGTACAGGATCACGGTCCTGACCGGCAGGCTGCTCCGGCTTGAATATCAGGAGGAGGGGATTTTTGAGGACCGGCTCACACAGATGGTCATGAACCGGAGCTTCCCGGAGACCTCCTTTACGGAACGTCATGAAAACGGAAGGCTTATCGTGGAGACGGAGGAACTGCTGCTTTCTTACGACGGGACTCCCTTTTCGTCTGTGGGGCTTTCGGTTCTTGTGAAGCAGACCGGAAAGACCTGGCATTACAGCATTGTGTACGGAAACACCGACAAAAATCTGTACGGTACGGCAAGAACCCTGGATCAGACCGACGGCTTTGTGGAAATGGAGGAGGGGATCTTCGGACTCGACGGATATGCCGTGATCGATGACAGCAGATCCCCGGTGTTTGAGGAAGGGGAATTCACTTCCCGGAGGATACGGGAAACGGATCTTTATTTCTTCGGATACGGCAGGGATTTTTACGGAGGGTTAAAGGACTTCCATGCCCTGTGCGGAGAGGTCCCCATGATCCCGAGGTATGCTCTCGGAAACTGGTGGAGCAGATATTACCGGTACACGGAGGAGAGCTATAAGGAGCTGCTGGACAGATTTGAAGCGGAGGAGATACCGCTTTCGGTTGCCGTGATCGATATGGACTGGCATCTGACGGAGGTGGAGGAGAGGTACGGGACCGGCTGGACCGGCTATACCTGGGATCCGGAGTGCTTTCCGGATCATAAGCGGTTCTTGAAGGAGCTGAAGAAAAGAAAGCTGGCATGCACCCTGAACCTCCATCCTGCCGACGGGATCAGAGGGTTTGAAGCCATGTACCCGGCGGTGGCCCGGAGGATGGGAATGGATCCCGCTGACGAAAAGCCGGTGGAGCATGATCTTTCCGATCCGCTGTACCGTAAGGTTTATTTTGAAGAAGTGATCCACCCCTATGAGGATGACGGAGTGGATTTCTGGTGGATCGACTGGCA
>CACZNS010000070.1 GCA_902782575.1 uncultured Lachnospiraceae bacterium
AGGAACCAGGTACAGCCGAAATAGCCGAGGACGTTATCGCCTGCGGGGCCCGCATTCCACTCGGGAGTCCAGGTAGTGGTCTTCTGGGTCAGGTCGTTCTCCTCCAGCTCTTTTACCACATCCATATACTGAAGCATGGCATCATCCATATGGAAGACCTTGTTGTCATCCACCCAGGGCTCGCTCTTGTTGGATTTGAAGACCTCCGCCACATCGCCGTTGGAGGAGAGCATCAGACATTCTCCGTTGGAGGCCTTTTTCAGCTCTTCCGCGGTCTGGATGAAGCCGTCCCAGGTGCTGATCTTTTCCTGCATCTCTTCCGGAGTCTTTACCCCCAGATATTTCTCCGCCAGATCCTCGCGGTACATGAAGGAGCCGGGGCAGCTCTGCCAGGAGGTTCCCTTGATGGAACCGTTTCTCTTATCGGTCGCGATCTGGATCGTGTAAGGATACATCTCCTTCAGATCATCCTCCGTCAGGCCGCAGTCCGTGATGGGAAGCGTATAATCGCTGTTGGTATATTTCATGATATAGCCGGCCTCGAAAGCGATGATGTCCGGATAATCCGGGGAATCCGGTGTCTGCAGCAGCTGATCGATCTTTTCCTGATAGATCTTGTCATCTCCCACATTCACATAGTTGATCTTGTCCCTGATCTCCGGATTTGCCTCAAAGACATACTCCAGTCTCTCCTGGAGCTCGGTATTCCAGGAATAGATATTGAGCTTCCTGTCCGCGGTTCCCGCCGCAGCCCCGGAAGAAGCCGCTGCCGCTGCGCCCTCTCCCGCCGGTGCGGCACCGCCGCCGCAGCCCGCCAGCAGACTTATACTCATCGCTGATGCCAGTAAAATACTTACTGCTTTCTTTAACATAATCTTTCCTCCTTGAACAAAGTAAAGGTTATCGTAGCCGCTCACGCGGTATTTCTCTTATCTTAATTCTTTTTTTAAGTGATATATATTATTCTCTTGATAAAAATATCAGATTCATGACATTTTTTAATGATTTTGTCGAAATTTTGATGTATAATCGGTCTGAAAAGCAAAGCCGCAGGCCCTGCTCCTTTCGCCGGCCGGCAGAAACGAAATCGTTTTCGATGCCGGTCTGCGGCACCGGGGCAGATAAACCGGAGGAACAGGATGAAACCGAAAGAAAATAATAAATGGGAGATGCCGGAGGATGCGGAGAATACCATCGGACTTTCCAGGACGGAGCCCAGCGTGGAGTTTGCGCTCTACAATTCCGTCCGTGCAGGGGATCTGGAGGCGGTCCGGGCAAACTGCGCCCGGAATCCTTTTCTGGAATTAAACGGCGCGGGCACCCTCTCGAAGGACCCGGTCCAGAATATCAAATACCACCATGTGATCGCCGCCGCCCTGATCGCAAGGCTCTGTATCGACGCCGGAATGGAAAAGGAGCAGGCCTACGGCTTAAGCGACTTTTATATCAGGAAGCTGGACAGCCTGCAGACCGCGGAGGCCGTCGCGGAGCTTCACGACCGGATGGTGCTTGATTACGCGGAGCGGATGTACCGCAGGACCCACGAGCATACCTCCCGTCCCGTAAAGATGTGCATCGATTATATCTATGAGCATATCCGGGAGCGCATTACCGTCGAATCCCTGGTGGCCCATACCGGCCTCTCCTCCGGCTACCTTTCCAGGCTCTTTAAGAAGGAGACCGGCATATCCGTCAGCGCCTACATCCGTGAAAAGAAGCTGGAAAAGGCGCAGAATCTCCTGCGCTTCGGCGACTACAGCATGATCGACATCGCAAATTACCTCTCCTTTTCCTCTCAGAGCCATTTTATCCAGCTTTTCAGAAAGTCTGTGGGAGTCACTCCGAAGAAATACCGGGATCTATATTTCCGCTCCGACTGGAAGACCGTGGAATTTTAACCCCCAGCTTTTCCGCCGTCCGGTAAAACACATCCGCTTCCTCCTCTTCCGTAAGGCCCAGAGCCTTAACGGCCCGGATCGTACCGCTCTGGGTGCTCCAGGGGGAGTCCGTTCCGAAAAGACACCTTCCGGATCCGTGGTTTTGAACGATTCGCTTCCACTGTCCGGGGCGGATATAGCCGTCCGTGAAGGAAAGATCAAAGCAGACATCCCTGCCCACCAGCAGCTCCTCCACCTCATCCCAGAGCTTCCATCCTCCGGTATGGGCAAGGACCAGCTTCTTCGGCCCGATCTCCTCCAGAACCCTTACAGCCATGGCCGGCGTGCTCCTTACGGGATCCGGAAGCCCGATGTCCACTCCGGCATGAACGGAAATGATCAGGTCGAGAGAGGCCGCCTCTTCGATCAGCCGGAGCGTTTTCAGATCATCCAGGTCTGTGCCGTGATAGTCCGGATGGATCTTGATCCCCTTCAGACCGTACTCCCTGATCAGCCGGAGCCTTTCCTTATAGTCCGGATCTCCCGGAAACACGGCTCCGAAGGAGATCAGCCCCTCGGTTTCATTTACCTTAACGGCAAACCGCAGGATCGAATCGAACTGCCTCGGGGCAGTGATCACCGGAAGGACAACAGAAAGGCAGACGCCCTGCTCCTTCATTGCTTTCTTCAGGCCGTCTGCCGTACCGTCCGTATGCGGAAATACCTTTGCGCGTTCCGCAAGGGCCTGCACGCTCCTCTGAGCGATCTGCTCCGGAAAAATGTGCGTATGAAAATCAATTACCATCTACTTTACGGATCGCCTCCTCGGCGCCCTTCAGATCCGAGGTCTTTAAGATCAGATCCGCCCCCTCGCTGAGGGTGGGAGCCGCATACATGTACTCCACGTTGATCCCCGCCCCGGAGACCGTCTCGATCAGCTTCTGCAGATATCCCACCTGATCCTTTAAGTGAACCATCAGCACCTCGTTAAGGATCGAGGTATAGCCCTTATCCCTGAGAGCCTGCTTTGCTTCCTCCGGCTTGTCCACAACGATCCTGAGCAGTCCGAACTCACTGGTATCCGCAAGGCTGAGCGCCACGATGTTGACCTCCGACTCCTTTAAGATCTTCAATGCCTCCTCCAGAGTGCCGGGCTTATTCTCCAGAAATACGGATAATTGTTTGATATACATAGGATCCCCTCCTTTTTTATGAGCCGCCATAAGCGGCCTGATTATACCGGTATTACGGTTCTTAAATACATTCTTCGCATTAGTCCGGATATTTTGCGACCGTTATACCAGCTTCCTCTTATCGTTCACATGCTTTGTTTTGCCCTGGGAATGCTCCAGGGTATTGGGCTCCACAAGCTTCACCTTTGCCTTGATCCCTACGGCCTGGTGGATGGCGGAAGCCACCTTGTCCCTCAGGCTCTCCAGAGCCCGGATCTCATCCGAGAAGAACCTCTCCTCCACCTCGATCGCCACCTCAAAGGTGTCATTATTATCCACCCGGTCAACGGTGATGAAGTAGTTCGGCGTGGTACCCGCCACGGAGAGCAGCGCATGCTCCACCTGGGACGGGAATACGTTCACTCCGCGGATCACCAGCATATCGTCCGAGCGGCCCTTGAAGCGCTGGATCCTTGCCATGGTGCGGCCGCATTCGCAGGTGCCGGTCTCAAGGGAGGTCAGATCCCTTGTCCGATAGCGCAGAAGCGGCATTCCTTCTTTGGTAAGGGTGGTGATCACAAGCTCTCCGCTCTCACCGTCTCCTACCGGCTTTAAGGTCTCGGGATCGATGATCTCCGGCAGGAAATGATCCTCGTAGATATGCAGTCCCTTATGATGATCGCAGTCGCAGGCCACACCGGGTCCCATGATCTCCGTCAGGCCGTAGATATCATAGGCCTTGATATGAAGCCTTTCTTCGATCTGCTTTCTCATGTTATCCGTCCAGGGCTCCGCGCCGCAGATCGCGATCTTCAGTTTGATCTGATCCACCAGCCCCTGCTCCTCAAGAGCCTCCGCCACATGCAGCAGATAGGAGGGGGTACAGGCGATGGCCGTCACCTGGCAGTCGATCATCATCGTGATCAGCTTTTTGGTATTTCCCGTAGACATCGGGATGACCATGGCTCCCAGATTCTCCGCTCCGTAATGAGCTCCCAGGCCTCCGGTGAAAAGCCCGTAGCCGTAGCCCACCTGAATGATGTCGTCTCTCGTGACTCCGGCCATGGTAAGGGCTCTGGCCACACATTCGGACCAGATCTCGATATCCCTTCTGGTATAGGTGGCGACCTTCGACTTCCCGGTGGTACCGGAGGAAGCCTGTACCCTTACGATCTGCGAAAGGGGTGCCGCGCAGAGTCCGTAAGGATAAGCCGCGTTCAGATCCTCATAGGTGGTGAACGGAAGCTTTACGATATCCTCCACCCCCTTGATGTCGCTGGGCTCCAGGCCGATGGCCTGCATCTTTTTCCTGTAATACTCCACATTGTGATACACCCGGTCCACCAGCTTCACGAGCCGCTTGGACTGCAGACTTTTCAGCTCATCCCGGCTCATACATTCCTTTGCTTCATTCCAGATCATCTTTTTCTTTCCTTTCTTATCCCTTTCCTGTTCCTGTATCCGGCAGACCCTTCCCGCCTGCCTGCCCGGGCTGCCTGGCTCCCGCCCGGCCGAAACGGTTCGGCGCCCTTAAGCCGCGTCCCCGTAGCCCGCAAGAAAAGCCTTCTGGTTGATCTCCACCGTCTTCGGCGGAACCTTGGAGGCGATCACCTCAAGCCACTGCTCCTTTGTAAAATCCATATGCCTGGCCGCCATTCCCAGAACGATATTATTGAACACCCGCTGGTTTCCCAGCTTCTTTGCCTCTGCCATGGCATCGATGGAATAGACCGTATATTCCTTTTTCAGCTCCTCGATGATGTCTGCGGGATACTCCGCAGCGCCGGTGACCACCGGCATCGGATCGATCCGCTGATCGTTTACGATCAGGACTCCGTCCTCCTTCAGGAAATGCGCATAGCGGTATGCCTCAAGCCGCTCAAAGGCGATCAGCACATCCGCCTGCCCCTCTTCCACGATGGGCTCCGCCACCTTTTCCCCGTACCGCACAAAGGTCACCACGGATCCGCCCCTCTGGGCCATGCCGTGCACCTCCGAAATCTTTACATCATACCCGGCCGAAGCCATGATCCCTCCCAGGATCCTGCTGGTAAGAAGAGTTCCCTGACCGCCGACCCCGGTGATCATAATGTTTTTCGTTTTATCATCCATCTTTTCTCAAACTGCCCTTTCCTCTTAAGCTTTGCCCATTTATCATGAGCCTGAACGTACCAACGTATTTTATCATCTTTGTTTTTATCGCACAACACGGGAACGTCTCTTTTGCCGCCTGTATTTTATCACAGATCCATGCTTTTTTTCAAAAATCTGCCGTCCCCTGTGTCCGCGTGTCAGAAAAGCTCCAGCGCCAGCTTCACAAAGAAGACTGCCAGCACCGCTATCATCACGGGCTTCACGATCTTCGACCCGTTTTTCTCGAAGCGGGCCGCTCCGAGATAGTTGCCCGCGATATTGAAAAGACCGGCTATGATCCCCAGGGGTATGATGACCTGCCCTTTCAGCAGAAATACGATCAGGGCCGACAGATTCGTGGAGAAGTTCACGGCCTTGGTAAGACCGTTCGCCTTTGTCAGCTCCATCCCCGCTACCCCTGCAAGGAGCAGCAGCAGAAAGGTTCCCGTGCCGGGTCCGTAGAATCCGTCATAGACCCCTATGAGCAGAGCGCTCGCGGCGCAGATCAGGATCGTGATATGCTCCGGATATGATCTCTTCGGGCTCAGGATGTCCTTCTTCGCAAGGATCAGAACCCCCGTCAGGGGGATAATGACGATGAGTACGATCTTAAATACCCTGTCGGGGATCATGAGGGCGGCATTGGCTCCTACCGCCGATCCCAGAAACGCGCAGGGGATGCAGAATCCCGCTGTCTTCCACGGGATAAAGCCGTCCTTCGCGTATTTCGCCGTCGTGACGGATGTCCCCATGAAAGCGCTCATCTTGTTCGTTGCCACACAGCTGTGTACCGGTATCCCGGTAATAAAATAAGCAGGAAGCGATATCAGTCCACCGCCTCCCGCAACAGCATCGATAAACCCGGCTATGAATACAAGCGGGCAGATGATCAGATAGTCATTCAGCATTCTTCTTTAATGAAAAGGCGTACCGTGTCCGTATTACCGAAACCACATTTCCGCATCCTGCCGGAATTTATCAAAGGATTCTTTCTCCATATAAAACATATGTCCCGAAGGATAATAGGTAAACCGCAGATTATCTTCCAGGCTTTCATTTATAAAAACGTGGTTGTAAACCCATTCGGCCGAATAAAACGGCGTTGCTCCGTCATAATACCCGCACAGGACCCAGACCTTTAAGAATGGATTCTGGGACATACATCTGTAGACCGTTTCCTCCTGGGAGATCAGTCCGTACTCATTCGCAAGGCTCCAATCCAGACCAAGGTTAAGCGGCAGGAAAGGGCGGTCGGTCTTGAATCCAAGCTCCTCGGTGAGGTACTTCTGATAAGTGGCAGAAAGGGCGATGTCGCTTGAAAAACCGGAGGGATCACTGCTTCCGTCTAACAGATTTCCCGTGGTAACAGGTCCCGTGATACGTCCGTCATATCGTCCGATCATCAGATTATCTTCTTTCAGCAGCTCTTCGGCAAAATCAGTGATTTCGATCCTTAAGTTCGCTTTTTTCACATAATCCGCAGATAATCCGATATAACCGGCAAGCTTCTCCGCAAGCTCATTCTGCTTATTCCTGTCCAGCTTCCTGCCCATAAACAGCGCCGGAGCATATTCTCTCTCCACAAAATCACGGACTTCCTCAAGATAATCCTCAAGCTTCATATCCTGATATTTCCGGGCAAGCTTGCCGTGATACCATGCATCAGCCGCATAGGTCGGTACAAACGTAGCATACGGAATATCATTTCCACCGGAACTCATCAAAGCTCCAAAATTATTGCAGGAGGAAATGAGCATAAGCCCGTTGAGAAATATTTGATATCGATCCGACAGATAATCACACAGGCCTACTGCCCTTGCGGTACCGTAGGACTCCCCCGCGATATATTTCGGAGAGCCCCATCTTTTATTCCTGTTTAAATACAGCCGGATAAAATCGCCTACCGAGCGGATATCATTGTCATATCCGGTAAAAGCCCCCGTCTCTTCTTCCTCCAGAGCATGGGAATACCCCGTGCCTACCGGATCTATGAACACAAGATCCGTCATATCAAGTATCGAATTCTCATTATCCACCACCTTTGCCGGAAGAGAT
>CACZNS010000071.1 GCA_902782575.1 uncultured Lachnospiraceae bacterium
TGGAGACCGTCGAGGCTTTCAGATGCGTGCTATCGGGATAAGCAGGCAAGCAATTGGTCCAGGTATTTAAGAACCGTTATACTAGATTAAAGATTATGACTTAAAGGACAGTGATTTTGATATAAATTTATAATGTTGGTACCGTGAGGGGGAAGCAGAAGCTCGATGCGGATGGAAAACACAGTAAGCTCATTGCTGATCTGGAATCAGAACCAAGGGGAGAGAACCTTGATCAGGTAAAGAAATATTATGAAGGCATGACAAAATGTGTGTTTGAAGGCCATGACCATAATCCTAAAATACATCAGTCATTCATCAAGCCCAATGGCTTCAGCTATTTTGAAACACATCATGTCATCCAACAGAATATGATTAAGAATAATCAGATTCCGCAAGAAGTGATAGAAGATTCAGGTAATAAGGTATACCTTTGTCCGACATGTCACAGAAGGATCCATTACGGAAAAAAAGAAGATGTCAGAGAAATGTTGGAACACCTGTACCATAGAACGAAAGAATCAAGGACCTTTTATGAAAAGTGCTTCACCGAGTATGCATTAGGTGATGATGCCGGAAATGCTTTGAACTGGTTGTTTAATATCTATAATGCTGCAGATAAATCGTAGATGCAGATGTAGATGTACATATAATTGCACATAGCCTATGTTAAGATGATACCGTCAGACGATAACCGATAAATACGGGGAGGTGACGGTATCATGTTATGTTACGACATAAGACTGCGGTATTCGGGGGAAGGGAAAATCCCCTTTGGAGAAGATAAAGAAGAAAAGAAGGAGTCTGAATTTGAGGAAACACTTCAAAAGCTGAATGCAGGAGTGTATGCCACTACTTCCGATGAGGATTTTTACGCTGCCGTGTACAGGGCGGATGATGACTATCTGGATTTTGCTGTTGCAAGCTGGCCCTATAAGATCACGCTTTCGAAGATCAAAAAAAAGCTGACATGGGCTGTTAAGAGCATATATGGAGCCGACGAAGTTAAAATTGAGAGTGTTTCGGAAATCACGACGAAAAAGTTTACGATCATGCTGGATGAGGCTGACAACCGTGAATATTTGAAAAGAAGCACCAGAAAAACGGGGCGTGATCTGGAATTGAATTATTTTGACAACAGCTTCTTCAAGATCAACGAGGTAATGTCACCATCAGAAAAGCTCACAAAGAAGCAGGCTCTCGAACGGGCAAAGTCGATCATGGCAGATAAGACCCTGTATGAAGAGATTGACCGGATCTACGCTGCAGAGAATGCTAAAAAGTTTTACGGGTATCCGGTTCACTACAGGATTGAGACAGGCAACCGGGAGGCAGGCATGGCTATAGTGAAGCTGGTCGTACAGATGCTGCATAGCCAGGGGAGGATTCTTAGCTCAAGGATCAATTTCATAAGTGAGATAGGCGAAAGCTGCTATGACGAAAGTGATCTTGAAGATATATGCAGACATGCTAATGGAGCTGCGGTGGTTATCGAGATGAGGGGATCGGATGAGACTCACGGTAATTTTGCTACAAGCTATGAGGGGGTCATAAGATATTTTGCGGATCTTGTTGAAAGATATCACTCCAATACCCTGTTTTTCTTTCTGGAAGATATAGACAGACCGGGATTTACAAGGGAACTGCTGGCAAAAGTCACAGGTCTCGTGGATGTTCTTGGTATAAGCGAGGGGACAGGGAACCGGGATGAAGCATTAGAATACTTCAGGCAGCTGATAAGACAGTATTCCTACACCGATCTGGAGGATGATGATATCGGTGATTACCTTTCCAAAAAGAGAAGGATCTATAAATGTCATGATGTCCATTCAGCTTTTAATAAGTGGAGCCGGGAGGTTCTGCGCAACAAGGCTTACAGCTCATACAGGAAATGTAAAAATCTGGAGAAGAAGGCATCTAAGAAGACAGGGTCTGCCTATTCCGAGCTGCAGGCTATGATCGGTCTATCAGAGGTAAAGAGGCTTGCGGATCAGATAATCGCATCTTATAAGATGCAGAGCGTCCGTGATAATTTTGGGTTTAAGGACTGCTGCATTTCAAAGCATATGGTGTTCACCGGCAATCCCGGAAGTGCAAAAACGACTGTGGCCAGGCTCCTTGCTGATATACTTACCGAAGCAGGGGTGCTTAAGACAGGAAGCCTTGTTGAATGCGGGAGAGCAGATCTCGTAGGCAAATATGTCGGATGGACTGCGGGGCAGGTAAGGGATAAGTTCAAGGAAGCCTATGGAGGTATCCTTTTTATCGATGAAGCCTATTCGCTGGTAGATGAGAGTAAGTCATACGGAGATGAGGCTATTAATACGATTGTTCAGGAAATGGAGAATCACCGGAATGACGTTATAGTGATCTTTGCCGGATATCCTGACAGGATGAAGGAATTCCTGGATAAGAACGAGGGATTACGCAGCAGGATAGCGTTTCATCTGGACTTTCCTGATTACAACGAGTATGAGCTTACAGGGATTCTGGATCTTATGCTTAAGGAGCGGGGATTAAGGATCGACGACAGGACAAGAGCCAGATGCAGGGATATTTTTGGAAGAGCCTGCAGGGAAAAGGAATATGGTAACGGAAGGTTTGTCAGAAATCTGATCGAACAGGCCATGTTGAGGCAGGCTCAGCGATTAATGGCAGGTGACCATAAAGCGGGTATTTCCAGATCGAGCGCGGGGAAGCTTATCGAAGCGGATTTTGATGTTAATATCACGGAGGTTTTCGATAAGAAAAGAAAGACTGCGATCGGGTTTTCAATATAAGCAGATATGTACAAAAAATTGCACCAATATAGGCTCGAGTGTTAGAATTGAATACAAAAAACCATGGAGGTGCATTATGTACAGCAATGACAGAAAGAAACTGCTTATCCTTCTTATTCTGGATGTTCTGAAGAGAAATTCTGATGAGGATCATCATCTGACACAGCAGGAGATTTTGAGGCTGTTAAACGCTGAATATGGCGTGATGTGCGACCGGCGTTCGGTAAAGTCTAATGTGCTGGACCTGATAGACATGGGATACGACATCAACATGGATGACGGGTATTATCTCGCCAGCCGTGAATTTGAGGATGCAGAGCTTAGAATGCTGATAGACAGCGTGCTGTTTTCGAGGCATATATCCCTGACCCAGGGAAGAAAGCTGATCGAAAAGCTGGAAAAACAGTCCAACAAATATTTTAAGGCAAAGGTATCTCATGTCAGGGCATTGCCGGACCTGAACCGCACAGAAAATAAGCAGGTTATGATAGTGCTGGATACCCTTAACGATGCGATAGATCAGGGTAAAAAGGTCAGATTTATGTATAATTCCTACGGAATCGATTTTAAGCTCCATCCCAGAAAAGAGGAAAAATATCTCATTAACCCCTATCAGATGGTTGCAAATAACGGAAGATACTATCTGATAGGAAATGTGGATAAATATGATGACCTGAATCATTACCGTATTGACCGGATAACGGATATAGAGATGACGGAGCTTCCGGTTAAGCCAATGAAAGAGGTGGAAGGGCTTGAAAACGGATTAAATCTCCCTAAGCATATGGCGGAGCACATATATATGTTCTGCGGAGAAAGCGTATCCGTCACCTTAAGGACTACACCGGATATGATGGATGATCTCATAGACTGGTTTGGAAAGGATTTCAGGATAATAAGCAAAGATAAAGAGAAGAAAGAGATCGTTATTTCCCTGAAATGCAATTATAACGCAATGTTTTACTGGGCGCTGCAATACGGGGCATATGTAGAGGTCCTGACACCGGATGAGCTGCGTAAAGAACTGGCAGACACCATAAAAGAGATGAACAGGAAATACAGCAGGAAGGACAGGAAAAAACAGGAATAAGCGTAAGGGAGGCAGATGTAATGGCAGATATGAATAATACAGGGATAATGAATAAACGGACAGAGCTTCATTTGCTCACGGAAATGTCTGATTATACGGGAGTTTCCGGAATCGGAGAGATCCTTGAAGAGACCAATGGATGGGGAGATATCGGGGTTCTGGCTGTAACCGATATAAACAGTGTTCAGGCATTTCCGGAGGCATCTCGCCTTTGTAAGAAACATGATATCAGAATTCTGTACGGAATGACTGCGACAGTGGTTCACAAGGGAAAAGAAACGCCCTGTATGCTCATAGCTCAAACAAAAGTCGGACAAAAGAATATGTTCAGGCTGGTGACGGAGGCATATAAGAAGGAGAATGAAGGAAAACCAGTAGTTGGCTGGGAATGTCTGATGGGACATAGAGAGGGTCTGCTGATCGGGGCTTCATGTGACGGAGAAGTTGCAAAAGCGGTATTTGAGGGTAAAACAGATGATGAAGTGCTTGAGCTAATAAAGGAATACGATTACATAGAGGTTCAGCCGTGTTCCAATATGATCAATATGCGCGATGAGGCACGGGCAGAGGAAATGACCAGACAAATAATCAGGCTTTCCCAAAAGGCTGGAAAGAGAGTTGTTGCGGTATCAAATGCTGCGTTCATCTATCCGGAGGATCAGATATGTTATGAGGTTATAAGCGGTATGGATCCTCAGGGAAGCTGTGATAAAAGACCCCGATATATCCGAAAAACTTCCCGAATGCTTGAGGAGTTTGGATTCCTGGGTGATGAAAAAGCATGGGAAATAGTTATAGACAATCCAAACAGAATTGCAGAAATGTGTGAAGACTTTGATCCCATGACAGCGCGAAAATATCCTCTGCATTTTCCGAATGAGAATGAAGAACTTAAAGAAATATGCTATAAAGCGGCTTTAAAACAATATGGAGATCCTTTGCCTGAGATCGTGGACAGCAGGCTTAAGCTTGAGCTGAATGAGATCAGTAATAATGGTTATGCAGGGATATATCTGTTCACAAAGATGCTTACGGATAAATCCGGGGAAATGGGATATATGACCGGGATCAGAGGGAGTGGCGGGGCATCCCTTGTCGCTTATTTTTGTGGCATCACTGATATAAATCCGATCCCGGCACACTATTATTGCCTTGAATGCAGTCATTTTGAATTATACAGTGACCGGCCGGAGGATTATTGGTATACAGGATACGATATTCCCGGTAAAAAATGTTCTGATTGCGGTACACCGATGAACAGGGACGGCTTTAACATCCCTTTTGAGCTGTTCGCCGGATTGAACTATGACAAAGAGCCTGATTTTGATCTGAATTTTTCAAGCGATATACAGAGTGAGATATTTAAGTTTGTTGAGGAACGCTTTGGAGAGGAGAATGTTTTCCGGGCCGGAACCATATCAACGATCATGGAAAAGACTGCCGCGATCAAGCTGTATGAGCATGCGGAAAAAACCGGAGATAACGAATATGCTGCATTTTTCCAAATGGAAAAGGAAATAAATCATGATTATAACGATTATGGTTTCGTTTATGAGCATAATGGTGATTTTTCCGGGATGGACTATCCCGAGTTTAAGAAACGTTATAAGGAGTGGAAACAGAAAGAAGAGATTTTAACAGGTAAAATTGCCGGCACCAAACGGGGAATGGGGATACATCCCGGTGGGATCATGGTGCTTCCGGAAGGAACGGAGGTGAATGATATTACGCCTGTTCAGTATAAGCACATTCTTGGGCGAGATGTCAGGATATCTCATCTTGAGTACCATTCGATAGATGGGAATGTTGGAAAGTTTGATATATTAGGGCATGATACGCCCAATATCATCCATATGCTTGAGGAAAAAACCGGTGTCAGCCAAAATGAGATCCCGTTTGATGATAAAAGGGTAATGAGCCTTTTTAAAGGTGCGGACGCCTTTGGTTTTGAAAACCGTAAGCTGAACGGAGTGTCTTATTTTGGAACCCTTGGGATTCCAGAGTTCGGATCGGTTTTTTCCTGGGAAATATTATCAACTGCAGAGATGGAGCATTTTTCTGATCTGATGAGAGTTTCAGCACTGCAGCATGGAACAGACAGCTGGATCGATAACGCGGAAAAGCTGATAGAGGAAGGCAGGGAATTACATGATGTTATTTCATACAGGGATGACATTATGTTGTATCTTTTAAGCCTGGGCATGGATAGAGAAAACGCCTTCAGGATAATGGAAAAGGTGCGCAAGGGAAGAAAATGTGCCGATGACAGAGAAGATGAAGAAATGAGAGCAGTCGGAGTATCGGAATGGTACATAGATTCTAGCAACAAGATTAAATACCTGTTTCCGAAAGCCCATACGGTAAGCTATGTTAAGCAGGCGTGGAAGATAGCGTTCTATAAGCTGTACTATCCGGAGGAGTTTTATGAAACCGTCCTGACATTCAGGATGTTGCCGGAGGAGGTTGTTCGGGATCCGGATATGCTGGGGATTATGATCATACATATGGAAGAGGAAAAAGATAATCTTTCTTATGACGAGAGGGAAACTCTGCGTACTTTGTACCTGCTTGCGGAAGCCCGCGACAGGGGATGCGATTTAAGAAAAATAATTATGAAATCGGAGGAAACCGACTATGTTGAATAATATTTTCAGCTTTGCAACGAAGGAGTTGTCGCAGGATGCGTTTATTTGCTGGTGTATTAACTGGATAAACTTTCCTAAAGAACCGTTATATCAATTAGCGGTGGATATTTTGCATCTCCTCGGACAGGAAAAAGTAGATGGAAAAATTGTAATTAAGCAGCAATTCAAAAAAGCAGATGTCCTTTTGGCGTTTCCGGAAGAAAACAAGGTTATTATTCTTGAAGATAAAACCTTTACATCAGAACA
>CACZNS010000072.1 GCA_902782575.1 uncultured Lachnospiraceae bacterium
AGAGATGGTCAAGTACTCGAACAACAACATCCTTTCTCAGGCCGGTCAGTCGATGCTGGCTCAGGCAAACCAGAGCAATCAGGGTGTCCTGTCCTTACTTGGCTAAGGTACTTAGGCTTGCGGCCTGAGTACCGGGAGAAGCCTGCCGGCTTCTTCAGGACTTGGGATTCAAAGCTAAAGCTACATGCACTACTAAACCTAGGCGGGCTGCCGGCGAGAGCCGGCAGCCTTTCGATTATGAAAACATTTAAATCACTGATCACGAGAAAGGAACCTGATCATGAGTAAACCGAAACTTTCCATATCGCTGCTTTCCTCCGGCAGGGGGAACACCATCGAACGCTGCCTTTCATCGTTGCAGCTTTTTAAGGAGGTCTTTGAAACCGAGATCATAGTGGTGGATACAGATCCGGATCACAGGGAAAGCGTCCATACTGTGCTGGAGAAATATGCAGACAGGATCATCCCGTTTGAGTGGATCAATGATTTTTCGGCAGCCCGGAATGCGGGGATGAAGGAATGTACCGGGGAATGGTTCATGTTTATCGATGATGATGAGTGGTTCATGGATGCGGCACCGCTTATTGATTTCCTGAAGTCGGAGGAGTCAAAAAAGTATCATTGGGTAAATATCATTTGCCGTAACTATGCGGATCCGGAGTTTAAGACCTGGGGCGACAACTGGGTTTCGAGGCTGATCAGACTGAAGAAGGATACCCGTTTCGCGGGTATCGTGCATGAGTATTTTGAGCCACTGACCGGAGACGCGAAGCCCGTTCGGGCCATGCTGGGTCACACAGGATACATTTATCTTACGGAGGAACAGAAGCAGCAGCACGCTCACCGTAACATCAGTCTGTTAGAAAAGGCTGTTGAAAAAAGGGAATCGGAAATGCGCTGGTGGCTTCAGCTGGTGCAGGAATATGATGCCATTGGTAATAAAGTAAAGATCCGTGAGGCCAGCAGCCACTGCGTGGAGATGCTTCAGAAATACGATTCGGATAATGCCAGGGAAATGAAAGGATATTTCACGGCGGCACTGATGCGGGTCGATCGTCAGGAAAAACGATGGGAGGAAGAAAAAAAGACCTGGGAAGCCTATGGAAAAAAGAGAGGCTTTACCGAGGTGGCGGATACCTATCTGGATCTGGAATGTGCACTGCTCTTTAACAATCTGGAGGATTTTGATAAGGCACGGGAATATATCCACAGCTATTTCGACAGATATGAAAGGCTGAAGGACAGGACGGATGAATTTTCCAACATCAGTTATCATTTCCTGGCCAATACCTTTGATGAATCATTATGGGGTATGGCTCTTTCCATGATGATCTATCTGGATATCAAAGCCGGGGATTTCAGCAGTTTTGAACAGTATTTTGACAGACTTCGCTGGAAGGATGGGGCTCCCTACGATTTCAGGGCATATGCCAGACTTTTCATCGCACAGATGTCACAGATGGAGTTTGATGAGCATTTCGTACAAATGGCAAAGGTTTTCTGGGGGTCAGAGGTCGTAAGGAGGATCATTCTTGACGTTCTGCAGCAGACAATGCAGACCAAGGATGCAAGCTTCTGGAGGATCATCCGGATCTTTTCCGATGAGCAGATCCAGAATCCGTCTCCATGGGATCTCAGGATCCTGAATGCGGATCATGAAGACACGCCCGAATTTGATTATATGCTCTACTATCGGGAAATGTATCAGCAGATCAATCCGTTTCTGGTGGATCAGGATATATGGGGGATCGCCGAAAAGAGGGGAGTGGATCTGGCGTCTGTGATCAGGAGTGTGCCCTTCTCCAAGTGGCAGAGAAATGTGGATTACTATCTGGCTAATTCTGATGTGGATGTAAAAGAATATCTTCTGAAATATATTGAATCGCTGCCTCTCGGAAGAGATCCTCATCTGCTCTATTTTACCAAGGGAACGAGGGAGGATATCCTAATAGAGCAGGCAAAGGAAAAGGAGAACGTACAGGTCAGTGTGTATTACAGATATCAGCAGCTTCGCTCCGAGCTGTTGAAGCTATGTATCGACAGTCTCACTTTTTATCGGAGATTATATAAGCCGGAGCTCTTTGAAGAGAACAGCGAGCTGCTTCCTTCCGAATGCCAGCTGATGATCCGGCTGGATCAGGCGCTGATGCTGGATGAAGGCAGTTACCGTGAGATTCTTTCCGGTCTGAAGGCTGCGATCGGAATTTATCCCGAGTTTGATGAAGTCATCAATCAATACAGTCATTTATATGCGGATTCCGTTAAGGACGGATCAGTCTTACATTCCATAACTGATGAAATGCGTCAGCTTTCCGCGGCTCTTATGGAAAAGGCATCAGAGTTAAAGGTACTGGGACAGTATGATGCCGCTGAGGCGATTTACAGACAGCTGGAATCGATAGGGGTCAAAAGAGACTGAGGAACCGGCCATGAGAAAGTATCAAAAGACACAGTGCTATGAAATGCTCCATACTTTGGAAGAGGCACATCGCGAAATATCGGCCCTGACGAAAAAAGGAGACCTGGATTCAGCTTCAGGGCTACTGGAGCAGTGTCAGGAGAGTGCGATTGAGATTGGCCGGACGGTTGAGCAGGAAGAAGGAGAGGGAACAGCTGCGGTGCGGATTTTGGAAGAGTACTGCGAGCTGCTTTTCCGATATCATGAAGTCTTTGTCGCCGATGCGACGTCCGGAAAAGAAGGGGTCAAAGCACAGCCTGAAAAACAGATCAAAGCTTTCGATAAGACCCTGATCAAAGTGGAAAACAGCATTCGAAATGATCTCCCGACCCGCTACGAGGCAGTCTTTTTTCCGTATAAGGCGGCTATGTGGGATTCTCTGGAGAGCATTTATCTGGCGGCTGAAGAGGATCCGGACTGTGATGTCTACTGTGTGCCGATCCCATATTACGATAAAGACCCGAATGGGAATTTCATCATGAAGCATTACGAGGGCGACAGCTTTCCACAGGACATCAGGGTGACTCATTACAGCTCTTATCATGTGGAAAAGCGCCATCCTGAGATGATCTATATCCACAATCCCTTCGACGGCGGTAATTATGTGACAAGTGTAGATCCTGCCTATTATTCCGACAGGCTGAAGGAGTATACGGATCAGCTGGTCTATGTGCCGTATTATGCGACTGCGGGAGATATGAGCAGCAGTCATGCCTTACTCTCTGCTTATCTGCATGCGGATCATATTGTGGTTCAGTCCGAACCGATGATCTCTTTTTTCGATCCGTCTATTCCCAGAGAGAGATTTCTTCCGCTGGGTTCTCCCAAATTTGACAGTATTATTCGGAAATGTCAGAATCCGCCGGAGCCTCCGGAGGAATGGAGGGAGAGGATCGAGAGGAGGAAGGTCTTTTTCTTTAATACCAGCATAGGCGGTTTTTTAAAAGATCCGCCGAAATTTCTGCAGAAGATGGACTATGTTTTCAGCATATTTCAGGGAAGGAATGACCTGTGCCTGATCTGGCGTCCGCATCCCCTTCTGGAATCCACGATGGAGTCCATGAATCCGCAGGCGCGTCCTTATTATGAGGCATTGCTGAGACGATTTACGGAGGATCAGATCGGCATTCTCGACAGGACGCCTTCGATCGAAAACACGATCGCACTCTGTGATGCATATCTGGGAGACGGGGGAACATCCGTGATCTCCCTGTTTGGCGTGGCAGGAAAGCCGGTTTTTCTGTTGAATAATTCCATTCATCACGCACCCGGGGAAAATGACTGGAAGTCTGATTTTGTCGCGATCCCGAACAGGGGATTTAATGACCGGTATTGTATCGCTCAGGGCAATCAGCTGTATCGGAGAGAAGGTGATGAGTATCATTATCGGTTCTTTTGTACAATCTCCGAATACAGCGGCGGATGGTACTATGCGGGAGCTGAGGATCTGAACGGGAAGCATTTCGTTTTCCCTGCCAATGCCGAGCACATTCTTGTTATTTCCGATGACAAAGAGATCCGCAGGATCGAGCTGAAGCATGAGGTGGATCAGCAAGGGGCTTTCTTCGGTTATACATATCTGAAGGGAGATGAGGAGCATGTCTTCCTGATCCCGAACCGGTATCCGGCCATCGTCCGCTTTAATACAAGGACAGAGCTGCTCGACTATATCTACGGGGCAGCAGGTTTTAACGTGTTTGTCAATTGGGATCATACAAGGCTTGGCAGTGCCATATGGTTTTATGACAATAAGCTCTGCCTGATCAATGGTGCCGGAACGCAGGTGCTTAAAATTGATAAGGATTCCCTGGAAACGGAGACGACGGATGTGGAGATCCGTCTGCCGGTCAGGGCTGCCTTGAGCCGGGGATATCATTCCGAGGATCTTTGGTTTATTCCTTATCAGGGAAGTGCTGTGATCAGATGGAACCAGAAGACGAATACCTTCCGCAGATATGACGTGTCTCTTCCGGACCTTGTCTCTATTCACCGGCCCAACAGATATCCTTGTGATGAGCAGTATTTCTCTAGCGTTGCATTTGCGGGGGATAAGGTCATATTTGCCCCCTACTGGGGAAATAAATTCGTGGAGCTGGATCCGGAAAGCGGAGAAGCAAAGGAATGGAAGAGCCCGATCAAGGTAACGACGGATGATGAGGACGATTACTGGCCGAACTGGGGCTTTGGGGCGTTTGTGGTAAATATGGATGATTATATGGCGGATCGGGAACCCGGATATCGCTTTTATCATTATCCATCGCATCTGACCTACGAGATCGATCTTGAGACAAAGGCGATCCGGACAGTGGATGTGACATATGACAAAGAAAATGCATATGCGCATTCGGGCGGTTTCCGAAAGGATTCCCAATGGATGCCGTATTGCTGCCAGGAGAGCGTTTACAATACGCTTCAGGATTTCGCGGACGGGACAGTCTATGGTGAGAAATTTGACCGGGAGCTGCAGTTGAAAGAGTTCCGGAGTGTAAATGCGAGTCCGGAAGGTGACTGCGGTGAAAAAGTATATAAGCAGATCAAGGAGTACCTGAAATGACGGAGGGGAAGAGGAAGGTTATCACGTACGGCTCTTTTGATCTTTTTCACGAAGGGCATTACCGCCTGCTTCAGAGAGCAAAGGAGCTGGGGGATTATCTGATCGTCGGAGTAACTACCGAGCATTTCGATGAATCCAGAGGGAAACTGAACCTGATGGATCCGATCCTTACCCGGATCGAAAATGTGAAAAATACCGGATTTGCGGATGAGATCATCATTGAGGACCATGAGGGACAGAAGATTGAGGATATCCAGAGGTACGGTGTGGATATTTTTGTGCTGGGTTCTGACTGGACGGATCAGTTTGATTATCTGAAGGAGTACTGCCAGGTGGTTTATCTGGAGCGGACTCCGAATGTCTCCTCCACCATGAAAAGAAAAGACCGGATCCGGATCATCCGGATCGGCATCATCGGAACGGGAAGGATCGCTCCCAGATTTTTTACGGAGTCAAAATACGTTTCGGGAGTGACGATCCCCTGCGCATACAATCCGGAGAAGGAAAGTGCGGAGAAGTTCGAAAAAAATCATCCGATCGAGGTGTTTACGGACTCTTTTGATGACTTCCTTCAAAATGTGGACGCCGTCTATATCGCTTCCCCCAATGAAACCCACTCCGGCTATGTCAGAAAAGCTCTGGACGCCGGAAAGCATGTACTCTGTGAAAAGCCCATGACCTTTACCTATGAGGAGGCTGTAGAGCTGTATGAGCTTGCGGAGAAGTGCGGTGTAATCCTGATGGAGGGTATCCGCACGGCATATCTGCCCGGCTTTCAGCAGATCTTAAGTGTGGCAAAGAGCGGAAAGATCGGAGAGATCCGGGATGTGGAGGCCTGCTTTACGAGACTTCCAAGTCCGGGAACAAGAGAAGCGACAGACGGCAGATACAGCGGGGCTTTTCTCGAATACGGCAGCTATACGATGCTTCCGATCTTTAAGCTTCTGGGTATGGATTATGAAAATGTGCAGATCGACTCAATCTTTGCGCCGAACGGGATCGATACCTATACCAAGATCCAGTTTAAGTACCGGGACGGCCTGGCGACGGCAAAATGCGGAGCGGGGGTGAAATCAGAGGGACAGCTCATCGTGGCCGGAACGAAGGGGTATATCCTGGCGCAGTCTCCCTGGTGGCTTACCAGGAGCTTTGATGTGCGGTTTGAGGATCCGGACCTGATCGAGCATCACGATTCCTCTTTTCAGGGAGACGGTTTTCGTTATGAGATCAGCGAATTTATCTCCAAGATCAACAGAACCGGCGGAAATACTTATAAGCTGACGGCCGAGGAGTCTATCGCCATGGCGGACGTGGTGGAGCGGTTTATGCGGACCAAGGCGGATGTACAGGGAGATCTGCGGATATGAGGATGGGCATGATCGGAACCGGCAGGATCGCCGGGCGGTTTGCAGCGGAAGTGAAGGCGGTGGAAGGGGCAGAGCTTACCTGCATTTATAATCCGCATCCTCAAAGCGCGAAGAGGTTTGCTGCAAAACGGGGCATAGACGGATATACGGACGAACTGTCCGTGTTTATGAATTCCGGGATCGATGGAGTGTATATCGCTGCTCCTCACGGAACACATTATGAATATATAAAAGCCGCACTGACTGCCGGGAAGCATGTCCTGTGCGAGAAGCCCATGGTGTTCAGCAGGATGCAGGCTGAAGAGCTGTACAGACTGGCCGATGAAAACGGACTGATCCTGATGGAAGCAATGAAGACCGCATTCTGTCCCGGATTTCTTGAGATCGAAAAAACCGTAAAAAGCGGACTGATCGGTACCGTAACAGACGTGGAGGCTGCTTTTACAAGATTAACCCCTACGAATACCAGAGAATATCTGGATCCACTGTACGGAGGGAGCTTTACGGAGTTCGGAAGCTATCCGCTGCTTCCCATCCTGAGGTTTCTCGGAACTGACTATGAAAAAGTTGAATTTCAGGAAGTGCCTGCACTGAACGGAACGGATGGATTTACAAAGGCGGTATTTTCATTTTCGGATGGCTGTGCGGCCGCAAAAACCGGGCTGACCGTCAAGAGCGAGGGGCAGCTTGTGATCTCCGGGACAAGGGGATATATTCTGGTACCCTCACCCTGGTGGCTTACGAGATATTTCGAGGTGCGGTTTGAGGATCCCGGCCGGATCGAGAGACATGAATGTGTATTCGAGGAAGCAGGGCTCCGGTATGAGATCAGGGCCTTTGTGGAGGAAACCGGGAGAGGCGCGGATGCTGACAGCAGAGAAATCGGTAAAGAGGATTACCCTGGCGTTATGTCAACCGCGATTCGCTCTGAAACGATCACCAGAGCCCGGGTTATGGAGGAATTTTTAAAGAAAAGGGAGCTTAAGCCGTTCTCACCGGAAGCCTTAAAAAGAGTCCGAATATGGGCCCATCGGGGCTGCAGCATGAATTATCCGGAAAATACTCTTCCGGCGTTTGAAGCAGCTGCCAAGCTTTCCGGGCTCTGCGGGATCGAGCTGGATGTCCAGAGGACAAAGGACGGGGAGCTTGTGGTGATCCATGATGAGACGGTGGACCGGGTTACGGCAGGAAGCGGGGCAGTAAGGGATCTGACATGGTCCGAGCTGGCAAAGCTTGAAATCCGAAGAGATGAAACAGCTTTTTATCAGGGCGATATGCCGGGAATTCCGACATTTCAGGAGGTTTTGTCGCTTCTGAAGCCTTATTGTCTGGAAAAAGGCTTAAAAATCAATGTGGAGCTGAAGACAAGCATCGTCCGTTACGAAGGGATCGAG
The DNA here is from genome assembly GCA_902782575.1 of uncultured Lachnospiraceae bacterium. Classification (GTDB taxonomy): domain Bacteria; phylum Bacillota; class Clostridia; order Lachnospirales; family Lachnospiraceae; genus NK4A144. Next base: position 7,774 of record CACZNS010000072.1, read on the forward strand.
CGGCAGGTTTATGACATGATCCGTGAATTCGCCCTACAGGAATATGTGGTTTATTCCTCTTTCCTTGCGGATTCAATCCGGATCATGAAGGAGATTGATCCGGGCGTGGAAACGGGAATGCTTGCGGGTGAGCTGGAGGACTGTATCCGGCTCGGGGATGAGGTTCGGTGCGATGCTTACCACCCCTGGGCGGGCGGATTAAAGTCTGTGAGGCGGGATAAAAAAAGCAGGGCCATGAAAGACGGCTTTCCGGTGCGCGCCTGGAACGGTGACGAACCCCTTTATGGCAGCGGGCGTACCCTGCCGTCCCTTGACATAAGAGAATACTGCAGATTCGGTGTGACGGATATTTTTACAAATGTGCCGGAAAGGTATCTGGGATAACGATGTGGTATGTCATCCAGACGAAAAGCGGCGAGGAGGAGCAGGTAAGGCTGCTGCTTCAGAGTCTTCAGGAGTCGGGGGTTTATGAGAGATGCTTTCTTCCGCTATATGAAGAGGTGAGGAGGAGCAGGGGCGAATACCGGATCCTTTTTAAGCGGATGTTCCCGGGCTATTTTTTTGTGGATACAGATGCACCGGAAGAGATCTATCAGACCCTGAGGAGGATCCCGGAATTTACCAGGCTTCTCGGTGCAGAGGACGAGGATGGTGCAAAGCTTTTTCTTCCGATGAAGGCAGAAGAAGAGGATTTTTTGACAAGCCTGATGGACGACGGGATCATGCATGCAAGCTACATCTGCATGAAGGAAAGAAGGATTGACAAGATCATCGGTCCTCTGGCGAAGTATAAAAATCACATAGCAAAGCTCGATATCCCTCACCGCAGAGCGATCGTAGAGGTGGAAATGTTCGGCGGGAAGCGTAAGATCCGTTTTTCGCTATGGCTTACGGGGGATCCGCCTCTTCCCTGGCTGGTGCGAAAATTTGACAATGAGCAGGAAAAGGCTTTGGATGAGGGGGCAGAGATCGATATCGGGATCTACCCCGGGGACAGGGTGGTGGATGAAACCGGACTGTACGGAGATATGGTGTTTACGGTTCGGAGAGTGGATGCTTTGCACCGGACGATCCATACCGGCTTTGAGATGATGGGAACCACAGCCGGGCTCGAGATAAGCGCCGATAATGTCAGAAAGATCTGATCGGCTAAGGCTTTCCGCAGATCTATCCGATATATAAAGAAATGAGATGTCTCTGCGTTTGAACAAGCAGAGGAACTATGGTAAAATCACAGTAGAAATCAGTGCGAACGGACTCGCCGATATTTTATTCTTATGATCCTGAAGTGCCGTGATCGGATCGCTCAAAGGGTAAACCGGGCTGTCGTGTTCAAAGCGGCAGCTTTTTCGTTTATTTCCGGGAAAAGCCGAAGGCGCACAGGAAATCTCAAGAAGCAGCAAAACGCATTATGGCAGCTCAGCTGGGAGTGCGTTTCCTGCGGACATATCGAGAGCGGAAGTTGCATCCGTTTCCGGATGCAATATGGCGAAGCTATGGGTTTATAAAAATACTGTTTCGTATTTACAAATCCACTTGGACGTGATATCTTAAACACAATCTGATCAGGGAACTGCCGCAGGGCATCAGGGCATATCGCCCGGAATTTCCAAGAGACAACAAAGATATCACAGTTAGTCATAACGACACCACTCTTCTTTCATTCTCCTGAATTCTTTATCCTATTCTTACCATACAGCAGTCCCGGAAATAGATATAAGGAGGACTCTGTGTGGAAAAAGAAACAGAGATAGCCTATCAGAATAAGGATATCACGATGAAAACCTTTGGAGACAGGCTGAAGGGAAAGACGCTTGCGGCAGTCGGACTGAAGAACATAAAGATCCTGGATGTATTGCCTACCAATCTGCCGGATATAGAAGCAAATGAGCTTCGGCTGGATAATCTGTTCAAGCTGTCGGGCGGAGAATACGCCATAGTGGATTATGAGAGCAGCTATTCGGAAGACAATAAGGTAAAGTACATCGGTTATATTGCAAGGGTAAGTAAGAGGCTCTATAATGAATTTGGAGAGTTCAAGCCGCTG
>CACZNS010000073.1 GCA_902782575.1 uncultured Lachnospiraceae bacterium
AGCCAGCATAACCAACAAAGATGACTGGGACGAGATAGCAAACTTTTTGGGCGAGTGGAGTGATAGATTCCGAAGAGTGTTTGTTCCTTATCTCGTAGAGGAATTTTCACAAGATCTTTCGGAGGTAAGATCACCAGAAGAAGTTGCGCAGTTACTGAAGATCGCGGAAATACTTCGTAAATGGACGGTGAATACCGATACAGTAATAGCGAATATAGATAAGAGCAATAGAACCTGCACAAGGTTTACGACACAACGAATGTCTGAAATATTGCCGGACATACCAAATGCACCAAGTGGGTGGAATACGGACAACCATTATTTTTATGAGATCGTTAATCGCAGTGGCAAAGACGTGATCATTCAACTCTGCTTAAACTCTAGAAACGCCTCGGCGGATTTCATGGAAATGGCGGATCGCATGAATGAGATTGTCTCTATGAAACAGGCGAAGAAAGACTGGCAATGGTGGAAAGTATTTAAAACTTCAAAGATCCAGATTCCGGAAGACCTTGATGAGAATGAGATTTTTGCAGGATTAGATCAGGCATTAATCGAAGTGCAGAAATTTGAAGAGGATTTGAAGCGTGAACTGTATGCATGATCCAACCTGACCCTCCTTGCACCCAAATTGGACCTGCTTGAACCTGTTTTGGTTCTTTCATGTGTGCTATAGTTATCATAGAAAAAGGTAAGCGCATAGCTAACTTAAAAAAGTAAATTCTAGTGCAGAAGTAAATTCCATCGCACCTTTAAAAGTTGTTGAACTGAAGGACTTTTTTGAAGCCGGGCAATAGAAATTCTGCTATAATTGCGGTAATCCAATCGAAAATAATCTAATTTCGGGCATGAAAAACAGGCCACTGGAAAATAGTGTGCAAGACTAAATTCCACCGGCCACATCGCAGAAATGTGAAAAGTTTAATCCAGTCCGACAGCAGATTTTTTGATTGGTGGGCTATTTGTTGAAGCGGATCAGCTTAGGTGTCAGATTGACCTCGTCGGGTGCAATCGGCTTAAGCTGAAACGCTTTTATAGTTTCTTCGCCAAAATGCTCCAATGCAACATCATATGGCGTCCGTCCTCCGAGACTTTCTCTTGGTGTCGAGTTCATGTGATTTACGATCTGATTCACTTCCCACTGGGTCAAGAATTCAAAGCTTGTTCCTTTGGGGAGAACATCACGAAGCATTGTGTGCGCCTGCTCTAGTCCCCCTTTCTGACCACTGCGCATTGGATCGCAGTAGTAGATGCTGGATCTCTGAAATCCATTGATTCCGGTTTCTAATGCTTCCGGATCTCCGAATTCGACTCCTCTATCTGTCAAAACGAATTCAAATCTTTCGAGAAACAACTCGGTTCCCATTCTCTTTTCCAAGCGGTCGTAGACAGCGCCTGTTGTGCATCTGTTCAACAGTATCATATCCATGTCCAGTGGCAAACCTTTACTGTGCATGACTAAACTCTACCGGTGTATCCAAGAGTAGAATTTAAAGTTTCGTTTTTCAAAACATGATGAGTTACCTTATTGGATTCAGGTTCAGATTAATTATCTGATATAATTTGTTGGCAATAAGTGGGAAGATTTAAAAGGAGGAAGTTGGAACCCTTGGGGACAAGGGAGAACCCGTTGGATACAGGAGGTTCGCTGCCATAGAGGGAAGGGGTTCGCACAAAGGCCATGTAGAGCGAAATCAATGACGTTCTATTTCGTGCACCCATCTACCACTATTTCAGCACCTGATGCATTGAAATATCCATGACACTGACTCTTCTTACTGAGATATACCAAGGGAAAAACCTTGGATTTTCAACAAAAACTACTTGATTATATGAGGAGGAATTCTTGCATACCATCCTGCCCTCTACCTCCGGATCCTCCACACACCAGTCCTTCACCTCGAAGATGATGTCTCCCGGCTTTGATTCATGCTCGGGATAACGGTTTTCGATGGAGCGGCCCACCATGGAGCGGATGATCTTGTTCTCATCCACCTGGCCCGCCACCACCGGATAGCTCTCCACCGTCTGCCCGTCCCGGATGACCGTGACCGCATCGGAGATCGCCGCGATCTCATTCAGCTTATGAGAGATCATGATACAGGTGATGCCCTTTTCCTTAAGACCTCTCATGAGCTCCAGCAGATTTGCCGAATCGTTTTCATTCAGAGCGGATGTGGGCTCATCAAGGATCAGAAGCCTGACGTTCTTGGACAGAGCCTTTGCGATCTCCACCAGCTGCTGCTGCCCCACTCCCAGATGCTTGATCAGCGTATCCGGATTGATGGAAAGCCCTACCTTCTTCAGCAGCTCCACCGTCTGCTTGCGCTGCTCATGCCAGTTGATCAGTCCCTTTTCCGTGATCTCGTTGCCCATGAAAATGTTTTCCGTGATGGACAGCTCCGGGATCATCGTCAGCTCCTGATGGATGATGACGATCCCCGCCTGCTCGGATTCCTTGATGTTGCGGAACCTCATCTCCTTCCCGTCGAAGAAGATCTTTCCCTCATAGGAACCGTATGGATACACGCCGGACAAAACCTTCATCAGGGTGGATTTTCCGGCACCGTTTTCTCCGCAGATCGAATGAACGGATCTGCTCTCAACCTTGAGCGTAACGCCGTCGAGCGCCTTGACTCCGGGAAATGTCTTTGTGATATCCTTCATTTCCAGAATTAAGGATTGTTCCTGCATTGTCGTTTTTCACCTCCCTTTGGTTTCGCGTCAGATCCTATTGATTCTCTGACGCCGAGTTTTACATCTTCCCTATTTACTGTTTCCCGTTTTTGATTCAGTTAACGAATGTACTCCCTTTCGTGAGCCGTAAATGCCATTCCGGCGGTGTCCGGCTCCGAAATCCGCAATTGCTTTACTTACTTGCTATATATTCCGTCGTTAGTTTATTAACTTTGTTAATATATTATTCAAGTTTCTGAACTTTGTCAAGGGTTATTTTAAATTTAGCATAATTTTGCACAAAGTAGTTTTCAAATCATGGATTTTATAGGGCAGAATCACCACTGAACACGAAAGAACAGCCTCTGGTCGATAGGGCGTCCTGTCGAAGCAGGATGGAAAACCCATCTTTTTTCGGCAATAAAACAGCAGGCCATACAGGCCTGCTGCTTTGATGCCGTACCGCTCAATAGGGAACGAACAAATATGATATTAATATCCATCGCCGCTTATTTTTCCGCAAGCAGCATGATCTGCACCTCCTTTGCCTTCGAGAGGCTTCTGATCTCCTCCGGGATGGAGGAATCAAGAAAGAAGTGCCTTTGCTTTTTGCATCGCTTCCTCCATCGTAGAAGCTAAGCCGTTCTCAAGGTAGTTCTTTGCTACCTTTTCGATATTGGCCTGACGTTCTTCCGCACGGCCTTCTTTACGGCCTTTTGCTTCGCTCTCTGATTTCAAGGTAGCGATATCCATCGCCGCATATTTTTCCGCAAGCAGCATGATCTGCACCTCCTTTGCCTTCGAAAGGCTTCTGATCTCCTCCAGGATGGAGGAAAATTCCTCATCGTTCTCCATTTTCGTAAGGACATCCGGATCATTGATATCCTTCATTGCCGCCAGCAGGATCTGTGCCCTGTTATTATTTTCCCCGTTCAGCCCTGCCTGGAACTGACGAAAGGCCTTGTCCAACTGGACGTAGACTGTCTTAGCCAGCATTTCATGGGATATCCCGCTTTCAGCCGTAAGACTCGAAAACCGGTGGATATACCGATCCGACTTCTTATCGACTTGTCTGTTCTTGCCAGATTGATCAATACTTCTTCCGGCAGTCCATGCTTTTTCATAAATAAGTGTTGGTGGGCATCAGCCCGGAATTCTTATTTGGTTTATCAACCGAGTATCACCTGACAGCTTTTATCATCAGGCAAAACCTTTGCCGATCAGAAAAGTATCCCGGTACAATCATTTTATCATTCTACTATTTTTCCTGCAACTGACGGGAATAATAAAATGATAAAAGCAGAAGCCGGGCTTCTGCTTTTGAAACATAACTTATGAAGAGCCGGGGCTTTAATTCCCGGAGGGCTGCGTGATATTTAAGAATCTGCTCGGATTGGACAGCACACGGTCGGTCGCCGCCGCTGCGGCACCGTAGAGAGTGGGGTCCACGGTCAGCTTTGAGATCACGATCTTCACCTGGGAATAAAGCTCCTCCACAACCCTCTCCCGGACCTTTTCCCGGATCACAGGCAGGATCAGCTCGTCCGCCTTCGCCAGCACATCCCCGATCACGATGATGTCCGGGTTGTATGCATTGATCAGCGTCACACAGCCGTAGGCGATGTATTCCGCGATCTCCCTGAGGAGCTTCCGGAATTTCTCATTGCCCTTCCGGGCCTCCCGGAAGATGATGTTGTATTCGTCGATCCTCTTTAAGCCTTTTTTGTTAAACAGCCTGGGCTCCGCCTGCATGGCCCTCGCAAGCAGCACCGGCGCCGCCGAGTAAAGCTCCAGGCAGCCGTAATTGCCGCACTGGCATCTGGGCCCGTTCACATCGATGCTGATATGCCCGATCTCGCTGGCGGCTCCCTGCTTCCCTCCGAGGATCCTGTCCTCTTCGATGATGCCGGAGCCCACGCCCTCTCCCATCAGCATATAAGCCAGCATGTCCATGGGCTTTTCATGGCCGCCGAACCACCATTCCGCCAGGGCTCCCGCGTTCGCATCCTGCTCGATGAAAAAGGGGATCCGGAATTCATTTTCAAATTCCTTGAGGAAATTGATCTCATGCCAGGCCGCCATCCGCGATACTATGGCAATGATCCCTTCATCCTTCAGATAGGGGCCCGGCACAGCCATGCCGATGGCCACGGTGTTTTTGTATTCCTTCAGATAAGCGTGCACCTGAGCCTTGATACCATCCAGCACCTTTCTAGGATCCTCGGTGATATCAAACTCGGTCTCGGTCTGGGTATAAAATCTCCCGCCTATGTCAAACACGCCCACATCATAGATATGTCTGGAAAATTTGATCCCGATCACGGGATTGTTTTCCGTGTTCAGACTGAGGCCGATGGCCCTGCGGTTTCCGTTCCCCTTTATGATCCCCGACTCATAGACGATCCCCATGTCGATCAGAGAGGATACGATCTTGGTGATGGATGCCTGGGTCAGCCCCGTGATCTTTGCGATCTCCGCCCGGGAGCAGACCCCTTTCTGATGAAGGATCTTTACGATGATGGAGCGGTGCGCCTCATTCATGTCAGTATTGTTTACGATCGGATTGATACCCATGTTTCTACCCCTGCCGGCCGCGGCATATATTGCGCGGCGCGGATACCCCTTAAAATTCAAGCCTTCGGGTTCATTGCTCCGTTAATTACTTAACTTTGTTAATATATTATCCGATTCGTATCAACTTGTCAATACTGTCAGGCACAGCCTTTTTTCCATATTGTCAGGCCCAGACTTTTTCCATCCTGTCAGGCACAGCCTTTTTTTACCGCCCGCAGCGCTTCCTTCTGGATATCCGGATGGAAAGAGAGCATGGGCTCAAGGTCCATTTTTCTTATCCTGCGGTCGATGTAATTGTGTGTAAGGCGGATGATGAGCGGGATCTGGGAGATCACGCCGATCAGATTCGGGATCATCATCAGTCCGTTGAAGGTATCCGAGATGTCCCAGGCAAGATTGGATTCCATCACCGCGCCGAAGATGATGAGGAGGATAAAAACAAAACGGTAGATCTTCGCCCAGGTAAGGCCGAACACGTACTCCGTGACCTTTGCTCCGTAGTAGGACCAGCCCAGCACCGTGGTAAAGGCAAACAGCGTGATCACCAGGACCACAAACCATTCTCCGGGCTTCCCCAGGGAGCTTCCGAAGGCCTTCGCCACCAGGGTCGCGTCATTGACCCCCTCCTTTGCCATCCCCGTGGAGAGGTCGATGGCTCCGGAGCTTAAGACTACCACTGCCGTCATGGTGCAGATGACGATGGTATCCAGAAAGACCTCCGCGATCCCCCACATGCCCTG
>CACZNS010000074.1 GCA_902782575.1 uncultured Lachnospiraceae bacterium
CAGAAGAGGAATCCATCATGATCTCCGACTGGCCGGTATACAGAGAAGACTGGGATTTCCGGGAAGAGGCTGAGAGTGTGGAGATCCTGAAGGAGGCCGTCCGCCAGGTGAGAGGCGTCCGGATGGACATGAACGTGGCACCTTCCAAAAAGGCCGATATCACCGTGGTGTCCGCGGATCAGGCCGTGCTCGACGCTTACCGGGACGGCGAGATCTTTTTTAAGTCTCTTGCAAACGCGGCTGCGTTTACCCTTCAGAAGGATAAGACGGGTATACCGGAGGATGCGGTTTCCGTGGTCACCACCGGAGCTACGGTCTATATCCCGTTAGACGAGCTGGTGGATCTGAAGGAAGAGATCGCAAGGCTTGAGAAGGAAGAAAAGCGGCTTGAGGGAGAACTGAAGCGTTCCAACGCGATGCTCTCCAATGAGAAATTCCTGAGCAAGGCACCGGAATCAAAGATCAGTGAAGAAAAGGAAAAGCTTGCAAATTACGAGCAGATGATGGCCGAAGTGAAGGAAAGGCTTTCTTCGCTGAGGAAGTAAAGCAGGATCTTATTTGAGTTGACATAATATCGATTTGCAGTTAGGAATCGGGAAGGGTTCGGTAAAATTATGCAGACGATAATAGGACCAAGAGAGAATACCGTTACATTGAAGAATCAGGACATGGAGGCCTGGCTGACTCTGGTGGAGCCGGAGGACGGCAGGACCTACAGCTACGATGAGATCTATGCCCTGCTCAAAAAGCAGGGAGTGGTGGAGGGCTTGAAGGATGCCAAGATCCATGCGATGGTCAAAAAGAAGATCTACAACCGCAATGTGCTGATCGCAGAGGGTAAGCCGCAGATCGACGGGATGGACGGATATTTCGAATACTCCTTTGAAACAAAGAGAAGCAGAACGCCGGAGATCCGGGATGACGGGTCGGTGGATTATACGAGCATCAACGTGATCACCTGTGTACAGAAGGGCGATATCATCGCGATGTACCATCCCAGCGTAGCCGGCAGGGCCGGCGTGACCGTGAGGGCAAAGATCGTAAAGCCGAAGCCCGCCAGGGAGCTTAAGCCCTATGCCTGCATGAATGTCGCATATGATCCCGCAAACATGATCTACCGCGCGGAAACCGAGGGAAGGGTCGAGCTGACCAAAACCCAGATCAAGATCGTGGATGTACAGGAATTTGACCGCGATATTGATAATGTATTCGGAAATATCAACTTTAACGGCGATGTGATCATCCACGGGGATGTGAAGCCGGGGGTGACCATCAAGGCCTCCAGGTCTGTTACGGTGGAAGGTGTTCTGGAGGGAGGGATCATCGAAGCGGGAGGAGATGTGCTGATCAAGGGCGGGATCGTCGGAGAGATCAACAGCAGGATCCACAGCCAGATCAGGGCCGGGGGAGACGTCGTCATGGATTTCGTGCAGTATTCCACCATCACGTCGAATAAAGATATCTATGCGAACAGCTACCTCGGATGTAATGTCACTGCTCAGGGAAAGATCTTTGCAACCGGCTCCCTCGGTGCCATTGTGGGCGGAACCGTCTACGGGATGATGGGGGTCGAAACAAGCTACAGCGGAAATGACGCGGGACTCCGCACTGTGATCAAATGCGGCATCAGCGACGAGCTGAGTCTGGAGAAGACAGCTCTGGATATGAAGCTTCGTAAAGTGATGGATGAGATGCAGAAAAGCGGGGAGGAGGAAGATGACCTCAACCGTATGATCCGGCTCGGGACCGCGAGTGATATGCAGAAGAAGAGAAAGGCCGAGCTGGTCAAGCAGAAGCTTCAGCTTACCAAGGCTGTCGGCGACATCAGGGCAAGGCTTCTGGAACTGGAGGGGATGTTTGAGCGGGGAAAAAATCCGAAGATCATGATCGAGAACACGGCATATGTGAATACGGTGGCCTGGGTCGACGATCAGTTTATCCAGGTGGACGATCTGAAACGCCAGGTTCAGTTCGGCAAGAACGAGAATGATAATATCGTAATGCGCCCGATGGTCAAATGGTAGGGAGTTTGTAACGTTCCCTTGAAATGCGCGGGATGCTATGCTATGATATGTAGTTGACATAAGTATTGCGTTCATCCGGTGAAAAAACGGTTTTTTAAGGAGAAATCCTGAAATGATAGAATTTGAAGAAGAATTGAAAAAATTTCATCCGCTGCTCGAGGTGGAGGATGCGGAGCGGTATATTCATAATACGGACGTCACGGATCTGGTGGATCTGATGATCGCCCTTGCGGATCGCAGCGTCATGAGGGAAGAGTAGAGGAAGCGGGATGAGATGTTTTAGATGCGGAGCCAATCTCACCGAGAATGACTTCTGCACGAACTGCGGCGCTGATATCCGGCTGTACCGGCGCATCATGCGTCTTTCCAATATGTATTATAATGATGGACTTCAAAAGGCACAGGTAAGGGATCTTTCCGGTGCCGTGGAGTCGTTGCTGCAGAGTCTGAAATGCAACAGGAACAATGTGGAAGCCAGAAACCTGCTGGGACTTGTCTATTTTGAAATGGGCGAGTCGGTGGCGGCTCTTTCCGAATGGGTCATCAGCAAGAATATCAAGCCGGACAGGAATATCGCCGACGATTTTATCGAAGAGGTGGAGGGGAATCCGACCCGGCTCACCGCCATCAGCCAGTCCATCCGCAAGTACAACCAGGCCCTGTCCTACTGTGAGCAAAAGAGCTACGATCTTGCGGTCATCCAGCTGAAAAAGGTGGTGCAGACCAATCCGAACCTGATCGCCGGATATCAGCTTCTGGGACTGCTCTATCTGGAGAATAAGGAATACCGGCGTGCGATCCGTATCCTGAACCGGGGCCTTCAGATCGATAAAAACAATACGATGATGCTGAATTACCTGCGGGAGGCCGAGGACGAGCTGGCCGAACGGGACGGGGTCCAGGCCCTGCCAGCGGGCAAGAAACAGCAGATGGGCGCGTCCAGTGAATCGATCGTGTACCAGAGCGGCAATGAGACCATCATTCAGCCCCTGAATATGCCGGAGCGCCGGAGCGCCAGCTCGCTGATCAACATCGTGGTGGGTTTCCTGATCGGGCTTGCCCTGATGTGGTTTCTGGTCCTGCCGGCAAGGATCCGGGGCGCCAAAAATGACGTGAACGACGAGCTGACGGAGGTGACGAACGAGCTGACGGCAAAATCCGCCGACATCACGGAGCTGAATAAGCAGATCGCCGCCCTGCAGCAGGAAAACGAAACGGCAAATCAGGCACTGGAGAGCCTTACGAGCGGCAGCGGGATCGTAGAGCAGTATGATCATCTGGCGGAGGCCGCGCTGAATTATATCCGTTCGCCGGAGGATGTTACCACAACGGCGAATATGCTTTCACAGATCATCGGTGATTCCGTGAGCGAAAATGTGGCGGAAACTCTGGAGCAGAGTTATTCCGTGGCATTCCGCTCCCTGTATGATTATCTGAACGCGGAGGTTACGGGACAGGCCGCCTCCCGTTTCCTTAACGAAGGCATGAGCGCATACAACGATCAGAATTATGATCAGGCGATCGCGGATCTGACGAATGCCTATCAGCTGGATGAGACCAGCGATAAGGCACTGTTTTATCTTGCATCCAGCTATCGAAGCTTGGGGGATGCGGACAAGGCTACGGAGCTTTTCAGTCTGCTTGTCAATAATTTCCCGGATTCGGAATATGTCAGTCAGGCGAAGAGTTATCTGAGAAACGGTGCTGAAGATGAAAGCGCCGCAGGCAATGGAGGCGCACAGGAAGAGGAGCCTGAAGCACCCGATCCGCAGGCAGCGGCTTTGTCGGCATTTGCAGCCGCACAGCAGGCGATGCAGGAGGCAGCCGCACAGCAGGCCGCGGAGCTCCAGGCAGGAGCGGGGGCAGCTCAATGACGATCTGAGACGGGCGGATTTAAGAGAATACATCAGCGAAAGGCAAATGCTCCATGAAATTATTGCATTGTTCGGACATTCATCTGGATATTCCGTTCGGAACCCTGTTCAGTCCGGAAAAATCAGCAGAGAGAAAGCAGGAGATCCTGTCTTCCTTTGACAGAATGGTGGGCTATGCCGTATCTATTCAGGCTCGCGTGATGATGATCACAGGGAATCTGATCGAGCCGAACCATATTGCCCAGCGGACGATCGAGCGGCTGATCGATATCATCGTCAGAAATCCCTCGGTGGATTTTCTTCTCCTGCCGGGAAGCGCGGAGGAGGGAAATTATTTCCGGCATTTGAAGCATCTTCCTCCGAATCTGAAGCTGTTTTCCGGGGAGACCGAATTTCTGAAATACGAAAACTGTATTATCTGCAGCGCGATCTCTCCCGAAACTCTTCCGAATTTCTCCGGCAATCATACAATCAATATCGTTATGCACTTCGGAACGGTGGATCCGGCTCTCTGGGCGGGACGCGGGATCGACTATCTGGCGCTGGGAGGGAGCAGGGCTTATAAATCAGGAATGCTCGGTGCCAGAGGCTATTACTGCCATCCGGGATCTCTGGAGGCTCTTTCCTTTGAGGATGTGGGAGCGAAGGGGTTTGTCGAGATCGATACGCAGGGGACGAGCATAGCGCCGTCCTTTGTCCGCAGCGGCAAGAGGGCTGTGGCGTCGGTGGAGGTGGATATCAGCTCCGCGGCGGATGATGAGGCGATCGGGGATCTGATCCAGAAGGCTACCGCGGGAATACCGGGATCTTCGATGGTCCGGGTGAGGCTTTACGGAAAGGTGCCGATGGAGCGGATCCGGAATATCGGAAGCATCGAGCGGGATATGGGCAAGAGCTTCTTTGCGGTCCGGATCGATGATTCGGATGTGGAGCCGGAGGTGATCGCCGGGGAGGTCTCGTTTGATAAAACCCTAAAAGGAGAGTTTATCCGTCTGGTAATGAACGGCGAAGACAACGCGGAGGATAAGAAAGCGATCATCAGTATGGGACTCAGGGCCCTGACCGGAGGAGACATCCTATGAAGGTCCTGCGGTGCCATATCGTCGGCTTCGGCAAGATGCGGAATGTGGAGTGCACTCTGAAGGAAGGGATGAATCTGCTGGATGCGCCGAACGGATGGGGCAAAACAACCTTTGCGCTGTTTATCCTTTCCATGCTGTACGGCTTGAAGGATGTGGACAGCACAGGAAGTATCCTGAAGCAGGTCCGCAAGCTCTATGCGCCCAGAGACGGAGCGCAGTTCGGGGGATACCTGATCTTTGAAGCTGGAGGAACCCGGTACCGGGCGGTAAGAAGCTTCGGGATGACGGAGGCGGAAGATACCTTCGGTCTTTATTTCGATATGACCGGCAAGCTCAGCGGTGATTATACCGAAAATCTGGGCCTTGAGCTCTTTGGGGTGGACAGCGGAGCGTATTCCAGAAGCGCTTTTATTTCCCACCATCTCGAAGACGTGATCTACGGAGTGCATCTGAATGAATATCTGCTGAACCTGGTGGAAAGCGAACAGGATGCAGACAGCTATGACGATGCGCTGGAGCGGATCACGGAGGAAGAGAGACGTCTGACGAGAGGCGGGACCAGAAATGTGCCGGAGGCGGTGGAGGCCGAACGGCGGAAGCTGCACCAGCTGGAGGCGAGCCTGCAGAAGAGCCAGACCGATTCCGTCAATATGATGAAATGGAACGATGTGCTCCGGAAGGTGGAATACGACAAACGGGGACGGAAGGAGGTGCTGGACGGGATCGAGGAGCGCTTTCAGGAAGCTTCCGAGGACAGGGCCAGAGAGGGGAACCATCTGTTCAGCCTGATCATCACTGTGGTGGCGCTGCTGATCGGCATCGGCTTTGTAGTAGCCGGCGTTTTTTTCAGGGCATCGCTGCCGGGAGCCAGTAACGGATCCTTTGATACGATCTTTGACGGACTGATGATCATGCTTTTTGCCCTGGCGGTCTTTTATTTCCGCAGGCGCTGGCAGCAGAGACGGGAGGAGAAGTTTGAGTCGCTAAGGAGCGAAGCGGATATAAGCCGGAAGAATTATGAGTCGGTCCTCGGGGAGGAGGAGGCGATCAAACAGAAGATCTCCGAACTTGCGGTGGGAGCGAGCAAGGTCGGGCCTCTTGCGGATGAGATCGAATCCTATAAGACCAGGGTCATCTCCGACCGGCATCAGGTACAGATCATGCGAAAGACCATGGCGTTTCTGATCGAAGCCAGAGAAAATCTGCATACTAAGTACCTGGCTTCCCTTCGGAGCCTGTTTGATGAATATATCGGAAAAATGGACCATTCCGGCGTATTGCTGAAGGACATAGAGGCTGCCCAGGAAGGGATCAATCAGGGGCGGGGAGCCAGAGATATTATCGGCATCACCGCAAGATTCGCCATGACAGGAGTTCTCTTCGAGAGGGAAAAGCCGGTGATCCTGCTGGATGATCCCTTTGTCAATCTGGATGACGAGCGGTTTCAGCATATGGTTAATATAATCTACGAACTGGCGGAGACCTACCAGATCGTATATCTGACTAGCAACGGGAAAAGAATTAAATAATCAATCATAAAGGGGGAACAAAGAAAACATGGAATCAATGGATGATTACAAAAAGGAGCTGGATGAATCATTTGACCGCTTGAAGGACGGAGACGTGATGAGCGGAAAGGTGGAGAACGAGGACGAGGCCGCCAATGCCGAAGCCTGGGAGCACATGAAGGCGTTGAAGGATTCTGCCGAAGATTTTGAAGTCAAGATCGGAGGAATGGTAAACGGAGGGCTCATCGCTTATGTGGAGGAGCTCAGGGGCTTCATTCCGGCTTCCCAGATCTCTACGGAATTTGTGGAGAATCTGGATGAATATCTCGGAAAGACCCTGACGGTACGGGTCATCACGGTGGATCCGAACCGGAAAAAGCTTGTACTCTCCGCAAAGGTGATCCTGAAGGAAAAAGAAGAGGCCGCAAGGGAAGCGAAGAGGAAGTCCTACCGCGTCGGGGATATCGTAAAGGGAAAGGTGGAGTCGCTGATGCCCTACGGCGCCTTTGTGGCACTGGGAGACGGTGTATCCGGGCTGGTGCATATTTCCCAGATCTCAAATACGCGG
>CACZNS010000075.1 GCA_902782575.1 uncultured Lachnospiraceae bacterium
CAGCCGTTGTGGGGAACAAAGACAACCATCCGCTCATCGGTATCCGGACTCCCCTCTTTTCCGAGACCGCTCAGGGAAAAGGTGGAGATATATTCCAGAGTCTGCATGCTCTGGGAATAGTTCGTGACCGTGTTCTGCATCCTGATCACCGGGAGATTTCCCATAAACTGCCATTCCGTCACGACCTTCGCTCCCGTGATCTCCCTGTCCTCCTGGATGATGGTGAGCTTCCGTCCGGTCTCGTTGAATTCGTCATCCATCGATACGTATTTCAGGAGATACCCCGGTGCCGTTACGATATATTTATTCCCGTGCTTTTCATAGGGTCTGTCATAGCCGGAAAAATTGACCTGGACAGGCTGAAAGCCCTCTTTGATAAATTTTTCATCGGTGATCAGGCTCTCGTCAAACTCCACCGCCGAAAAATGCAGCAGCTTCAGCTCTCTGTCGTCCGTTACCCGAAATACGATATGTATGCCGTTTTCATCGATCCGCATCGTCTCCATGTCCATTGCTCCTTTATGGTTTGCTGTACGTTTTTTATGTCCTGCTTTTCCGATATCCTTTTTCTGCGGTTCCGGAAACCGGGCAGGTGAGAAAAACCACTCTGCCCGCCCGCGGGGCGGCTCTGCTCACATCTTATCTCCTGCCGGGCCTGCGATAAAAAGAGCCCGGCAGCGACCACTGCCGGGCCTTTTTTATTTTAGCATAATCACGTCTTCAGCGGAAGTACCGCATCCCGTGAAAGTGGCGGTAACACTTGCTATATTACTGTGCTCCGTCGATGGCTGCCCACTGCTCTTCGATCTGTGCGCAGGCCTCATCCTTTGTCAGCTCGCCTGTGATGTAGGACTGCAGGATCTGTCCGCAGGTCTGATGCCAGCTGTCTGTGGAGTAGCAGATCGCCAGGGCGCCGGAGCCCTTCTCTGCCGTCAGTGCGGAGCCCTGTTTGATGACCTCGAAGTTGGATTCCGAATCGCTTACGATGGGAGGCACCACTCCTGCCACATCCGTGAACCAGGACTTGCCGTAATCGGAGGTATACCACCAGTTCACGAAATTCAGGACTGCCTGAAGGTTTGCGGAGTCCTTATTCACATGAAGGGCCTGATCGGAGCCGGAGATCACCTTGCACTCTGCCGGATCCTCTGTGGTGGGATATCCGTTAAAGCCGATCTTCAGGTTGGGGTTGATCGCCAGCACGTCCGCCTCGATCCATGCGCCCTGTCCCAGGACCATAGCCACGTCTCCGGACGCGAAGGCTGCTTCCTCGGCCGCGAGGTCTGTCTCCAGCGGCTTGTCGTCGCCGTTCTTCACAGCCTTATCCAGGAAGCTGAAGTAATTCTCATAAAGCTCCGGATAATCCTTTACCTTTGCTTCGCCCTTCTCAAACTTGGAAACCAGCTCTGCCGTGGAGATGCCGGCTGCGTCTGCCGCTGCGTTCACGAAGCTCTGATAGGTGTGCTTGAAGACCCACCACTCCGCAAAACCGGTGGTGAAGGGCTTGAAGCCCGCGTCGGTGATCTTCTTGATCGCATCGTCCATCTCGCTTACGGTCTGAGGGAAGCTTGTGATGCCTGCCTTCTCGAAGATCTCCTTGTTGTAAAGGATCCCGAAATAGTTGCCCTTGATGGCAAAGCCGTAGCAGCCCGTGCCGCCCTTTTCGGTGGAGGCCATTGCCGCAGCCACGGAAGGATCCATGGTGGTCATGATGGGATCGTTGGAAAGATCATAGGAATACTCCAGGTAGGTATCGATCTCCTTGCCGGAGGTGGATGAGAAGATATCCGGAACCTCGCCGGAGTTCAGCTTTGCCTTCAGAAGCGTCGGATAGTCGTTCTGTGTGGTCTCGTAATTGATCGTCACATCGGGAGCGACCTCCTTGTATGCATCGATCAGCTCACCGATGGCATCGGCATACTCGGGGGAGGAAATGAACATATAGATCTCACCCGAATCCCCGGAAGCGTCCACAGCCTCCGCGGAAGCATCAGCCGGTGCGTCTGCCGTCTCCTCCGCTCCCGCTTCTGCGGCCGCATCTGCGGGCGCATCCGCGGGCGCTGATGCCGGAGCCGCAGCCTCCGCGCAGCCTGCCAGAAGAGAGACTGCCATCGCCGAACTCAAAAGCACTGACAACAATTTCTTTTTCATACCTTGTAACACTCCTTTCTTCTTTTGCGGAGCCCTCAAACGCTGCCGTTCCTGTTCCTTCCGGTCCGCATTCCCGGCTCCTGTAATTGATTTATCTGCAAAGACCGCATCCGGCCGTTACATTCCTTTCAAACGGATCCCTGGCCCGGGGATCATCCCTTGACCGCGCCTGCCACCACGCCCTCCACGATATACTTCTGCAGGAAGATGAAGATGATGATGGACGGCAGCACCGTGAGGCTCATGGAGGCCATCGCAAACTGCCATTTGGTATTCATCTGCCCCACGAAGGTATAGGAGGCGAGCACCAGCGTTTTGGTCTTGTCGCTGGAATTCACCATGAGCAGCGGAAGCAGGAAGTCGTTCCAGATCCACATCACATCCAGCACGATCACCGTGACGGTCACTGACTTTAAGAGCGGGAAGATCACCGAGATGAAGGTCCGCATCGTGGAAGCCCCGTCGATATGGGCACTCTCGTCGATCTCCTTCGGGATCGTCTTCATGAAATTAAAGAAGATAAAGGTCGCCATCGGGATGCCGAAGCCCCAGTACTGGATCCCCAGTCCCACCCTGCTGTTGTCCAGATGGATCACGTTCATGGCCTTTAAGAGGGTGATCATGATGGTCTGGAACGGGATCAGCATCGGCGTGATGATCAGGGTATGAACGAACGCCGTATACTTCGTGCGCCTGCGGTCCAGGATATAGGCCGCCAGGGAGGAAAATATCACGATCCCGGCAATCCCGATCACCGTGATCAGTACGTTATTGAGGAAGAGTTTGCCGTATTTGATCTTCTTCACCACATAGGTGATGTTTTCAAAGGTCGGTGCCTTCGGCCACGCGATGGGGTCCATGACGATCTCCCCAAAGGGCTTGAAGGAATTCATGAACATCAGGAACACCGGATAGATATAGACCACCGCGATCAATGTCAGGACCGCGATCAGGATGATCTTCTGACTCTGCTGCTTCTTTTTCATTCCCATTACAGATCCACCTCCTTACGGCTCATCACTTTTAAGACGACCTGGGTAATGATCAGAACGACAAGGAAATAGATGATCGCCTGTGCCGAACCGAGGCCGTAGTTGTTATTCGTAAACGCCTCCTGATAGATCTGCATCGTAGTGGAGTAGGTCGCGGTCCCCGGCCCTCCCTTGGTCAGCGCGAGGATGATATCAAAGACCTTCAGGCCGTTTGTAAGGGACATGAAGATGCAGGTGGTCATCGACGGCCCGAGAAGCGGCAGCGTCACACGGAAGAATTTCTGGGATGCCGTCGCCCCGTCCACGGTGGCCGCTTCCAGCACATCCTTCGGGATCGCCTGAAGCCCCGCGATGTAGAGGACGATATAGAAGCCGAGACCCTGCCAGACTCCGACGCTTATGACGGAATAAAAGGCAAGCTTCGGATCTCCCAGCCAGGACCAGTTCAGCGCCTCGGCGCCCACAAGCTCATAGAGCTTCGCAAAGCCCTGGGTAAAGATGAATTTCCAGATAAAGCCCACGATGGTCATGCTCATGATATAGGGGATGAAGAACATGCCCCGGTATACATTCGCCAGCTTGAACTTCTTTACCAGGGCTACCGCCAGTGCCAGCGCCAGCACATTCGAAAAGATCACAAAGCCGATGGTGTATCTTACCGTGAAGCCGAGAGAATTCAGGAAATTGGATTTTCCGGAAAAAATGGAAATGAAATTTGCAAGACCTATGAATTGAGGGTCTTTTGCGATACCGTTCCACTGGGTCAGCGAGTAATAGCCGCTCATCAGGAACGGGATGTACATCATGACCGTGACCAGGATGATCGCGGGAAGCGTATAGAGAACATTTTCCAGCTGTTCCTTCCGCTTTCGTCTGGAACTGTTTGTCATCAGGATCCTCCACTTGAAAACCATTGTGTGCTTTTACCAGTTTTTCTTTCGCTTCCCAGTATAAAATATAACTGTTGCACATAAAATGGAAAATCCAGAACGAAAAAGTGGAAAAAAGAAATCAGCGGTGTTCCTTCCCGAAACAGGATCACCGCTGACAAATATCCGCTTTGTAAGGTTTCTTCCGCTTAATCCAGCCAGAAGGTATTGACGTTTCCGAATTCCTTACTGAAATAGTCCAGCTCCTTATTCAGCTTTTCACTTCTCTCCTGATTGTTTTTTTCCGCCTCGCTCATCTCATAGATGACCCGGCATACATCGAAGTATTTTTCATCGGTCTCCCGAATGCGCTGACTCAAAAGCTTCAGAAGCTTGAAGCTCTTTTCCGGCTTGTCGCGGAAATAATCCATCAGCTCGCTCTCCTCGATCTCCGAAAGAACGGTATGATCCTCCAGAGCCACCGCCGTGGCGAAACGGGGATACGCCTCGATAAGGCCCATCTCTCCGAAGATCTCCTCACTGCCCAGCTCCGCGATCTGCTTTTCCCGATCCGTCTGATGATCCACGCAGATGCCGACCCTGCCGCTTACCACATCATACATGGTATGTTCAAAGGCTCCCTGCTTAAATATGACCTGACCGGCATTATAGGTTATGGTTTTCATTTTTATCTTCTCCTCTGTTACGATACATTATCTGTAATATCCGACTCAGTCCTCATGGAGTGCCCGGGGCGGCTTGTAACGGTTCCTGTTTCATAAGCTGCCGCAGGACCTGTTCATAAACAAATCTTTACATCTGACCCGATCAGGCTTTCCTCTGCTCCATCAGAAAGCCTCGCCGCAGCCCGCCTTTCCTCTCATGCGTTCACTTTTTGGAGCCGAGATGAACCGCGCAGAATTTTTTGATGCGTTCCATCAGACCTTCACTTTTTACGCCGCCCCGCTTTTCGGTTTCCATCGTATCGCTTACGGTGCGGCAGGCTTCCACATACTCCCTCGTGGTATTTCTGAGGCGGTGGCACATCTGAGTTGCCAGCTCCAGAACGATATCCGGGGACTGCTCGAATAATGAACCGAAATCCTCCTCAGAGATCACCTCCAGAACAGTATCCTCGCTTAGCGACACGACGGTGGTACTGCGGACAGTCTGGTCCAGAAGGCTCATTTCCCCGAAAAGCTGCCCGGCTGTGAGGGCTGCGACCTTCTTTTCCTCCGGCTTCTGATAATCACTGTATACGCCGACTTCCCCGATCTGAACCCGGTACATGCAGTCTCCGGGATCCCCCTGACGGAAGATAACGGCGCCCTTCCCGTATGTTTTGGTATTCATTGCTTTAATTCCTCCTGTACAAAATACAATGGTCGAGCTTTTTCGACAGTTATCGTTCGGAAATAACGCGTTTTATGTCGGGATCATTATGATCTCAGGATTCAAAAGGTCATAATGCGTTCAAACACGCAGCGATGCTGCGCGGATTGTGAGTATTCCGGCATCAGTCGGGGTCAAAACACCCTTTGAGCTCGACATATCATTATACAATAGGCAAAAATCGAACGCAAGAAGCATCTCTTAAAATGATGTTACAGTAAACAAATAAGGTAATTGCACTTTCCCGAGCCGTAAACGCCATCAGCAAGGCATCTGTAACTCAGATTACGGCGATTGCCAGATTCGTTAATTATGGCTTCAAACAGTCATAATATGTCCAAACTTGTTTGAAAAGCATTATGGCTTTATGACCCGCAAAACGCGAAAAAAGTGTCCGGCGGAGGGTTTTCGGATGCGCTTTGACGCGCCGGGCGCGTCAGGATCCCGGTAGAAGCAGCGCTGCTAGGCGGATTGTGAGTATTCCGGCATCAGCCGGAGGAAAATACCTTTTGACCAAACATCTTAAAATGGAAAAAAAACGGGAAATGGGTTATGATTGATCCATGAAAGCAAAGAAT
This sequence comes from uncultured Lachnospiraceae bacterium, assembly GCA_902782575.1. Lineage (GTDB taxonomy): Bacteria > Bacillota > Clostridia > Lachnospirales > Lachnospiraceae > NK4A144. Next base: position 5,983 of record CACZNS010000075.1, read on the forward strand.
CCCGGAAAAATCAGGACCGCTGTGTCGAGGCAGATGAACCGTTCTCCCCTCTGGCTGGAGTTTACGGTGCTTCTTTCCGTCCTGCTGATCCTCCTCACCCTGATCCTTTCCACGGTGATCTATATCCGCGAGCGGAATCAGACCATACGCTGGAGGAACGAGGAGTCCGGGCGGATCCTGAGGCTTAAAATGAACAATATGGAAGCCTATATGAACGAGCTCTCCTCCTTTGCGATCCTTCCGGTCTACGATCCGGAGCTCTACTCTTATCTGATGGCTTCCTCTCCTCTCCCGGCCAATACCATCGAGACCATCCGAAGCAGTGTCCGCTCCTCCTTTTATTCCCGGAGCGACCTGCTCTCCTACCGTCTCTATCTGCCTGCGCAGGATCTGGTGGTGGGGAAGGCCTGGAAGCAGGAGGGCTTCCGCTCCTACGCGGACGATGCCATCGAGGACAGCCGGATCTACCGGCTCTGCAGCGAGAATCCCTACGGCTTTGCGATCCTGCCCTCCGAGCATGAGGATGTGCTGTTTGATTTCGCTCACTCCATCATCCGGGTGAATGACAGGAGCATCATCGCACTGACCGAGTTTGAGGTCAGCAAAAGCGCCGCATCCATCCTCACCTCACAGAATATCAGCCCGGGAGAGATCATCTGCCTCTACGACCCTCAGGGGGATCTGCTCTTTTCCTCCGCAGAAGCGCCGGAGGAGATCGACGGGAGCGAATACATCCGGACGGAAGCGGACGGACAGACCTTCGGCCTGAAGCTCGTCTCTCTTCTTCCGATCTCGGAGATCACCTCCCAGCTGCAGAAGACCCTGCGTTTCGTGATGATCATCTGCCTGACCTTCCTGATCATCTCCATCGGCACCTCCTATGCCCTGATCCGCTATCTCTCCGCACCCCTCACCACCCTTTCCGAGATGCAGGAGCAGTACGGGAAGGGGACACTGAAGGAGGTGGAGCTTGGCAGAAGCCTCGAAAGCGCAGAGCTCGGCCGCTCCTTCCACCGGATGACAAAGCAGATCGACGAGCTGGTGGAGAAGAACTATGCCGCCGAGCTGAATGAAAAAACAGCCCGCCTCTCCGCTCTGGAGGCGCAGCTGAATCCGCATTTTCTCTATAATACCCTGCAGGCCATCGGCTCGGAGGCCCTGCTGAACGACCAGCCGGGGATCTACAAGATGCTGACCTCTCTGGCCTCAAACCTCCGCTACAGCATCAAATCCGCCAATATCGTCCCCCTGAAGGATGAGCTGCAGTATACGGATAATTATATCCTTCTGCAGCAGGTGCGCCTGGGGGATAAGCTGAAGGTGACCCGCTCCGTCGAAGAGGCTGCCCTGAGCATGAACGTGCCGAAGATCAGCCTGCAGTCCCTGGTGGAAAACTCCATCCTCCACGGCTTCGGAGACGACCGCAGCGAGCTGTCCGTAAGCATTACCGTCTCCCTGCGGGAAACCTCCCTCATGATCTCAGTAAGAGACAACGGGACCGGCATCCCGGAGGATAAGCTGAAGCAGCTTCGCTTAAGCTTCCACCGTCAGACACTCTCCGACAGCAGCAGGCAGCATATCGGCCTGGAAAATCTCTATCACCGGATCCGCCTGATCTACCGGGAGGGGGCTGCCCTGACCATAGACAGCAAGACCGGCGAGGAGTCCTACACCGAGGTCTCCCTGATGCTTCCCCACGCAGACCGCGTTACACAGGCCCGGGCGGCGGCCTTTACTTATGAAAAGGAGGAGCAGGATGCATAAAGCCCTGATCGTAGACGATGAAAAGCCGGTAAGGATCGCCATCAGCAAGCTGGGCCACTGGACACAGTATCATCTGGAGCAGCCCGAGCAGTGCGAGAACGGAAAGGAGGCTCTCTCCATCATGCGGGAGCTCCGCCCCTCCCTGGTCTTTGCGGATATGCAGATGCCCGTCATGCACGGCACCGAATTTCTGGAAAAAGCCTCCGCGGAATTTCCCCACAGCGCTTTTATCGTGATCAGCGGCTATGACGACTTCTCCTATGCCCAGAATGCCATCCGGAATCATGCCAGCGATTATCTTTTAAAGCCTGTGGTGGAAGAAGAGCTGAATGACGCGATCCGAAAGGCCATGACCCGTCTGTATCCCGAGGAGGATTTCGACGCGCTCCCGGAGGCAAGCTCCCTGAACGCGGAAGAGGTGGTGGAGCTGATCCGGGACAGCATTGATAAAAACTACAGCAGCAATATCAGGATCTCCGATTTCTCCGATAAATATTTCTTTTCCAGGGAATATCTCTCAAAGCTTTTTAAGCTCCGCTACGGCCTGGGCATCTATGAATACCTGACCGACGTCCGGATGGAAAGAGCCAGGCAGCTCCTCTCCTCTCCGGAGATCAAGGTACAGGATGTCTCGGTGAGAGTGGGCTACACCGACACCAATTATTTTTCCAAGGCCTTCCGTAATTACACCGGCCTTACTCCCAGCGAATTCCGAAGGAGCCTCTCGTAGGGGGATCCGGCTGAGTTATCGGCTGGGTTTCCGGCCCCGCTGCGTTTTCGGCCCGGCTGCGTTTCCGGTGCTGGAGTTTCCGGCCCCGCTAGTTTTCCGGCTGCGTTTCCGGTGCTGGAAGTTTTCGGCCCGGCTGCGTTTTCGGCCGTGTTTCCGGCTGAGTTTCCGGTGTTGGGGTTTTCGGCCCGGCTGCGTTTCCGGCCCCGCTGGGTTTCCGGCTGAGTTTCCGGTGCTGGAGTTTCCGGCTGCGTTTTCGGCCGCGTTTCCGGCCGCGTTTCCGGCTGCGTTTCCGGCTGAGTTTCCGGC
>CACZNS010000076.1 GCA_902782575.1 uncultured Lachnospiraceae bacterium
AGATCATTTCCGCCATCCGGAGGAAGACGAACGAAAACGCCGAGATCCTTGCGAACATGGGCGTCAGCGAGACGGGAATGGGCAATGTGGGCGATAAGATCCTGAAGCATAAGCTGACGGCGGATAAAACCCCGGGTACGGAGGATATCACCACCATCGCCTGGTCCGGCGACAGGGGACTTACCCTGGTGGAAATGGGACCCTTCGGAGTGATCGGAGCCATCACACCGGCGACAAACCCTTCCGAGACCGTGATCTGCAATTCCATCGGAATGATCGCGGGCGGAAATACCGTTGTCTTTAATCCTCATCCGAACGCGAAGAAGACAACGATCTTTACCATCAATATGATCAACGAGGCATCCCTGGAGTCCGGCGGTCCGGATAACATCGCCTGCACCGTGGAGGTGCCGACCCTGGATACCAGCGCGGTGATGATGAAGCATCCGAAGATCCCGCTCCTTGTGGCCACGGGAGGCCCCGGGGTGGTAACGGCGGTGCTTTCCTCCGGCAAGAGGGCCATCGGCGCAGGCGCCGGCAATCCTCCGGTCCTGGTGGATGAGACGGCGGATGTGAGAAAGGCCGCGAGAGATATCATAAACGGCTGCACCTTCGACAACAACCTCCCCTGCATCGCGGAGAAGGAGGTGGTGGCGGTGGACAGCATCTGCGATGAGCTGATCCGGTATTTCGTCACCGAAAACGGCGGATATCTGGCAAGCAAAGAGGTCCAGGACAGACTGGCATCCACGGTCATCACGCCGAAGGGCGCGCTGAACCGCAAATGCGTCGGAAGAGACGCCAGAACACTGCTTTCCATGGTGGGTGTGGAAGCGGGGCCCGAGGTCCGCTGCATCATCTTTGAAGGCGCGAAGGAGCATCCGCTGATCACCACGGAGCTGATGATGCCGATCCTGGGAGTAGTACGGGTAAAGAGCTTCGAGGAGGGCGTGGAGACAGCGGTATGGCTGGAGCACGGCAACCGTCATTCGGCCCATATCCATTCCAAGAATGTGGACCGGATCACGGCCTACGCAAGGGCGCTGGATACCGCGATCCTGGTAAAGAACGGGCCGAGCTACGCGGCTCTCGGCTTCGGAGGAGAAGGGTACTGCACCTTTACCATCGCCTCCAGGACAGGCGAGGGACTGACCAGTGCCTCCACCTTTACCAAGCGCAGGCGCTGCGTGATGCAGGACAGCCTCTGCATCAGATAGGAGCTGCCCGACGGAGGCGCCGCAGGCAGGTATGCCTCTGAAGCGGCCGGGATCCGAAGACCCCTGCCGTTCCTGTAAGGCGGGAAGCGATGAGAACAGCAAAGTTCCGGAGAATTTCAATATTTCAGGAGGTAAATTATGGCAGTTAACGAACAGGATGTCGAGCTGATCGTAAAGCAGATCTTAAGCCAGATGGGCGGTATCTCCGCTCCCTCTGCGGCTGCTTCCGGCGGTCAGGCGGCATCGGGGACGATCCCCAAAACCGCCCGCGTGGCGATGCTTGTGGAGAAGGAGCGCTTTGAAGTAAAGGAGTTCCCGATCCCTGAGGTGGGCGACGACGATATCCTCGTAAAGGTAGAGGGCTGCGGCGTCTGCGGCACGGATGCGCATGAATTCAAGCGCGACCCCTTCGGGCTGATCCCGGTGGCACGGGGGCATGAGGGGACCGGCGAGATCGTCAAGATGGGAAAGAATGTGAAGAAGGACTCCGCGGGCAAGGATCTGCACGTGGGAGACAAGGTTGTGACCTGCATGATCTTCAAGGACGATCCCGACATCACCATGTTTGATCTGAACAAGCAGAATATCGGACAGGCCGAGGTCTACGGCCTGCTTCCGGATGATGAGTATCATCTGAACGGATGGTTTTCGGATTATATCTTTATCCGCGGCGGATCCACCGTCTTTAATGTAAGCGATCTGGACCTGGATTCCAGGATCCTGATCGAGCCCAGCGCCGTTCTGGTGCATGCGGTGGAGAGGGCAAAGACCACCGGCATCCTGCGCTTCAACAGCCGGGTGGCGGTACAGGGCTGCGGGCCCATCGGTCTGCTCTGCATCGCGGTCTTAAGGACCATGGGCATCGAAAACATCACGGCTGTGGACGGCAATGCCCAGAGGCTTGAATTCGCAAAGAGGCTCGGCGCGAACCGGACCGTGAACTTCAACGATCATCAGGGGATCGAGGCCCTTACGGCGGCGGTAGAGGCTTCCTTCGGCGGGCATCTGGCGGACTTCGCCTTCCAGTGCACCGGCAATCCGAAGGCTCATGCCAATATCTACAAATTCATCCGCAACGGCGGCGGCCTGTGCGAGCTCGGCTTCTTCGTAAACGGCGGAGACGCAACCATCAATCCTCACTTCGACCTCTGCTCGAAGGAGATCAATCTGGTGGGCTCCTGGGTCTATACCCTCAGGGATTACGGCACGACCTTTGATTTCTTAAAGAGGGCCAAGGGGATCGGGCTTCCGGTCACCGAGCTGATCACCCATAAGTTCCCGCTGGAGCAGATCAACGAGGCGCTTAGGACAAACCTTGCGATGACGGGTCTGAAGATCGCGATCCTGACACCGCCGGGTGCATGATAAAGGGCTGATCCATGGAGCAGAGAGAAACGGACAACAGAGGACTGGCGGTGGGACTGCTGGAGGTCTACGGTCTGGTCTGCGCCTTTATGGCGGCGGACGCGGGCTGCAAGGCGGCGGATGTGTCGCTGGAGATCTTCGATAAGAACAAGCCGGCCAATGCCGATGCGCTTCCGGTGCCCCTTCTGGTAACGGTGAAATTCCGCGGAAGAGTGGCCGACGTAAGGGAGGCCATGAAGGCGGCGGAGGAGGTCGCGAAGGCGACCACGGGGATCGTGGTATCCCATATCATCCCGAATCCTACGGAGGATACGGAAAAGATGCTGACGATCAGCGCATTGGATAAGGACTGAGGAGGCTCGTGTAAACGCGGACTCCGGATATAAGGAAGCTGTACATTTTTTATAAGGAGGACAAACAAATGTCACATTCGTTAGAAGCATTGGGAATGGTGGAGACCAGAGGACTGACCGCAGCCATTGAGGCGGCGGATGCCATGACAAAGGCAGCCGAGGTCACGCTGATCGGTACCGAGAAGATCGGCTCCGGTCTGGTCACGGTCATGGTCCGCGGAGACGTGGGCGCAGTCAAGGCTTCCGTGGAAGCGGGCACGCAGGCAGCCAGCAGGCTGGGCGAGCTGGTAGCCACCCACGTGATCCCGAGACCGCACAACGATGTAGAGATGATCCTGCCGAAATTTAAGGATTGACTATGAGGGAAGAAGGAACCGGGAAAACTTCAGAGCTCTCCGGAAGGGAGCGGCAGGGCAAGGCTTACGGATTCATTGAGATCACCGGAGTGGTTGCCGCCATCGACGCGCTGGACATCATGTGCAAGGCCGCGAACGTGACCCTTGCCACCTGGGAGAGAAAGCTCGGCGGGCGGCTGGTCACCATCGTGATCGAGGGTGATGTGGCGGCGGTGCGTCAGGCCATTGAGGCCGGCTGCACACAGGCCATCAAAAAGCCCGTGGCAAAGGGGATCCTGCCGTCGCCCCATGAGGAGATCAGGCGGATCGTAAGGATCTCCGCAAGCCGGTTCATGGATAAGCAGGGCAGCAAAGAGGCTTCGGACGGCCATAAGATGCTCGGTCAGGATCCGCCGGATTTCAATATCAAAGAGCAGATGAAATGATGTGAGGGGCAAAAGCCTTTTGCCCCCGGCATCGGGAAATGATCCAACGTACAAAACCAACAGTTTAATCAAAAGGAGGAAACAATTATGTCACAGTCACTGGAAGCTTTGGGATTAGTGGAAACAAGAGGTCTGGTAGCAGCCATCGAGGCAGCGGATCAGATGTGCAAGGCCGCGAACGTTACGCTCATCGGCACGGAGAAGATCGGTTCCGGTCTGGTAACCGTAATGGTACGCGGTGATGTGGGCGCGGTGAAATCTTCTGTGGAAGCAGGAAGCAACGCGGCAGGACGCCTGGGCGAGCTCATCGCGACTCACGTGATCCCGAGACCGCACAACGATGTGGAAATGATCCTTCCGGAAGTGAAATAAGGACGGTATCTGAAACCCTTGCAGTAAATATCGGAGGTTATTTACGTGGACAGCAGTCAAGTTGAACTGATCACGCGGGCAGTCTTAAAGGCTCTGGAGAGCGGGGCTTCCTCGAAGCGCGGGATGACGGTGCCGGTGGGGGTTTCCGCCAGGCACATCCATCTGACGCAGGAGCATGTGGAAGTCCTGTTTGGTCCGGGCTACCATCTGACCAAAAAGAAGGATCTGATGGGAGGACAGTTTGCGGCAAACGAGCAGTGCACCATTGTGGGCTTAAAGCTCCGTGCGATAGAAAATGTAAGGATCCTGGGCCCTGTCCGGAAGGCTTCGCAGGTGGAGATCTCGGCGACGGATGCGCGTACTCTGGGAGTCAGCGCACCCTTAAGGGAGTCCGGGGATATTGCGGGGTCCGCCCCCATCGCCCTGGTGGGGCCGAAGGGCGTTCTGTATCTGAACGAGGGCTGTATCGTCGCCGCGCGTCATATCCATATGACGCCTGCGGAGGCGGAAAATGCGGGCCTGAAGGACGGCGACTATGTATCGGTGAAAATGGGCAACGAAAGGGGAGCGGTTCTCGATCATGTAAAGATCCGCGTGGATCCTTCCTTTACGCTGGAGATGCACATCGATACGGACGAGGCGAATGCCTGCCAGGTAAAGCAGGGTGATCACGCTGAGATCATCCGGGCGTAGGAGCGAAAACCGGATATGATTATTGGAACGGTTGTGGGAAGTGTCTTTTCCACAAGAAAAAGCGAAAAGCTGATCGGCAACAAATTTATGATCGTGCGTCCGGAGGCCTCCATGAAGGCCTCGGGGAACGATCTGGTGGCCATTGATATCATCGGTGCCGGGATCGGCGAAAAGGTTCTGGTAGCCCAGGGCTCCGCGGCACGGGTGGGCTGTGATATGGAAAACGCGCCCGTGGACGCGGCGATCGTCGGGATCCTCGACGAAGGCCAGGAGATAGACTGAGCTTGCCGATGGATGCGAAGCAGCTGCAGGAAACTGCAAAAAGAAACGGAGTGGTGGGAGCCGGCGGGGTCGGCTTCCCGACTTTTATGAAGCTCCTGGAGCAGACCGGTACCGTCATCTTAAACTGCGCGGAGTGCGAGCCCCTGATGCAGAAGGATCAGGCGCTCCTGTCGGCCTTTGCGCCGCAGATCCTTTCGATGCTGGAAGAGGTACGGGAGGCGCTTCAGGCAGAGGAAGCCGTGATCGGGATCCGCGGAGAGAAAACGGAGGCCTTCCGGGCCGTGACGGAGGCCGCGGACGGCCGAAAGGGCATCAGGACGGTCACCCTGGCGGATACCTATCCCGCAGGCGACGAGATCGTCCTGATCTATGAGTGCACCGGGCGGGTGATCTCCCCCGGCCGGCTGCCGGTGGAGGAGAAGGTGGCGGTCTTTAACCCGGAGACGATGCTCAATCTCTACCGGGCGGTGCATCAGGAGCTGCCGGTGACGGAAAAGGCGGTGGCCGTTCTCGGAGAGGTGGGAGAGCCTTCCGTAATGCTTCTGCCTGTAGGCACGGCACTGAAGGACGCGGCGGAGCTGGCAGGCGGGATCACGGCAAAGGATGCGGCCTTCTATCTGGGAGGACCGATGATGGGGCATCCCGTTTCCGGGCAGTCGGTGGTGACAAAGACCACCGGAGCGGTGATCGTGCTGGAGCGGTCCCATCCCCTGATCGAAAGAGCCGGGAAAAACCTGACCGCCGAGAGGCGGAGGACAGCGTCGGTCTGCTGCCAGTGCAGGACCTGCACGGATCTCTGCCCCAGGCATATGCTGGGATATCCAATCGAGCCCCACAGGATGATGCGGGCAGTATCCGGCGGGGAGATAAACGATCTGTCGGTCTATACGGATGCCCTGTACTGCTCCGGCTGCGGGATCTGTGAAAAATACGCCTGTCCCCAGGGACTGTCCCCCCGTGCGATCCTGATGGCATTTAAGGACGGCTTGAGGAAGGCCGGGGTCAGGGCCGAAAAGACCGAAGCCCTGCAGATCGAAGCAAACCGGGAATTCAGGCGGGTTCCCACAGAGCGGCTGACAGCCAGGCTGGGTCTGGCGCAGTACAGACAGAGGGTTCTCTTTGATCCCTCCGTAAAACAGGTTAAGACCGTGAGGATCCCTTTGCTGCAGCATGCCGGTGCTCCGGCAGTGCCCGCGGTCAGAGAAAAGGAAGGAGTCCGGAAGAGCCAGCTCATCGCGGAAGCGGGAGACGGGCTTTCTGCCGGGATCCATGCTTCCGTGGACGGGATCGTAACGGAGATCAACGAAAGAGAGATTATCATTACCAATGTCCAATAGAGCGATCGGAATGGTCGAATGTACAACGGTATCCACCGGCTTTAAGGCGGCGGATGATATGGCAAAGGCGGCAAACGTGGAGCTGCTGCAGGCAGAGACCACCTGCCCGGGAAAGTTTGTGATCCTGATCGCGGGAGAGCTTTCCGCGGTACGCGCCTCCGTGGACAGGGCCGGGTCCGCCTATGGGGACAAGATCATCGACACCTTTGTGCTGGGAAATCCCCATGAATCGATCTTTCCCGCAATCTACGGCACCTCTGCTCCGGAGCGGATCGAGGCGCTGGGAGTGCTGGAAACCTATGATGTGGCCTCCATGATCGTTGCGGCGGATACGGCGGCAAAGACCTCCGCCGTGGAGCTGATCGAGCTCAGGCTTGCGAAGGGGATGTGCGGCAAGAGCTATATGACCATCACCGGAAGCGTGGCTTCCGTACAGGCTGCCATCGAAGCGGCGAAGCGTTCGGCAGGAGATAAGGGCATGTTCCTGGACGAATCGGTGATCCCGCGTCCGTCGGAGAGCCTTTTGAGGTTTATCAGCTGATGCTTGCGGCGGAGAGAAGGAATCTGATCCTGGAGAAGATCCAGGAGGAAAAGACCGTTCTGGTGGGAGCCTTAAGCCGAGAGTATGAGGTTTCCGAGGAGACCATCCGGCGCGATCTGGAAAAGCTGGAAGAAGAAGGCCATGTGGTAAAGAGCTACGGCGGAGCGACGCTGAACGAGGCGGGCATCATGGAGCTTCCCTACAATGTCCGGAGGCGGGTGAATCCGGCGGGAAAGCAGAGGATAGCGGAACTCGTCTGCAGGCAGATCGAGGAGAATGACCATATCTTTCTGGATGCATCCACGACCTCCGTTTTTATCGCCAGAAACCTCAAGCAGAAGGAGCATCTGACGGTCATCACCAATTCCATCGAAAACCTGCTGGAGCTGTCCCAGGTGACCGGCTGGGATATCATCTCCACCGGAGGGCTCTTAAAGGCCGGGACCATGTCCCTTTTCGGAAGGAAGGCGGCGGAGACCATCGGAGCCTACCATGCGGAAAAGGTTTTCCTCTCCTGCAAGGGGATCTCCATGGAGCAGGGGATCACGGACGGGAACGACGAGACCGCGGGGATCAAGCAGGCGATGATCGCCTCCGCGGACAGGGTCTTCCTGGCGGTGGATCATACGAAATTCGACAAAACGGCCTTTTCGCAGATCTGCGGATTTCAGGGAATCCATACGGTCATTACCGACAAGGAGCCGGAGAGAAGATGGCGGGAATTCCTTGAGGGAAACGGGATCGGCCTGATCTGCCCGGAGAAACGCTAGTATAACGGTTCTTAAATGCCTGGACCAATTGCTTGCCTGCTTATCCCGGTAGCACGCATCTGAAAGCCTCGACGTAGCTAGGATCCGGCGGGATCCGCCGAAATGGTTTACATAATCAAAAAGCCGAACCTGGACAGACGATAATAGCGGATAAATCCCACTAAATGGTTTACATAAAGGAGATAACAATGAGAGCATTTGACAGTACACCGGTGAAAAAGACAGAGCGCATCACCAGACTGGTGGCGGATCTTTTCGCGAAGATGCCGGAGATCGAAGCGGCGAGGGCGGAGCTGATCACGGAGTCCTTTAAGGCCACGGAGGGGCTTCCGGTGGTTACGAGAAAGGCTCTGGCCTTCCGGCATATCCTTAAGGGTCTTCCCATCGTGATCCGGCCGGGAGAGCTGATCGTGGGCAGCACGACCCTTGCGCCGAGAGGCTGCCAGACCTATCCGGAGTTTTCCTATGACTGGCTGGAGGCGGAGTTTGACACCGTGGAGCACCGGTCAGCAGATCCCTTCTACATTTCCGAAGAGACCAAGGAGCGCCTGAAGAAGGTAAATCCCTACTGGAAGGGAAAGACCACCAGTGAGCTCGCAAGGTCCCTTATGGCGCCGGAGACTCTTCGGGCGATGGATCATAACTTCTTTACGCCCGGCAATTATTACTATAACGGAGTGGGCCATGTAAACGTGCATTACGACCGGGTGATCTATGAAGGCTTATCGGGGATCATGGCGCAGGCGGCCGGGCAGCTGGAAAAGGTAAAATTCTGCGACCCGAACTACGGAGATAAGAAGCGCTTCCTGGAGGCTGTCATCATCTCCTGCCAGGCGGTCATTGATTATGCCCACCGCTACAGCGAGCTGGCAAAGGAAGAGGCCGGAAAGGAAACGGATCAGGCGCGGAAGCAGGAGCTGTTAAGGATCGCCGAAACCTGCGCCCATGTGCCGGAGTTTCCCGCAAGGACCTTTGAGGAGGGCCTGCAGGCCTTCTGGTTTGTGCAGCAGACCCTTCAGATCGAGTCCTCCGGGCATTCCATCTCCCCGGGGCGCTTTGATCAGTATATGTATCCTCTGTATGAAAAGGACACCGATGAGGGAAGGCTTACCCGGGAGTACGCGCAGGAGCTTCTGGACTGCGTATGGGTGAAGCTGAACGATCTGAATAAATGCCGTGACGCGGCAAGCGCGGAGGGCTTTGCGGGATATTCCCTCTTCCAGAATCTCATCGTCGGAGGGCAGACAAAGGACGGACGGGACGCGACGAACGATCTTTCCTTCATGTGTCTGGATGCCACGAAGCATGTCTTCCTGCCCCAGCCCTCCATCTCCATCCGCGTCTGGAACGGCTCGGCAAAGGAGCTGCTCCTTCGGGCTGCGGAGGTGACCCGCACCGGGATCGGCTTCCCGGCTTATTATAACGATGAGATCATCATCCCCGCCATGGAAAACCGGGGGATCAGCATCGAGGATGCCAGAAATTACTGCATCATCGGCTGTGTGGAGCCCCATGTGCCCGGGAAGGAGGACGGCTGGCACGATGCCGCCTTCTTCAATATGTGCAGGCCTCTGGAGATGGTCTTCACAAACGGTATCGACAACGGAGAGGTGGCAAGCATCCGGACCGGAGATGCGGAGAGCATAAAGACCTATGAGGAGTTTAAGGCTGCTTACAAAAAGCAGATGGAATACAATATCGCGCTGCTGGTAAACGCGGATAACGCCATCGACAGGGCCCATGCCGAGCTGGCACCTCTTCCCTTCGAGTCCGCCCTGATCGACGACTGCATCACCCGCGGCGTGCCGCTGCAGCAGGGCGGTGCCCATTACAACTTTACGGGTCCCCAGGGCTTCGGCATCGCCAATGTGGCGGATTCCCTCTACACCGTAAAGACCCTGGTCTTTGAGCAGAAGAAATTCACCTTACAGGAGCTGGCAAAGGCTCTGCAGATGAACTACGGACAGGGCTTTGATGAGATCACGGCAAAGGAAACGGCCACCCAGGCCGCAAAGGCTCTTGCCGCGGAGGGCAGGCAGGTTACGGATGAGATGATCGCTTCCGTTATCCGAAAGGTCCTTACGATGGAGCTTCCGGAGGCTGAAAGGAAGCGCTATGAGGAGATCCGGGAGATGATCCTGGAGCTTCCGAAATTCGGCAACGACATCGACGAGGTGGATACCATCGCCAGAGAGGCGGCGTATTATTATACAAAGCCGCTGCCGGCATACCGGAATCCCAGAGGCGGCATCTTTCAGGCGGGGCTCTATCCGGTATCCGCAAACGTGCCCCTGGGCGCCCAGACCGGAGCGACTCCGGACGGAAGGCTTGCCCATACACCGGTGGCCGACGGCGTGTCGCCCACCAGCGGCTACGACCTGCACGGCCCCACAGCCTCCTGCAATTCGGTGGCGAGGCTGGACCATGCGGAGGCCTCCAACGGAACTCTCTTCAACATGAAGATCCATCCCACGGCCATGAGCACCGAAAAGGATCTGGAGGATTTTGTCTCTCTGGTACGGGGCTACTTCGATCAGAAGGGAATGCACATGCAGTTTAATGTGGTAGACAGGCAGACTCTGCTGGATGCCCAGGCCCATCCCGAGAAATACGCGGGGCTGGTGGTCAGGGTGGCAGGCTACTCCGCGTTGTTCACCACACTTTCCAAGTCCCTGCAGGACGATATCATCCGCAGGACGGAGCAGGGACTTCACAGGTAGATACGGATATGGATGACTACAGCTATTTAAACGTACGGGGCCGGATCTTTGATATCCAGCGATATTCGATCCACGACGGCATCGGCATCCGCACCATCGTCTTCTTAAAGGGCTGCGCCTTGCGCTGCCGCTGGTGCTGCAATCCGGAGTCCCAGAGCTTTGAGATCGAAACGATGACCATAAACGGAAAGCCGAAGACATACGGCAGGGATGTGACGGTGAAGGAGGTCATGCAGACCGTCCGCCGGGATATGCCTTATTACAGCCGCTCGGACGGCGGGCTGACCCTTTCCGGAGGGGAGAGCCTCCTGCAGCCGGAGTTTGCGGAAGCCCTGCTGCATGCCGGAAAGGCCCTCGGAGTCAATACGGCGCTTGAGAGCATGGGCTTTGCGAAATATGAGACCATCGAAAAGCTCCTGCCTTATCTGGACACATATCTGATGGATATCAAGCATATGGATCCGAAGAAGCACGAGGCCTGGTGCGGCAGGGAAAATACCTTGATGCTGGAAAACGCCGGAAGGATCGCACGGAGCGGACAGACGAAGCTGATCATCCGCGTGCCGGTGGTGCCGGGCTTTAATGATACCGAGGCGGAGCTGCTTTCTATCGCAAGGTATGCGGATTCCCTCCCGGGAGTGGAAGAGATCGACATCCTGCCCTATCACAATTTCGGAGAGGGCAAATATACCGGGCTTGGCAGGGATTATCCGATGGGAAAGGCCGAACGCCCCGGCATGGAAAAGATGGAGGGCTTCCGGGCGGCCATCGAACGGGCGACGGACCTCCGCTGCCAGATCGGAGGATAAGAAACCGGCCGGATTTTCAGATAATGAGTCGTAAGAGGAGATGAGATCATGCAGCCTAGAATAGAGATCGTGAGGCGCTGCGAGGGCGGCGAGGGACAGGTGATGTTCAGGCATCTGCTGGAGAAGCCGGACATGCACGGCAAATGCAATCTGTACGCGGAGGTTACCGTCTATCCGGGCTCCTCGGTGGGGTGGCATGTGCATACGGGGGAGAGCGAGACCTATTACATTTTATCCGGTACCGCCGACTACGACGATAACGGGCAGAAGAGGAGGCTCAGCGCGGGGGATGTGACACACACAAAAGACGGCTGCGGGCATTCCATCCGCCCGGCGGGCAACGACGCGCTGGTCTTTATCGCAATGATCCTGACCTCCTGACCGCGGCGGCGGGAGCACGGATCGGATAAGGGATAACGGAGATCCCGGACTGCGCAGGACGTTTAAGCTGCGCCTGCGGGGCGAACCTCACGGCGGACGCAGACAGGAACAGCATATCAGAAAGGAAAGGAGAATCAGGATGATCAAAACATTTAAGATGAAGCTGTATCCCGGACAGGAGAAGGAGTATGAAAAGAGGCATAATGAGCTTTGGCCGGAGATGATCGACATGATCCATGAGCACGGCGGGAAGAATTATACGATCTGCCTCGATAAGGAAACCCTTACCCTCTTCGGATATATCGAGATCGAGGATGAGGAGCTCTGGAGCAAAGGCGCGGATACCGCCATCAACCGCAAGTGGTGGGATTTCATGGCGGACATCATGGAGACGAATCCGGACAACAGCCCCGTCAGCGTGGATCTGTCGGTTCTGTTCCATCTGGACTGAAGTTCGCTGCGATCATTTCGGGAATATATTCACGGCGTTCCTTAAAAAAGAGCTTCAGATATTCCGCTTCCTGAAGGAAATCCTCCGTCCCGGTTGAGAAATAACGGCGGAAATGCCTTTCCAGGGGAGCCTGCATTTCGGAAACATACTGATCGATCCGCTCGGATACCCTTTCGGGATCAAATTCATGATCCCGGAGGGAGAGGAGCCGGTCGGTCAGTTTTTTTCTGAAGCCGGCATTTCGGCACATGTTCGCAAGGATGGGACTTTCGCTCAGGGTCAGCTCCAGGGTATCCCGCTCCGCGTCCCCGTCGGTATAGGTCAGCCCTCCGCGGTATACGTCAAACAGCATGAAGCGCCATCTGGAGTCCCCCTTTTCCGGGGCCTCCGTTTCCCTGGTCTTCCAGAGGGCGTAGTTTGTGGAAGGCCAGTCGTTCCAGCGTGCGATATAGATCTCGGCCGCCATATAGTCGATGAGGCTTTCGAGATCCATGATCTCTCCTGCCCGTCTGTAATTTTCCTCATCGGTCATATCCGCCTCCGCGAGGAAGAGCATGTCCTCATTATATCCCTGCAGATCCCGTTCGGTCCCCTCCTCCAGGGCTCCGACCTTGACCATGATCACGTTGTCGTCGTGGAGACCGTAGCGGCGTTCGATGTATTTCTTTCCGTAGCGCTCCGTCAG
>CACZNS010000077.1 GCA_902782575.1 uncultured Lachnospiraceae bacterium
GTGGAGACCGTCGAGGCTTTCAGATGCGTGCTATCGGGATAAGCAGGCAAGCAATTGGTCCAGGTATTTAAGAACCGTTATACTAGGATAGTACGAAAACCGGCGACGAAAAATGATTGAATATCAGGTAAATATCAATGGGATCGATGTACAGGCCCGTTATACGGAAACCAGTGTGGAGAATATCTTCCGGCCGCTGCTTCTGGAACTGACACGGATGCAGAGAATGAAAAAGCGGAGGATCCTTGCCATGCTTGCGGCACCTCCGGGAGCCGGGAAGAGTACGCTTTTGAGTTTTCTTTCTGCTCTTGCAGATGATATTCCCGATGTCGGATCCGTACAGGTGATCGGCATGGATGGCTTTCATCGCAGGCAGGAGTATCTGATCACACACACAACGGTTCGTGACGGACAGGAGATACGGATGGTCGATATCAAAGGGGCACCGGAGACCTTTGATCTGGAAAGCTTAAGGAAAAGGATAGAAAAGGTCGCGGCCGGGGAGCATTGCGGCTGGCCGGTATATGACCGGCATCTGCACAATCCAACAGACAATGTCATACAGGTGACGGAGGATATAGTGATCCTTGAAGGAAACTATCTGCTGCTGGACAGAGATGGATGGAGAGAGCTGGCGGATTATGCTGACTATACGATCCTGATCCGGGCAGGGGAAGAACTGCTTCGAAAACGTCTGATCGCACGAAAAACGGCGAGCGGCTATCCCGAGGAGAAGGCACGGAAATTTGTGGAATTCAGTGACATGGCAAATGTAAAAGAATGTATGGAGCACAACAGGACAGCTGATCTGGTATTAACCCTGGACCCTGATGGGACATACAGGCTTTGAAACCGGAGAAGGTCTGCGGAATAAGACCGTACAGGCGGGATGAGATATATTCAGCAGAAAGGGATAGAGATCAAACCGGATCCGGAAGAACTTAACGAAGCCGCTCTAAAATACCGATGACGTCGGTTTCGCCCTCCTTATACAGGATTCCGCTGCCACCGTTCTGCTCCCATTCCTCGATATTTGCCCCGCGGTCATCGATCAGGACATATTCCTTTCCGTTGCAGTAATTTTTCTTTTCCTCCTTGTAGACTATATGGACAGGGATATTATCCCCCAAAACACGTCTGACCCAGGAGATCTTGTCTTCACCGGCTGTCACAATGCCTCTTTTCTGTTTGGGAATACCGGTCAGGATTTCGATGATACCGGGATACGCCAGGCTCACGGCCCTGAATGCTTCAAATCCATTGGGCAGAGGCTTAAGCTTATCGTAGAAATGCTCCACTTCTCGTATCGCAGCCCACATTGCCTCATCCTCTTCCTTTGTTTTGGAATCCTGATCTGCTGCCGTCATTTCGAATCCTGCCAGTTCTTTAACACCCCGTTCAAAGTCGGCAAGAACTCCGTCCATATCAAAGTAGATCTTCTTCAGTTTCATCTGTTTTGCTCCTTTTCAATCAGGAATGAAAGAACAATTACTTTATCCGTTTACTATAAAAAACTCCGGCGGATTTTTCAATCTATTTAACCATACATGTTTTCCGGTCTGTTTTTAAGATCTGTTCCCGGGTGCTGATACGGGAATTCTTGCAGAACGGCTTTGTTGTGGGTATAATATACTTTAATTGAAACTGATCCGGTATTATGACAAAGACAGACATCACGGAGGTTCTTATGGCAAAAGAAATGACTTACGGAGAAGCGGCAATTGTATTGGCGGAAATAGTGGATGAACTACAGATCGAACCGGAAACGCGTCAGGGGCAGGCATTTTTGATCGCAATGAAGCTTCTGGAGGAAATGGAAGGAAAGGCTTACAGGAAGAATAAGTGAGAAAAGGCACCGTTTTACTTGCCGGATCAATGCGTATGAGATCCTTTTTGTGATCAGCGAAATGTTCCGGAAGGATGATAGGCATATCCGGAGAATGAAATCCTTCGGTCATTTACTGCTCCGGACAGTATTTGATGGTTGAGAGATACCATTTTTTATCGGATAAGGAGTTGCTTTTCGGGTACGGTGAATAAATTAAAAGCGAATATTACAGGTCTTCGAAAGTATATTTTTGATTCATCCATCAGTCTGCAGGATCGGACTTTTATCCTGTTTTCCTGGATGGTTCTGCTGGCGCTTTATGCGGCTGTACCATTCGGGCTTATTATGCATGAACCCCTGTCTGCAACTGTCTCCACACTTGTCGGGGCAGTCCTTTTTTCTGTTTATGTTTATTATGTGTTCAAAAACGATAGGATAGACAAAGCAAGATATGTTCTTTCAATCGTTGTCGTGGTTATCTTCCTCCCGGCCATGTTTTTTACAAACGGTGGAGCCACCGGAGGAGCTCCGATCTGGCTGCTCCTGGGTACCATTTATATCGGTCTGATCTTAAACGGCAGACTGAAGTTCATCATGCTTTTGCTCAATGCCGTCATCCTTATCACATGCTGGGTCATTGGATATTATCATCCAGAGCTCGTTACGGAGTATTCAAGGGGAGGAAATTATTTTGACTCGATCGCTGCTCTGATGATAGTAGGTACGATCGTATATGTTCTGATACGGTTTCATATGGCTCTTTTCAGAAAGGATGAGGCGAGCAGGAATCAGCATCAGCTGTTTGAACAGACTGCCATCGCTCTGGTAAATGCCATCGATGCAAAGGACGAGTATACTCACGGCCATTCCTCCAGAGTTGCCGAATACTCAAAAAAGATAGCCCAGATGTGCGGAAAAACTCCTGCCGAATGCGAGGAGATATACTACATAGCCCTTCTTCATGACGTGGGAAAGATCGGTATCCCCGGGCATATTATCAGTAAGAACGGAAAACTTACGAATGAAGAGTATGATGTCATCAAACGGCATCCCGTACTGGGTTCGCAGATACTTAAAAGCATCAGCGGGTATCCGGATCTGGTCATCGGAGCAAGGTATCATCATGAACGGTATGACGGGAAAGGATATCCCGACAGACTGAAGGGAGGAGATATTCCCGAGGTGGCCAGGATCATATCGGTAGCGGATGCATATGATGCCATGACATCAAAGAGGAGCTACAGGGATCCCATACCCCAGCAGAAGGTCCGGGAAGAGATCGTAAAAGGCTCAGGGACACAGTTTGATCCGAAGTTTGCAAAGATCATGCAGCACCTGATCGATCTTGATACGGAATACGATATGAAGGAGAAGACTGTTGTAACGGAGCTTGCCGGAAAAAGCGAGCTTAATTGCGAGAAGTGCAGGAGCGAAATATCAGACGGTATCCTTTTGGGCCCGGATCCCTGGATTAAAACGATCAGCCTGAAATGTGATGCTCTGGATCCTGAGAAACCGATGTCTCCTTCCATAATTCTGTTTGACTCTCTGGACGGAAGATATCATGATATTCCGCATGATATCAAGGATCTCAATTATTTTGAATATGCGAAGCTTGATTATGATGGCGAAAGTGAGTGCAAGGGAGCAAGAAAGATCGCTGTTGAGAAAAACCTGTCAGGATCCGCAGAAAATCCCGGGTCTGTGTCATATGCTATCAGCGCGGTTAAGATAAAAGATCATATACAGATCAGGATTGAGAACGGAGGAGGCACCGTAACTTTTACGATCGCGCTTCCCGACAGTGCCAGGTACGCCTATATGGGGCTTACGGGAGATAATTGCCGGATCCGTGATGTGGGTATCGTTACGTCTGAGGATTTCGTTCCGGAGGATTATATACCAAGGATTGCGGAGGAAGTAAGCTATATTAAGGATCAGCCTTCGGGTGATATCCCGAATGTTCAGATCGACGGTTACAGATTCGATGCGACAGAGGGCATTCCGGTAAGGGATGGCATGGTTATTTCGTTTCACACAATGAGTCTTCCGACAGCGCGTCTTATCTGGCACTGTGCATATCTGGACCTGTTTTATTCGCCGGATAAAAAACCTTCCGGAGAGGGATACCGGGAATATGCTCTTATCAGACTGGATGGAGAAAACTGGGAAGCCGAGGGTATTTCCGAAAACAAGACGGTCGTGAATGTCGGTGATGATTTTCCCGGATGGGATGAATGGAAGGCGGCCAACAAGAAAGGGATCGATTGTTCGGTTTCCTTCAAAAAAGAGGGCAACAGGGTCATTGCATCTACGGAAAATCTTGGTATCAGCTTGAGGATCACGTCAACGATCCTTGATGATCCGCCTGAAATATATGTTTCGCTGACCGGTGATCAGTGTGCCATCACCAATATAAGGATACAGCATATATGACAAAACCGAGTCACAGGGACTCGGTTTTTTATCATAGCGAGAGGGGGACTTGAACCCTCGACACCACGGGTATGAACCGTGTGCTCTAGCCAGCTGAGCTATCTCGCCTTATAATATATGGGGCTGTTATTCGGACAGCGAACATATTATACTATTCTCGTTTGTGTCGTGTCAATAGAAAAATGTAGGTAATTATTGTGCGGTTATGGCGCATCATTGACGGAGGGGGATTATGCCGAAGGGTACAAATCAGAAACTGAAGCTGTATTATCTGAGCCGGATCATGGTAGAGCAGACGGATGAGGAGCATGGTCTGAGCATGAAGGAGATCCGGGATGCGCTGGAGGAATACGGGGTCACGGCAGACAGAAAAAGCCTGTATGATGATCTGGATGCGCTCAGAGTCCTGGGGATTGAGGTGACTGGGGAAAAGGAAGGGAGAGATTATCGCTATTTTGTGACGGATAAACAGTTTGAGATCGCGGAACTGAAGCTTTTGGTCGACGCGATCCAGTCCTCCAAGTTTATCACCGAGAGAAAATCCAATGAACTGATCCGGAAGCTCACAGGCTTTGTGAGCAGGTATGAAGCAGCACAGCTGAAAAGACAGGTTATGGTGAGCGGGCGGATCAAAACAATGAACGAGAGCATTTACTACAACGTGGATGGTCTGCATAACGCGATCGCCTATAACAGAAAGATCCGGTTTGAATATCTGCAGTGGAATCTGAAAAAAGAGCTGGAGCCCCGTAAAAAGGGATTATATGAGGTGAGTCCCTGGGCGCTCTCCTGGGATGATGAGAATTATTACCTGATCGCTTTTGATTCGGAGGTGCAGAGAATCAAGCATTACCGGGTGGACAAGATGCGGAATATCCGGATGTCGGAGGAAAAAAGAGAGGGGAAGGAGCATTTCGGCCAGTTTGATATGGCGGCTTATGCGAAAAAGAATTTCAATATGTATGGAGGGAAGGAGCAGGGTGTCCGGATCCGGTTCAGGAATAATATGGTCGGAGTGATCCTGGACAGATTTGGAAAGGATGTGACGATCGTTCCTGCGGACGGGGACTTCAGCGAGGTGCATGTGAGCGTGGCAGTCAGCGAACCGTTTTTTGGCTGGCTTTTCGGGCTGGGGCAGGATGTAAGCATCGCCGGACCGAAGGAGGTTGTCGAACAATACCGGAATGAACTGAAGGAGAGACTGGGACAATATAATGAAGGCGCAGCGGACACGCCGGCGGCCCGGCGCGGGAAGTGACATTTTGCGGCTGATGAGAGCTTTGTTATTAAAGAGACAGGATCATGAACGGAGAAAAGAAGCAGAGTGAAAGTACAGGGGGAAGATTGTACCTTGCCCCGATGGAAGGTCTGACCGGATACGTTTACAGGGATGTCTTCCGGGAGCTTTTCGGCGGTGCGGATAAATATTTTACGCCTTTTATCGGTCCCGCGGAGAAAAAGGTCATACGGACCAGAGATCGCAGGGAGATCGATCCGGAAAATAATAAGGAGACGAATACAGTACCTCAGATCATGACAAACCGGTCAGAGGATTTTTTATATATCTGCCGTCTGCTTGTAAAGCTCGGATACCGGGAGGTCAATCTGAATGCGGGCTGCCCGGCGGGTACGGTTGTCAGCAGGCATCGCGGAGCCGGGATCCTCGGATGGCCCAAGGAGCTGGATCAGCTGCTTTACGGAATATTTGAGGGACTGGAAACAGATCCGGAGATTTCCGATTCGGGCCTGAGAGTTTCCGTAAAGACAAGACTGGGGCTGAGATCCTCAGAGGAATTTCCGGCTCTCCTGGAGATCTATAACCGGTATCCTCTTTCGGAGTTGATCATTCACGCCAGAACAAGAAGCGATTTTTACGAGGGAAAACCGGATCATGAGATGTTTGTGGAAGCGCTGAAAAATTCGGCATGCCCTGTCTGTTATAACGGAGATGTCAATTCGCTAGAGGACTACCGGGAGATCGTCGGATTGTATGGGGATCGGGCAGAGTCAGCCGTAATGATCGGCCGGGGAGTGATCGCGGAGCCCGGTCTGATCCGGGAGATCCGGACCGGACGGAAGACCGAAAAGCATGAGTGGAAAAAATATGTTGACACTCTGTTTCAACGATATCGGGAGGAACTGGACGGAGACCGGCATGCCCTGATGAGGATGAAAGAGGTCTGGACCTATCTCGGGAAGCAGTTTCCGGGCAGGATACGGGAATTAAAGGATCTGAAAAAGGCAGCAAATACGGCGGAGTATGAGTCCGCCGTAATGAGAATATTTCTCGGATAAACTTGTTTTGTATCAAATGCCTGCGCCGTCGGCTACGGTGTCCGGAGGAAGGGGTTCTGACGGCCCCTCATTTCCGTCATCGGGCGGGCCGGGATCGTCGTGGCCGTCCTTTTTCTTCTTCTTTTCTTTCCTGCGCTTCTTTCTCTTCAGACGCCGTTTATGGAGCTTGTCCACGATCAGGTAGAACGTGGGGAGCAGGATCAGGGTCAGGATCGTGGATGCGATCAGACCGCCGATGATCACGACACCCATTCCTCTCATGACCTCTGCTTTTTCGGAGAACCCTCCGGCAAGAGGAAGCATGGAGAGGATCGTAGTCAGTGTGGTCATAAGGATCGGACGCATACGGCTTTTTCCGGATTCGATCAGAGCCGTTTTCGGATCCATTCCGTCATCGCGGTTCATATTTGCCGTATCGATGAAAATGATACCGTTATTCACGACGATACCTGCCAGCATCAGAACACCCATGAGGGATGTCATGGAGATCTTACAGTCCGTAAGAAGCAAAAACAGGATCGAACCGACCAGCGCAAACGGGATGCAGAGCATGATCAGCAGGGAATAGACCACAGACTCAAACTGGATCGCCATGACCATAAATACCAGAAAAACGGCGATGAAGATAGCCTGTCCGATGGAAGAGAATTCCTCCGTCATCATCTGCTGAAGGGTATTCGGTGTGGATCGTACGGAGCTCGGAAAGACCATTTCATCTACATTGGAGTGGATCAGTTTCTGTGTTTCGGCCGAGGTGGCACTGGTCATAATGGCGGTTATGGAGGCTGTATATTGTCCGTCCTGACGCTCAACCGTCTGAGGAGAGGAGGTAAAGGCTACATGAGCCATTTCCGTGATCGGTACTCCGGCTCCGGAAGGATTCTTGAATGTCATGGTATCGATGTCGCTGATGCTGTGAAAGCGTCCCTTCGGATATTCCACCGTAACCTTATAATCCTTGGAATCCAGCGTTACATCCATTGCCTTCATGCCGCTCATGTTCCGATAGACCATCATGGCGAGATTCTGCGCCGAGAAACCGTGGGCACTTGCCATCACCGGGTCGATCACGACCTTCGCCCGGGAGCCTGTTTCCACCAGACTGGATTCAACGCTTAAAACGTCCGGGATCTGTTTCATCATTTCTTCGACCTGAGAAGAGGCAGCCTTCAGATCGTCAAGCTCTGAGCCCTGCAGATCGATCTCAGTCCTGGATTCGGAAGAGAAGGAACCGAAACCGGTTGTGGAGCCGGCTGCGACGTTGACTTCACATAGAGTGGAGAAGCCGTGCAGCTCCTGATTCCAAAGATCGACAATATCCTGAGTGGTCATGTCCAGATCCTCCGCCTTGTATGCCGTGACGGTGGCGGAGGAGGAGGCCTGCTCTATCGTAGTGGTATAGCTTTTGGCGAGGCCGGAGGAGGCAACGAAGGACTCCATCTGCTCCACGGTATCGTTCATGACCTCCAGAGAGAGATTCGGCCGGAAGGACATACTGATCGCTGCCATCCCTTCATCTGTGGAAGCCATAAGCTCGGTATCGACCATCCGGGCCAGGTATATCGTAATACCGAAGATGATGAGCGCACACAGAGAAGCTATTTTCTTTCTGTCCAGGATCTTTGAAAGGATCTTTGCGTATCTGTTTTCCATTCTGTGGAGGATCCGGTTCGTGATGATCCCTTTCCGCTCCACCGGCTTATAATAGGCAAAGAAAAACGGAATGATCGTGATGGCGGAAAGCAGGGAGGAAACGATGGAAAAAACAATGGTAAAGGCCAGCTGCCGGAACATCTGGCCGGACAGGCCCTTCATTGTCGCAAGGGGAAGATAAACGACAACGGTTGTGATGGTGGAGCCGATAATGGAATTCATGACGATCCGGGTGCCCTGATAGGCGGAATCACGGAAAGAAAGATCCTCTTCGCGCATCCGGAAGCACATTTCTATGACCACGATCGCATTGTCGACCATCATTCCGATCCCGATGACCATGGAGCTCAAGGTTACGATATTCAGGGAAAAACCCATCGCGCTCAGGAGAATGAACGTGACCAGAAGCGAGATCGGCATGGAGCTTCCGACGATCAGGGAGCCTTTGATGTCTCCGAAAAAGATAAGAAGAACGAACATGGACAGACCGATACCTTCCAGAAGAGTCCATCCCACAGACTGAAGAGAGTCTATGATGGTATCCGCCGCATCGTAAACGATATTGAACTGCAGATTCGGATTATCCTTTTCGATCTGCTCCAGAGCCCGTTTTACCTGTCTGGAAAGCTCCACCGAGGTGGAGGACTGCTTCCGCTGAAGCGACAGACTGACATTTTCGGTTCCGTCATACCGGCTCAGACCGGTCTTATCCGAGATGGCATAGCGGATATTTGCGATATCGCTCAGATGAATGATCTGTCCGGTGCCTGTGGAGATCGGGATCTGTTCCAGCTCGGGGATCGATTCATAGCGTGTCTCCGCACTCAGGTTCATCTTCAGATCACCCTGATAAGCGGAGCCTGCGGGCATGGAAAAATTGACGGCGGTTATGGCTGAAACGACGGAGGTGACATCCAGACCGTATTGGGACGTGTATTCCGGGATCAGCTCCACACTGATATAACGTTCATCCCCGCCCGAGGTGGTTGTTCTGGCCAGAGCGCTGATCTTCTTGAGCTCCGGCTCTATATGCTGATTGATCTCATTTAAGACATCGACGCCCTCTGAGGTACCGGTTACGGAGATTGTCATATCGGGAGAGGCATTCATGTCAAGCTCCAGCATCACCGGATCCTGACAGTCCTCCGGAAGAGTGCTTTTGATGGCATCCACGGCCTTTTTGACATCATCGTATGCCTGATCCATGTCGGTCCCGTATTCAAACTGGAGGATGACATAGGACATGTTTTCGCTGGACCGGGTCTGGGTCATTTTTACACCGGTCACGGTGGAGGCAGCCTCTTCGATAACGGTTGCCACCAGCTCGTCCTCTTCCACGGGATCCGCACCGGGGTAGACCGTATAGATGATCATATACGGTATGGAAATATCCGGTGTGAGCTGAAGAGAAACCGTAGTAAACGCCGTGATCGCGAAGACCACCAGAGCGATCAGGGTGATGACAACGGTAACGGGTCTGCGGAGAACCCCTTTTGTCAGATGATGCATTACGGAACCTCCGGCGCGGAAGCGATGTTGACCTTCACTCCCTCGTGCAGCTGAGTGGAATAGGAAGAGATGATCCGTTCATTGCCTTCAAGACCGGCGACAACCTCGATCGAATCCGAATCGGTAAGACCGGTCACGATATCGCGGCGGACAGCTACGTTGTTTTCATCCAGATAAACATATGGCTGCTCTTCATCGTAGTAGACCGCGTTGACCGGTACAGTCATCGCGTTGGGGGATTGTCTTGTAATGGTCCGGACACTGACGACGGAACCGCTGACCAGGGTGGTATCGTCGCCTGTCACGGTCGCTTCGACCCGAAAGAGACCGGTTGTGGTATCCAGCGTGTCGCTTACGGATGAGATCACGGCCCGATAGGTATTCTGGTTCCGGGTGATCAGCGCCTCATTTCCGACGGACATATTACGGACCGTTTCCTCCGCGACATAGAAAACGATCTTATTTTTGGCATCAGACTGAATGACATAGGCCTGGGTGGTCTGGCTTGCCATGTTATGAAGCGATATGTTGATCGCGGTGATGATACCACTGGCGGGTGCCTTTACTTTTGTATAATCCAGGGCAAGCTTTGCGTTTTCCAGAGCGGCCTCCGCCTGTTTGACGTTTGATTCCGCACTGGTCAGGCCGGCTTCCGCCCCGTGGATCTGGGCGTTTACTCCGTAAAGCGTTGTGTTTTTGGTATAGATCTCATAGTCCTGCTGGTTGCGGATGGCGGCATCATACCCCTCCTGAGCCACGTAGTACTGCATTTCCGCGCTCCGGGCGGAGTTTTCGTTGGTCCTTTTCTGAAGCTTGGCGGAGTCGACGGCGGCTTCCGCCTGGGTGACGGCGCCTTCCGCCTGTGCGGCCGCCGCCTTGGCTACGGCGAGACCGTCGAGAAGATCCTCCAGCTCCTCCGGGGTGTATGCGCCGGAATCGATCTGCCGCTGTATGGCGTTTACGGTTTCATTTGCGGCGTCTCTTGTTTTTTTGGCATTATCGAGAGAATCCTTTGCCCTGTCGTAGCTGTCATCATAGAATTCGACGGCAGCCTTTGCGGTATCAAAAGAACCGCCTGCCTGAACCTTTCCGGCGTAGGCGGAATCCACCGCGTTGGAGAGCTGAGCTTCGTTTGTTCCGATCTTTCCGTAGGTTTCGGTTGCCTGAGCGATGGTAGAAGCGGAGGTGGCCTGCTGGGATGTATAGCCCGCCTTTGCACTGGCAAGGGTCGCTTCCGCCTGCTTTAATGTGATCTGGGCGGTAGTATCGTCGATGGCAAAGAGCAGATCGCCTTCATTTACATGATCACCGACCTCATAATTTTTTTCGATCACCTCTCCCGCGACCTTCGGGATCACGATGATCGTATTGTCTGCCTGAACATTTCCGGAAAAATCCGAGCTTACAGAGAGATCCTTCCGGACAGGCATGGTTGTCTCCACGTCGATCACTGTTTCTTCGACCTCTTCCCCGGCATCGGCTTTATCACCAGGTTTAAGACTGCAGGCTGATGCAGTGACCGTTATGATCAGAAGAAGAAAAAACAGTAAAAACGATTTTTTCATATATATATGCCTCCACAGCATTTGTCATGACAAATCTCACAGATATAAGAAGCCAGAGAACTATTTTAGAAGTAAAGAATCATAATGTCAATTGTGAAGAAAGCCCGGGAAACCGAGCAAAATAGCCGTTTGCAACAATATATTCCGTCAGGCGGAAGCATGAAGCACGACATGTGGTATAATGATAATATTTTCTGGTAAATGAAGATTTTTTTTTGTATAATGAGAGCCTATAACAGCTTTGCGGGAAAAATATATGAATACCGAACAGGAATGGAATGAAAAGAAAAAGCATGGCAGAAGAAGCCGCCTGAAGGCCTATAACCGGATCGTCACGATCCTGGATGTGCTCCTTCTGGCAGGATGTATCTTTCTGTTTTTAAGGACATCTGCCGTAGAAAAGCAGTATCAGGAAGAAAGAGAACGTGCCAATGAACTGGAGCGGGAGCTGGCTGAGGATGAAGCAGAGGTGACCGAGCTCATGGAGCAGGCAGAGGAAGCTGTCTCAGAAGATGAGACGCTTGGCGAGGTAAGAACGATCGCCGAGAGGGGAACCAATGCGATCGAGATCCTTAAGCTGCTCTTTCCGCAGCAGTTTGTTCTGGCAGACGAGGGAGCGTTTCATTTTTTTGACATCAACCGCAATCTCCGCCAGAACGAATATGATCTTTCGTCCTTTTTCGTGAACGAAAAGGGGCTGATGGTATACACGGAGGACGGACAGGAGGTGGGATACCGCGGGATCGACGTATCCCAGCATAACGGTGCGATAGACTGGGAGCAGGTGCGTGCCGACGGAGTGGACTTCGTCTATATCCGTGCCGGGATCCGGGGGTATGGCTCGGGCAAGCTGGTGGAGGATGAGCGGTTTGCGGAAAATATCGAAGGTGCAAAGGCCGCAGGCTTGAATGTGGGAGTTTATTTCTTCACGCAGGCGGTGACCGAAGAGGAAGCGGTGGAGGAGGCAGACTTTGTGCTGGAACTGATCCGGGGAAAGGAAATGGATATCCCGGTGGCGATCGATGTGGAGAAGGTTGAAAACAACGAAACGGAGCCCAGGACCAAAAATCTCTCCAAAGCGCAGTATACCGCTAATGTAAAAGCGTTCTGCGAGCGCATCAGGGAAGCGGGCTATGATGCGATCGTCTACGGAAACGGCAAAACCTTTGCGATCCTGCTGGACATCAACGAGCTGGAAAGCTATGAAAAATGGTTTGCGGACTACATTTCTTCAAATGACTGGACACCTTATTTCCCGTATCATTTCCGGATCTGGCAGTATGACAGTACCGGAAGGGTTAATGGTATTTCGGGAGATTGTGACCTGAATCTGGCTTTTTACTGACGGGAGAGGACGGAAATGCCGGATCGGAATGCGATGCGAAAAGCAAAGGAAAAACTGGATCAGATTGCCAAACCGGTCGGGAGTCTCGGCCGGTTTGAAGATTTGATCTGCAAACTGGCCGGGATCATGAAGTCGTCGGATATCAGGATCGATAAGAGAGCGGTCGCGGTTTTCTGTGCGTCAAACGGGATCGTTTCGGAGGGGATCAGTTCAAGTCCGAATGAGGTGACAAGGATCGTATCGGATAACGTGGCAAACGGAAAAAGCAGTATCAATGCCATGGCGGAAAAAGAGCAGGCGGATGTTTTCATGATCGATATGGGGATCGATATCCCTACAGCTGATTTTGCCGTAAGGCCTGCCATGACGGAAGAGGAGATGAAAGCTGCCCTGGAAAAGGGGCGGCTTTTTGCGCATAAGCTGAAGGATGACGGTTACAGGATCGCAGCGGCGGGAGAGGTCGGGATGGGGAATACGACAACGGCCGCAGCCGTGATCTGTGCATTGCTTTCCCTGAGACCGGAGGAATGGGTCGGAAGAGGCGCCGGACTCGATGACGATCATATCCGTATCAAAAAAAAGCTGATCGCGGATGCGATCAGCCGGTATGAACTGAAGGGAGCGGAGCCGGAAAAGGTGCTTGCCTGTGTGGGGGGCTATGATATTGCGGGAATGACCGGCTTTTATCTGGGAGCGGCAGAGTGTGCGCTACCGGTAATTACGGACGGTGTGATCTCGCTGGCCGCTGCGCTGCTTGCGTTTCGGATGAACCCGGAGGCTGTGGATATCATGATCCCTTCCCACGAAAGCAGAGAGCCGGCAGCGGTAAAGGCAGCGGAAGAGCTGGGGCTTACGCCGGTTCTGCATGCGGATATGGCGCTGGGCGAAGGTACGGGGGCGGTATTGATGTTCGGCCTGCTGGATGCGGTGTTGAACGTATATGAAAAAACGGCAACTTATGCCGATCTGGGATTGAAATGAAGGTTCTCGTTACCGGAGGAAGTGCATCCGGGAAATCGGAATATGCCGAAAACCTGGCCGTTCTCCTGGCAAAGAAAAATGGCGGATCCGGCGGCCTGCTCTACGCAGCGGCCATGAAACCTTACGGAGAAGAGGCAGCCGGGCGGATCGAGCGTCACAGGAAACAGAGAGAAGGAAAGGGCTTCCGGACGGTGGAGGCATATACGGATATTTCCGGACAGATCGGGAAATATCTGGAAAAGCAGCGGGACGGAAAGAAATGCGGATTTCCGACAGTCCTTCTGGAGTGCCTGCCGAATCTTCTTGCAAATGAGCTGTTTGACACTGACGGAGGTATGAGGAAGAACGAGGAGGTGTTCGAGTCTCTTTGTGCTGATCTCTGCCGTCTGGAGGATCTTTCGGACGGTCTCATTGTGGTCACGAGTGATACGGGCTCGGACGGAGCCCTTTATCCACCGGAGACAGAAGCGTACCGCAGGCTTTTGTCCCGGCTGTCCGTCTGGTTTGCCGGACGGGCCGATGCGGTGATTGAAGTTGTTTACGGAGTGCCGGTATGCTTAAAAGGATCTTCAGATCATTTCTGATCACCATATCCATGTACACCAGGATCCCCATGCCGCATCTGGCCTGGGAGGAAGAGGATATGCGCTATACCGCGCTCTTTCTTCCCGTACCCGGGATCCTGCTCGGAGCGGCAGAGACAGCTGTCTGCTGCCTCTGCCGGCGGTTTGAGATCAGTGAGACGGCGGTGTTTCTGCTTCCTGCCGTTTCGATCCTCTTTACCGGAGGACTTCATCTGGACGGTTATATGGATACGTCGGACGCCCTGAATTTCTTCGGGGATCGCGAAAAAAGGCTTGCGATCATGAAGGATCCTCATACGGGGGCATTTGCAGTGATACGGCTTTTATGCATGGTGCTTTTCGGTATGGCTGCTGTTTCTGTATGGATCGTAAGGGCGGAAGGGAATGACCTTTTGGAATTTGCAGCCGTTTTTGTGATATCCAGGCTGCTGGCTTCTTTTGGAATGGCCTTTCTGAAGGGGGCCAGAAAGGAAGGCCTGCTGTTTACCTTCGCATCTGCGGCAGACCGGAAGACCGTCAGGATCGTTCTGACAGTGAGCGCTGCCCTGACGGGCGGGCTGATGATCCTGTTCTTCGGATTGTCTTCCCTGCTCCTGATCCTTGCAAACTCTGCTCTGTTTTTCCTGTACCGAAGGATCATGTATGCGGGGTTTGGAGGGATAACGGGGGATACGGAGGGGTGGCTTATCTGTGAGAGCGAGCTGGTCGGGACGGCGGTACTGGCGCTGTGTCTGCTTGCGGGGATTTAAGGGGAAAAGATGGAACTGTATGTGGGCGGAATGTATCAGGGAAAACTGGAGTATGTCTTAAGCCGGCATCCGGAGCTTGGCAGAGAGACGGTGATGGAGTGTGGAGATACGGATCCGGCCGGACAGGAGGGAAAGCGGATATTGAATCATTTCCACCTGCTTGTAAAGCGGTGCGGCGATGAGGAGATCGGAGCGCTTCTGCGGGAGAGGGAGTGGATCGTTATTTCGGATGAGGTCGGCTCGGGGATCATCCCGGCAGAAAAAGAGGAGCGCCTGTACCGGGAACGGGTCGGCAGATGGCTCTGCAGCATCGCACGGCGGTCGGACAGATTTGAACGGATCGTCTGCGGGATCGGCCAGCGCCTGAAGTAAGAAAGAGCTACTCGATCACAAGAAACGACAACGTATCTCCGGTCTGAATGACGACATTGTCCTCGGGAATGATCACCAGACCGTTCCGGATCACGGCTGTTATGCAGATCCTTCGCTTGGCTTCGATCTCCCCGATCGTCTGTCCGGCAAACCGGGAATTCTCGTCCACAAAGATAACGGCGGTGCTGCTCTTATAGCTGTGAAAGGTGGTGCTCTGCTTAATCCTGGAATAATGCTCGACAAAGCCGGCGGAGATGATACCCGTGGGGATGGCAACGGCGCCGACACCCAGGAAAGTGATCATAACGGCCATAAGACGCCCGAGAGGCGTGATCGGATAAATGTCTCCGTAACCGACGGTAAAGATCGCGGATACACTCCACCAGACCCCCGACAGGGCATTGCTGAAGGCCTCCGGCTGGGCATCATGCTCCGCGCTGTACATACAGAGAGATGCAGCCAGGATAAATATGGTGATGATAAAAACAGAAGAAAGGATCTGATTTCGTGTTTCGGAGATGACGGATGTGATCACATGCAGCGAATCATAATAGGCATTGATCCGGAACAGGTGGAAAATGCGGATGATCCGGATAATCCGGAAGGCCGCAAAGCCGGACAGGAAAAAATATGAAAGGATCGTAAACAGATCCACGATCCCGTCAAAGGAGAATACGAAGCTGCGGATCGCCTTCGGGCGGTCCATCCCGGGATAAAGGCAGTCAGCGGTCCAGATCCTGAGGATATATTCCACGCAGAAGATCAGGGTCGTAATGATCTCGATGATCCGGAGGATGGGAAGATAGGGCTGAAACATCTGAAAGGTTTCCAGAAAGATCACGGAGATGTTCAGGAGGATCACGATCGCGATGAAAAAGTCGAAAAGACGGCTTGCCCGGTCCTCCGAATGTCCGATCTGTATGATTTCGAAAATGCGTTTTTTGTTCATATCGTCTCCAGGCATGGCTCGGGATCCGCGGTGTCCGGCCCCGATTTTTATTAAAAACCAGGGATATCGTAACACAAATCTGTATCCTTTGGCAAAACAGGTTGCTTTTTCGACGCAGCCGTAGTACAATGCTTGAGTATTCTGTTTCGGGATACGGCAAAGAGGCGTGGTTCAATGGTAGAACAGTGGTCTCCAAAACCATTAACGAGGGTTCGATTCCTTCCGCCTCTGTGGATCAGCGCACAGTCTGTCGGACTGTGCGCTTTCGTTTATTGACAAGAACAGCTGCCGGACTTATTATGATTTTATCGCTTTAACGCGACCAAGTGAAGCTGCACGAAGCGGCAGGAAGAGAAACGAGGAGAAGGAGAGAATAAAATATCATGCCGATCACGCAATTGCTGGAGAAAAACTGTAAGGAATACGGAAATGATGTGGCACTGGTGGAGCTGAATCCGGCGATCAGGGATTCCCGCCGGATGACATGGAAGGAATACGATCTGATCCAGCCGGAGATGACGCAGCCGTACCGGAGAGAGATCACCTGGAAGATTTTTGACGAGAAAGCAAACCGGTTTGCCAATCTGCTGCTGTCCCGGGGGATCGAAAAGGGCGATAAGGTCGGGATCCTGCTGATGAACTGCCTGGAGTGGCTTCCGATCTACTTTGGCGTATTGAAGACGGGTGCGATCGCTGTTCCGCTGAATTTCCGCTACGCTCCGGATGAGATTGAATACTGCGTGAATCTGGCCGAGGTGGATATTCTTGTGTTCGGACCGGAATTTATCGGGCGTGTGGAAGAAATAGCAGAGCGGATCTCGAAGAACCGGCTGCTCTTCTATGTGGGGGAGAACTGTCCCACCTTTGCGGAAAGCTATAATCTGCTGACGGCGGACTGCTCATCCGAGGAGCCGGATATCACCATCACGGATGATGATTATGCCGCCATCTATTTTTCATCCGGAACAACAGGCTTCCCGAAAGCGATCCTTCATAAGCACCGGGCATTGATGCATTCGGCCGTGGTAGAGCAGAAGCATCACGGTCAGACCAGGGATGATGTTTTCCTCTGCATCCCGCCGCTTTATCA
>CACZNS010000078.1 GCA_902782575.1 uncultured Lachnospiraceae bacterium
ACGATCTGGGAAGAGGAAAAATAAGGAGCCAGAAGCCGGCTCGCCCCCAGCTCCACGGCCATCACGGCCATTCCGGCAAAAAACTCCGTCAGATACAGATAATATTTATTTTTTAAGATATCCTTTTTCATTATCATCCCTCTGTCGTACCGCGGCATTTATACGCGGTACGGATAGCTTCCTTACCGGCTTCCGGCGATGGTTTGAAGAAAGAGCTCCTCGGGCAGGGGCTTGGAATAATAAAACCCCTGAATGTAGTCACATCCCAGGCGGATGACCTCCTCCGCCTGCTCTGCCGTCTCCACTCCCTCCGTGACGATCTCGCCGCCGATCCGCTTGATCATATCCACACAGCTCTCCAGCATCAGCCTCGCGTTCTTCCTCTCCGCTTCGCTCAGACGCTCGTCAAAGACAGGCTGCAGGATCGATTTGTCGATCTTGATAATGGAAAGCGGCAGCTGCAGGATACGGCTCAAGGAAGAATAACCGGTACCGAAATCGTCCAGAGAAAACCGGATCCCGATCTCATGCAGTGCGCGTACATTATCGTCCACCAGCTGGGTCAGGGAATCCGATGCCGTTTCCGTGATCTCCAGATTAAGCCTCGCCGGACTCACATGATGATCGAAGAGCATCTTCTTTACCTTCCAGACCAGATTATCCTGCATGCAGTCCGCAGGGGATAGATTCACTTCGATATAATGCAGACCCAGCTTGTCAAAATCATTCTCCGAGATCATCCGGCAGACCGATTCCATTACAAACGAGTCGATCTCCACGATCGAACCGTTCGCCTCCGCCACCGGGATAAACACGGCCGGCGAGACGAAGCCATGGTCATCGTCATGCATCCGAAGCAGCGCCTCCGCCGCCACAAATTTCTTATCCTTTGTGGAATAGATCGGCTGGTAAAAGACCTCCAGCTTATGATCCCGGATCGCATTCCTGACCTTCTCGTCGATCTCCTTCATGTAGGATTCGTGCCGGATATCCAGATCTCCGATCCCCACCACATTAAGACCCTTCTGAACGCCGGTGCGAAAGGCCAGCCGGATGATCCCCATGATCTCCTCTCTGTTTCCGGCGTCTCTCGGTGCTTCGATCAGGCAGCAGACCGATCCCACCTCCAGCTCATAGGAGCCCTGAAGAAACGGGAGCCTGAAGCGGTTCACAACCTCGTCTTCGATCTTCTCCGCACCCTTAAGATCGTCCCCGTCCGGTACAATACAAAAGATATCCTGCTCCAGACGAAACACCAGGGCATTATCCTCATATCCCTTCAGAAACCGGATGATCTCCTCGGAAAGAGCGCCGCTTTCCTCTTTTCCCAGAGATTCCCGGATCAGATCCATATCCCTGATGCCCACCGCGATCAGCTGACAGCTGTTTTTGGAACGCATCCGCTTTTCCATATGAGAGGCAAAAGCCGCCGCATTAAAAAGCCCGCTCTCCCTGTCGTAAAGCTCATCCGGATTCAGCAGTCCGAAAAACAGCGACACGGACATCAGGGCCGCTATAAAATGCTGCAGCAGGATCGAGGGGAGCATATACTGCAGCGCTCCCGAGAAAAACATCAATACCGCAAAGGGCATCATCATCAGCAGCTTCTCTCTCGTAAGGCGCGTACGCAGCCTGTACATCAAAAGGATCCCGTAGACCAGATACCCCATCTGGATCATGAAAAACAGCGCGAACAGGGGCTCCTGCTCAAAATATGCGCCTTTCGCACTGAAAAAAACTCCCGTAAACGCATTCACAAGCAGGGCTGCCGCCACCGCCGCAAGCGGCGCGATCATCTGCTTTATGACCTGCTTCCATTGCACATGATAGGTTATATAAGCCGTAACATACAAAGCAAACAGAAATGCCGATGCCACATCCAGCAGGACCGTGAGGGACTTCATAAGCATCACGACCGCCGCTTTCTTTCCTTCTCCGGTCACCGAGAGCACATCCGCGAGAGTCGCCGCGGTCTGGCAGACGAGCATCGCAAAAAAGATATTGTTCTGGAAAATACGGACCGACCTTCTGATCAGATAGACCGAGATCAGCACCAGGAGAACGAGGAACGCACAGCAGTCCGGCCAGATATTATAATCCTGCATAGGCTCCTCCTTTCACCAGGATCAGAAGCCCGCTGCCCGAAAGATTTTCGGACAGATAGCCCCCCTGCATCATATCGCAGCCCAGATTCAGCGCATAGTTCCGCTCCTCCAGGCTCTCAATCCCGTCGATCTTGATCTCCAGCCGAAAGCGCTTGAGCATTTCCACTGAGCAGCGCAGGAGAGTATCCGCCTGTCTGCTGACCTGCGCCTCCACCGTAAGGGAAGGATCAAACGTCACCGAGGAGAGCGGCATCTTAAGCACTGCTCCGGCATCGGTATATCCGTTTCCGTAATCCACCAGCGCAAAACGGAACCCCTCTTCCTTCAGCATCAGAATATTGGATTCCACCATACCCCGGTAGGCCATCAGCACCCGCTCCGTGAGCTCAAAGGTGATCATTTCATGCTTCACCTGATGCCGTTCGGTGATCTCGATGATCTGATCCGCTCCGTCCTTTGCCATCAGCAAGGCTGTGGGAAGCTTCATGGCGAAACTCGTGATGCCGCACTCTTCCGGAAGGTCCTCTTCGATTAAAGCACACATCGACTCCAGAATGTACATGCTGATATCAGAAGCCGTTCCGTTGCGTTCCGCCACCGGATCGAATTCATTCCACATCAGAGTTCCCTTCCCCGCTTCCCGGATCTCCACATGAACCCGGGCCTCCGAAAAACGCCCGTCCGCGACCCGGTACACCGGCTGATAGCGGATCGTAAACAGATCCTTCCAGTCCGTAGTCTTCAGGAGCCTGTCGATCTCCCGCTCCCGCTCATCCGCAGCCAGATCCAGCTCCTCCACAGGGATCCGGTGCCTGCTCCTGTGCGTCTCCGACACGGAGGCCAGAGCGATCAGGCGCATCAGCTCCTCCAGCGCCTTCGCATCCCGGGGACAGTTCATATAGCAGCAGCATTCAAAGAGCTGGATGCTGTGAGCCCCCGTGGGAAAAGGATCCTTAAACCCGAAGTGGATCTTGCGGATCAGCTCGGCCGGCTCGGACTCATCCCCCTTCTTCAGGACCAGTGCAAAGCTGTCCCTCTCCAGACGGTAAAGCACCGAATTTTTATGGACCCGCCCGAGCATCTGCGCCGCCTCCGACACAAGCACATCGGACTCCGCCGTACCAAGGAGCTTATCCAGGCTCTTCAGGTTGTCGATGGTGATCAGGATCAGGTGAAGCGTCTTGCCCCGCTTCAAAGAGATATCCGCATTGATCCGGAAGGCATATTCATTCTGAAGACCGGTCTGCGAGTCAATATAATCCGCCGGACGCTCGATGGAAATGTAAAGCATCAAAAGCACCAGCGTATTGAAAAAGTTCTCAACCCTGTATCGGGGCTCCAGCATCTGGATCAGCACGCCGGTCAGGGCAAAGCCCGAAAAGGAGAAAAGAGAAAGCAGAAAATCCCTGCGGATGGTCTTCCTGAACCGTAAGATCAGGTAAACGCTGTATATCACATAATAAAATGCCGCGGCATAGAGGATCCAGATCAGATTCCCGCGGTGATAGACATTTTCCCTGTCATAATAAAAAATTGCATTCGTAAACGGAGTGCTCAAAAGCGCCAGAGCGGAAACCGTAAGCATCAGAAAAAGCTTCGGAAAATCCTTCCAGGCGGCGGAAGTCACTCCGAGGATCGCATAGATATAGATCACAAAAAGAAAAGGCGTCAGAATATGTGAAGTAAAATAAAGATAGCTGAAAAAGTGTAAACGAATTCTGCTGCTGAGATACATAGACCCGCCCACGATCGCGGTATACGGGGCATCGACCATCGCTTCGTGCGCGATCCTCTGCGAGACAACAGAACCGATACCCGCCGTGGTCGTAAGCAAAACGCAGCAGACCTGTGCGAGATATATAATATTTTGCGGAAGTCTGAGACTGCGCCGCAGCAGATAGGCGTAGAGAACCGTTGCCGCGACGCATAATGCACAGACGTCAAACCATATGATGCTCAAGCTTACTTCGCAGAGCCCTGCTTCGCAACGGCGTCCATCTTCGCCTTGATCGCATCCTGATCGCCCAGATAGAACTTCTCGACGACCTTGTCATTGTCATCAAACTTGTACACAAGCGGGATACCGGTCGGGATGTTCACCCCTGTGATCTCCTCATCAGACATCCCGTCGAAGTACTTCACCAGCGCACGCAGACTGTTGCCGTGAGCCGCGATGATCACACGCTTTCCGGCCTTCAGCTTCGGCAGGATCTCCTCCTGATAATACGGAACCGCTCTGGCAATGGTATCTTTAAGGCTCTCCGTAAGAGGCAGATCGCTCTGATCCACACCCCTGTACTGCTCCTGCTTTGCGGGATTCCTGTCGTCGTCCGCTTCCAGAGCCGGCGGCTGGATATCAAAGGACCTTCTCCAGACCTTTACCTGATCCTCGCCGTACTTGGCGGCCGTCTCGGACTTGTTCAGCCCCTGCAGCGCACCGTAATGACGCTCGTTCAGCTTCCAGGTCTTGGTGACCGGCAGCCACTCCCTGTCCATCTCGTTCAGCGCCAGATTCAGCGTATGGATCGCACGTCTCAGATAAGAGGTATAGCAGAGGTCGAAATCATAGCCGTTTTCCTTCATCAGCTTCCCGGCAGCCTTTGCCTCCTCCTGTCCCTTCGGGGACAGCTCCACGTCCGTCCAGCCCGTGAACTTATTCTCAAGATTCCATTCGCTTTCGCCGTGGCGAATCAATACAAGTGTGTACATGTTTACCATCCTTTCGTGTGAAGCCGCTCATGCCGCCCCGTCCGCCGGTATCTCCCGGCACAGACCGGCACGACCGGCCGCCTGATTGTCTTTTTGCCTGCCGGGCAGCTTCCCGCCCCGCAATGCGCCTCTCCCTCTCGGAAGATTGTACTCACTATAATACAAAAAAAAGCGGAAGTTTACAACTGTATCTTCTTCCGCAGAAACCTGCACAGGATGCGGCGCCTCCCTGCGGAAGACGGCGATACGATCTCTGCTGCGATCTCCGCGGGAAGGCCGCGGCTTTATAGCGGTCCGCGCCCCCTCTATGCATTCATGAGGAAGATCCAGGCGACACGATCTCTCCAAGGATCTCCTCCAGCCGGCGGAAGTTCTCTTCGCTGCCATACCGCTTCGCCGCGCTCCGCAGAGCCTCCTCGTCATAGCTGTACTCTGCCTGAAATTTCCTCACCGCTTCTGCCAGCTCCGAAGCCCCGCAGGGCGGCTCGATCTTCACTCCAAGCCCCGGCTCCGTGATCAGATCCCCCACATTGCCGAAGCCGCTCCCGATCACCGGAGTACCGGCCGCAAACGCCTCTGCTATCGTCATCGGAAAGCCCTCATAAAGTCTGGTCGGCAATAAAAGAGCCTTTGAATCCCCCACCAGCTCCAGCACCTCCTGCTGTGTCTTCCGCCCGACCATACGGACGCAGTCAAGCCCGTTCTCTTTAATATAATCCCTGCAGCGCCCCTCCATCGGCCCGCTGCCTGCGATCAGCAGCTCCGGGACCTGCCCGCTCGACTTCAGCAGTTTCCATGCCGTAAGGATCGCATCCAGGCCCTTCAGCTCATCCAGACGGCCTGCAAAGATCATCCGGTCCTTCCGTTTTTCAAACGGGATCCATTCTCCGGCATAATCCGTAAAATTCGGTTTGATAAAGACCTGCTCCGGCCGGATCTGCTTCAGCTGCAGCAATTTTTCCCGACTGAATTCCGTGAGGCAGATATACCTCAGCTTTCCGTAGATCCCCCGTACACGGTTAAATTTCATTGCTGCCACGCAAATAAAAGTCTGCCAGAGGCTTCCCCGATAGCAGCTGTGCTTTAGCGCACAGTGAAGCCCCTGCCTCACACAATCCTCGCATATTTGTCCGTCCCGGTAAAAAAGCGCATTCGGACAGAGCAGACGCATATTATGAACGACCTGGATCACCGGCACGCCGCAGGTTAAGGCCGCATCATAAACGGACGAGCTGATCAGGCTCAGCGTGTTGTGAACCATCACCGCATCTGCCCTTTCCCTGCGGATCATCTCCGTGATCTCCCGTTTCGTCCGGAAGGAATAAATAAAACCAAGGGCAGCTTTCACCTTCTGCCCCGGGCTCATCCCATCGATCTCCTTATTATGGCGGGTATAAAGGATCACCCGATAGCCATGCTCCTCCATGAGCCTTTTCTCATTCTCCACAACCGTATCTTCCCCGCCGGGGATCTTATAATGATTATGGACAAGAAGGATCCTGCGGTTCATGGTCGTTCCTGCTCTCCCGTATTTATTTCTCCGTTATGCCTGCCATTTTCCCTGTCATTCTGCAGAACCTTTACCGCATAGGAGCAGACCGGGACGATTCGCTTTTTCCTTCTCTCCGCCGCCTCTGCCACCTTAAAGACAAGCCTCCTCGCGATCCCTTTCCCACCGTATGCAGGGTCAACCTCTGTGTGATAAATAACAAACTCTTCTCCGTTATCCTCGTAATCACACTCACCGATCAGCTTTTCTCCGTCATATGCCGTGCTGCGGTGATTCTCCTCTTCAAATCCGATCTTAATACCATGATTATAGACAATATCAAGTGCCCCGGAGGGACAGCTTTTCACTGTCTTCCAGATATCCGGATTCTCCGCTCCATTCAGATCGATCCAGGGCTTTCTCATAAAATCAAAGACCTTCGGACAGCCCGTAACACACTTCCTTGCATGAAAGCACCTGTCCGAATCCCAAAATACCGTTATATCTTCATTTTCATATAGTCTGTGCATGGAGGCTCCTTAATAAGTAGAACATTTTTTAACCCACATGGATTCTTTAATCAAAGATCATTTTACAGAACCATTGTATTAGATGCCGATTGCTACTACATCTATCCCTTCTTCTTTCAGATAATCCAGAATCCCTTTGATTTCACTGCTTTTAGGTGCTTGAAACTCCGTAAATGGAATCCCCAATATCCGATATTTTTCCCGGGCAAGATTGTGAACTCCGAACAACTCTACCCGGAGCGGGCAAAAATCTCCGATCAGCTTTCTGATAAGATCAAGATTCTCCACACCATCCGTTATCCCCGGAACTATAGGGATCCTAAAGATGACCCTGTTTCTGATATCCCTTATTTTTTCAATATTTTTCAAAAACAATCCCAGATCACCACCCAATAGCTCCCTGCATGCTCCCCTTTCAAGAATCTTCACATCCACAAAAGAGAA
This sequence comes from uncultured Lachnospiraceae bacterium, assembly GCA_902782575.1. Lineage (GTDB taxonomy): Bacteria > Bacillota > Clostridia > Lachnospirales > Lachnospiraceae > NK4A144. Next base: position 7,278 of record CACZNS010000078.1, read on the forward strand.
ATCCGCATAACTCCTTAACAGATTCATTCCCTCATCCCCGACAAAAAGACATGTTTCAAATCCAATACTAATATCAGTTCGTTTTAGTATAGCACATACATCTGCAAGGAAATCCACATGCAAAAGCGGTTCACCACCGGAAAAGGTCACGCCTCCGCCGTTTTCATAATAAATACGATCCCTTAGGATAATCTCCATCAATTCTTCCGGTGAATAATATTTTCCAAAAGATCTGACCGCCTCTACCTGACAGTCTTTGTACAACTCCCCTGTATCACTAAGGTCCTTTCCCGGACAAGTGCCGCTTAAAATGCATTGTTTTTCACCCTTGATACAACAAGACCCATCCACATAATAAAAGGGAGCATTGACAAGATTTTCAGGGTTTGCACACCATGGACAATGCAAAGGACAGCCCTTCAAGAAAACTGTTGTCCTAATACCGTCGCCGTCATGAAGGCTGAAACGCTGTATATCAAGAAGCTCTTTCATAACACTGTGCCCTCTCTATCAGATAGTCTTGATATTCTTTAGGAAGCTGCACAAAATAGGCGTTAAATCCCCATACTCTGACGATAAGATTAGGAAATCCTTCTGGATCTGCTTTTGCCTTTCTTAATATATCCGCTGAAATACAGTTTAGTTGCAATTGGAACATTCCCCGCTTAAACCCCTGTCTGAGTAAAAAAATATATTTATCCTTTTGTACGGGGTCGCTTAAAAGCGCCGGTGATACTAGCATATCAACTACATTACCGTTAAACCTAGCATTTCCATAATCAAGTCCGCTTGCAAAATTTATGAGTCCAAGATGATCCGAAGCATGGTCATTTGAAATATGAACAGTAAACGGATCCCCCTTCCCTCGTCCATCAAATGAAGCCGGATGGTCAGTCGAATTCATGATATAATGCGGAGAACTCAAGCCTATCTTTATTTTTCCGCCAAACCTGTTCCTGTACTCCGAAACAATCATTTGCATTTTACTCGTTATCATATTTACCATCGAAATAACATCCGATCCATCAGTTCCAAACATTTTGGGCATTTTGGATAATAATTCCTTTATATCAGTACGTCCTCTAAAATCACCCCTTCTGATCCGATTCAGTTCCTGCAAGGAAATGATATGATCATCATATACGAGCTTTCGTATATTTATCAAAGAATTAACGACATTTCCCATTGCCACCGTCAAAAGGCCGTAATTATTTGATTTTCCACCACCAAAAGCTACATCGATATGTTTCTGTCTAGCAGCGGTATTAAACATAGAGATTAGCGGATCCTCTTCCCAATCAATACTGTCTATATATTCCAGAATATCTCTTACATGCTTTTCCAGCCCGGCAAAATAAAGGTCCAAAAATGCCTCAAAAGAGTCCGGCTCTTTCTCCATTAACTTTTCGGAGACAATGTCAAACGGTTTCAGGCAATTAACAGATACAATATTATTCTGCTCACAGCCCTCGCTCGGCATCGGCTCCCAGCAGGCTGAGGTTGTATATCCATAAGCTTCCTCTTTTGAATATCCGAATTCTAGCATACAGGGAATCACAACATCATCATTTGAGATCAGAGGGCTGCCGCTTTCCGCCATAATAAGGTCGACGAGTTTTTCCCAGATCGAATCCGGTGTTTTGGATGAGATCCTGACCAAAACCTTTGGATCAGGCACTCTCAGTTCCCTTATAGCATCGATAAACAAACCTGTAAATCTGTTGTTAAAATACCCGTCATCCTGGGTAGCTCCACCTAAAATAATAATTTGTCCCGTGTCCCCCATCAACGCATTACTCTTCAGACAATAATACTCATGAAGCTGTCGTAGAAAATCCTTTATTATCGGCTTAAGTTCTTCATCAGATCTTTCATCATCCGAAAACCTGTCCAACACAACGTCAAGCCTTCCCAAACCCACTAGAATATGTCCCGTCTGCCACTGGATAGCATTTATCAAGAGAATCCTCTGGAGAGCTCCTTCAAATGTATCTGCCTCTTTTGTTCGTATATCACTCAAATTATTAATGATCAAATCTTTATTGCTAAGGTCCGACGTTCTAATTGACGCAATTATCCTGTCTGTATACGCTTCAATATGACCAATCAGAGAATCATTCGCAAGTGAAAACGGATCCGACTCATTCATTTTCAGAGCTTCAAGAGAACCATTTACTATCTTCGAATAATTCACGCAACAGTTACCCAATATCTTTCCCTTAAGCTTTAAAGTAACGCACTCATCTACAGGGTAAACAAACAGACTGTCGGTATAGCCAAATTTGATTCTGGCTTCTTCAAGCATCTTACCTATCGCAGACACCTTATTTCTGCCTTTGATCATATGAATATGCAGAATTTCCCTCAGAACATACACTATGGCCCTGTTGGTTCCCCACTCACGCTGATGCTTGTAAAAAAGGATAAAAACATAAAAAAATTTACCCTGAAACAAATTTCCATACTTTTTATAGATATTTATCAATACAGAAAACAACTTCTTCATAACGTATTTCCCATTATAATTTATGTGTCAAAACAATCATAAGTCCATTGGACAAACTCAAATCTTCGTTATATAAATTTTTGACTTCTTTTCCAAATTCTGTCATGTAAAAACTCTCCGGATCCGGAAAACTGTTTCTATCTATGAACAGATAGTCCGGCAGTTCTCTGTTTTGCTCATAGTAACTCACCCACTGATGTCCACAGCTGATCGTAGAATTGTACTGCGGCTGTACAAGTTTCCCATTAAAATAAAAAAAGGAAACTGACTCGGCTCCAATATATGCATATGTCTTGTTTTGCTCTGTACTACTGTCTATATACTTTGTCTTGTCACTCTTTGAGTCGACAGATTCCTCGTAGTTTTTTATACCTTGAAGGATACTGATCTCACATTCTTTTCTCTTTTCAAATATATTTGCAGGTTTTGTCCCATCTACACGCACAAAATATCCTTTTGAAAAAATCAGTTCCAGTATAAATAGAACCACAGCCACACGCTTAAAGCTGGTATATATATCCTTTTTCACACTGACTTCAGTCTTCTCTGCATCAGTACTTGCATATATGATGAAAGCAATCAAAGAAAGCTCTAGATATAAGGCGTTTTCCTTTAATCCAAGATTAGTTCCGGCAAGGGCTCCGGCATATGTTCCTATACCCATAACAAAAAACAACCAAAACACCTCTATATTATTCTTATTATCAACAATAAAAAAGAGAGTCATAGGCAGAACAACCATATAGCGTTCCAAAAGTCCAAACGGGCCACTTGGTCTAATACCTGTAAGATTCAAACCTGTCACAAGAATCAAGATAAAAACAACATACACATACGGAACAACACGTTTTCTCCCAGAACGCATGCTAGGGATAGATAAGACCAGAGAGACCAGGAACAGACCAATACACCTAATCATAGTCTTTGCCATTTCCTTCCAGTTGGATAAAAATGAGAACAGTCTGGAATGCTCTGAGGAATCTAGTACTCCTTTTATATTCCCGATAATCTCTTTAGGTGTCATATAATGAAGGAGCAGAACGACCACCAACAATGCCAGTAATCCGCATGATCCCAAAAATAGCATAACTGATTTAATCCTCTTTCTCTTAGAATCATCTATTCTGAAAAGAATGATATAAACCATTACTGGTAAACTGATCACCATCGTTGGATAGGCAAAAACAGCCAATGCGTAGGAAAGGCCGGATAAAACAATCAATATATATGAATACGATTTCTTTCCTTTCCAGACATCAAGCAGTAAAAGAACCGAAATCAAGATCAGATTAACAGCGTTAAAGCCATATTCAAAATTTTGAATAGCCCTGGGAAGAATATTTGCCACAGCCAAAGCCACAAAAAAGGCCGTCATTTTGGAATAATACCTACGGATGACAAAAAAACAAAAGCAAGCTGTGATAAACTGAAAAATGACAGAACATATCCGCAAATAAAGCATAAGATATGACATATCCACAGAAAACAGAGAGAACAACCGCACAAGTGGAACTGTCAGAACCATATTTGTCTGATATACATCCCAAATATCCCTCAAAAGAACTGCACCATTGTTGAGCCTGTACGTGATAAAGATCAGACATTCCTCATCTACATCTTCACCGATACGAACTTTCAGATATGTTGAAATAAGTGTCAGCATTACTAATAATACACAATTTAGTAACCAAAAATAATTTTTACTTTCACCGCTTTTCAAAGCCTTATTCACCGTCTGTTGTTCTTTCGATCTTGCCATATTCAACAACTATCCCCTATATTCACTGTAGACCGCCGTTCTAAACTATACTCCTAATATGTGCGATAGATACTCTTTCACCATTACAGATAGACCAAACATAATAACTGAAATCATAATCGCCCCACTAACCTCATTTTCCAGAAATTTTCCCACTAAACTGGCTTATTCTGTCTAATATTTGAGGGTCAATCATTTTTTTATGTGATGCGCGACCCAGCACGTACGCGCCATAGCACATTGACAGTTGCATAAAAAAGGATCTTCCTTTATGGTTGAGTTGCATCT
>CACZNS010000079.1 GCA_902782575.1 uncultured Lachnospiraceae bacterium
GAAAGAGGGCTTGGAAGAAGGCCGGAAAAAAGGCCTGAAAGAAGGACAAGCTGATATCGAAAGAGAACGCCGGAGAGCCGATGCGGCAGAGGCAGAGCTTTCAGATTATAAGGCAGAGTTATCGGATTACAAGGCAGAGCTGGCCAGATATAAAGAAAAATTCGGCAATCTTATCTGAGAAAACTTTCCTGGGCATTGGGCGAGCTGTACAGCAAGATCCTGAAAAGGCAGAATGCGAGACTTTATAACACGGCGCTGATCAGGATCCCGACACCGCAGTACATCGTGTTTTACAACGGAACAGATGAACTGTCACGAATTAATCTACACATCCTGCCGGTCTCTTTCTCTGATCCCACAGCGCAGGATTTGGTTACATAGCCCGTTATGCATCCTTACCCTGCCCGGAGGTCTTGAAAAAAATACTGCACAAGATGTGAAATTTATATCGTGAAAGTTACCAAAAATCCCGACGCCGCAGTACATCGTGTTTTACAACGGAACGGCTGAATGCCCGGAGAAAGTAAAAGATCAGGCTTTCCGACATTGGTGGGGACGGTTCTTTTGTCTGAATTAGTGCGGACAAAAGAACCGCCCCCCTGTTTCTTTTTAATAAAAAAATAAGAATTGACATATTGTGTTGTCTCTTCAGGAGGTCGATACTATATGTTGTAGAAACTTGAAGAATACGCGCCAAACTTGAAAAATCCGGGGAATATGTTATGATTACTCTGTATGATTGGGTAGCGTTTTGGGGTACAGTATGCGCTGCGGAGGAGAGCTTTCAAGCACGCTCCTTCAGACCAGAAAACTGTTCAACAGGATACCGGAAGGGATCATTATAGAAAGGATCAACTATGGAACTGAGAGAGAGAACAAGACTTTACATTACGGCTTTTCTTACTTTTGTCATTGTGATGACGACCATCGGCGGTGCCGTCTGGGCAGCCGGAGATGCGGATGAGGAGCTGATCCGGGCAAGGGCCGTATCACATAACGAGAACGATGAGGGGTTTGCGGATCCGGATAATTCCATCTCAGGCAATGAGGACGGCAGCTACATTTCGGAAAGCGAAGAGGCGGTTATGGAAGAGGCCGGTTCCGAAGAGGCTGGTCTGGCTGGAGAAGGAGAGGCCGCAGCGGAAGAAGGATCCGGGGATGCTTCAGTGGAGATGGTATCTCAAAATACAGCAGATGGAGGTTATATCGAGTTTAGAATATTGGATGGAAATAATGATGTGTCTGGTGGTGATAAGGAACTGGTTAGCGGAGATGCCGTTAAATTAAGTGCCAATGCTGTTTCCAAGAATTCTGCAGGGCAATTTATAAAGGATGTGACAAGTGATTACACATTCTCATGGGCTTCCGGTACTCTCACAAAGGCATCCGTAAGCGGCAATAACAATGATAAAGAGGTTTGGATTGAGGCAAAAGAAGAGGGGACCACTGCTTTAACCGTGACAATTACGGGAGGTATTTTAACCCAGCCTCTTCCTCTGTCTACAAATATTATTGTAAAACCGAAAAGCACCCCCACACCTGCCGAAAAAGGGAAGATGTATGTTTCCGTAAATTCGGTTTCCAAAAACAATATAGATTCTATAGCGATTGATATCGCGAAAAATGAAACACTGACTGCCTATGTGGTTTCAGCAAACGCGGCAACCGGGGTGATCGAGAATCTACCCGCCGGACTTACCCCTGCATATACCTGGAAAATCAAAGCAGGTGGCGACTGTGTTGATATTTCTTCTGCTACGGGCGAGAGCATTAACGTAACCGCCAAGAAGGTGGGGACTGCCACCCTGACAGCCTCCGCAAATGTGGCAGGTACGGATGCGGTACCCAAGGACATTACGATCACGGTGAATCCTGCAAAGGATAAATACGTTAAGATCACGCCCAGCGGGAATTATGTTTCCGGTTCCGAGGCACTGATCATATATCAGTATGCATTCCAGTTTACCGGGGAAGTAATGAATCCTGATGGGACGAAGGCGGCCGATCAAACGATCAGCTGGAATTCCTCGAACAAAAGCGTGGCAACCGTTTCCGATAATGGAGTAGTCACCATGGTTGGCATGTCTGAAAACCCTGTTACGATCACAGCCACTCCGAAAACCGGTGGGGAATCAAGAAGTGTGACTGTTTATCCGGGATACGCATATTTCAATCCCACAAGCTATACGGTTGAAGTCGGCAGTTCCCAAACGATAACTCCTGTGTTTGTTCCGTCGAAATATGCTTCCCATATGAGTTTTAATTACAGCAGAGACAAGACAACGTATGCTACCGTAACCAGCAGCGGCAGATCATACATAATAAAAGGAACTCTGGCAGGCACTTTCAAGTTTTCTTTGCTTAGCAAAGCTTATACAAAAGAAGCCGGAGGAAGCGGTACCGCAACCACCAAGTACATAGTGAGCAGCTGTAATATCACTGTAAAGAACGGCAGTACCTCACCTACCAGCAGTTCGGATTATCCTTGGCCGGGTAAATACTATGATTTTGGATATTGGGAGGATAGACCAACCAATAGTTCTAGTGCCTATCATGCGTCTGTTGATAATTTCGATTCTTTTGTATTAGTTTTCGAAGATGCAGATACTAGTACACCCGAACATGATAAGATTAGCAGTTTAATGTCATCGTCATCGTCATCGAAGATTAAAGAGCCGTTTTATGTTGATATTTCGTTATATGAGCTTGACTCTGATGGAACTATGAATGGTCCATTAACTGAAAAATCGGAATTCGGATCTTGTACAATAACCTTACCAACACCATTCAGCAGTACAACAAATAGAGCCCCTGTTGTATATACTACCACGGAAGATGATAAAGGAAATATAAAGGTGGAGAGTAAAAAGCCTTCTTGGACTAGCCGCGGAGGGAAAATCTGTGTCAAATTCACAACGGATCATTTTACGGAGTTTGGAGTAGGATATTCTAGTTCATCGTCTGATAGTGATGCAAAAACAACCAACGCTACCAGCAGCTCCTCTACCAAGAAAAGCTCCAGCTCGGCTACGGGGGCCGGGGGCTCCGGCAGTTCTACCAGATCGCTTGACGGCGTGCCGAAGACCTATGATGATCTGGTGGATGAAAGACCTTTCTGGAAGATATTCTTCCACATCAAATAAAGGTCAACGACCTTTCACACGGGGGTTGAAGCTTGAAAGAAATGATCAGATTCTCAAGACTTCTTATGAGAGGAATCGCAAATGAATGCAAGAGCACCGCATTCCGCAGCGCACGCTTCTCCCTTCGTGAGAGTCCGGTAAAATACGATCATGGATGTTCCGATGAAAATCGATGGTCTGTAAAAAGCATAACACTCATAAATGCAGCGGTGCGCCGGATGTATGGGCTTGAAAGCAAAACCTTAAACGGTGCGCCGGAGGTATAGGTTTAAAAGCAAAACCTTCAGATTCTTGTGAATATCCGTACTACTCATACAGCGGTACGGCAGAAAGGAAAAATGAGACCGGCACTTGCATATCACAAGTTCATATGGAGGATCCGGGAAAGACTGGAGCTGATGACGCCGGGAATGGTGGTCAGCATCATCTTCGGCATCATTTTTTCCGTGGCGTTTACGAGCTTATGTGTGGTCGTGTGCCCGCATGAGGAGCTTACCGTGGCGGAAGCCATCGAGCAGAGGGAGAGGGCGATGCGGCCCACCTTCAAATCCGAGGCCCTGGCCGAAAAGAAGCATACTCTGGACAGCAAAAAGGAGATCCTTTCCTACTATAAGGACCTGGCGGCAGAAAACAGCGACTTTGTAGGCTGGATCACGATCGACGATACCGCGGTCGATTATCCGGTCATGCATACCCCGCAGGATCCGGAGAGATATCTGAAAACCTCCTTCGGGCATGAGTACGATCCGAACGGCGTCCCCTTCGTGGATGCGCGCTGCAGCGTGGAATCGGAGGAAGATAAGGACAGCGACAATCTGATCATCTACGGCCACAACATGAAGAGCGGCAGGATGTTTGCCTCCATCATGAAATATCAGAAGCAATCCTTTTACGAGGAGCATCCGCTGATCGAGTTTGATTCCCTCTATGAAACCCGCAATTATCAGGTGATCGCGGCCTTTTATGACAGGGTGTATTACTCGGACGAGGACTGCTTCAAGTTCTATAATTTCATTGACGCGGCAGACAAGGCGGAGTTTGACGATGCCGTCGAGCAGTTCAAGCACAAGTCCCTCTATGATACCGGAGTGAGCGCAAGCTACGGAGACTCCCTGATCACACTGGTAACCTGCGCGTATCAGACGGAAAACGGCCGTTTCGTGGTCGTGGCAAAGCAGGTCTGACCTTGGGCGGAGTTCAGCCTGTCTTTTTCCATGTGGATGTGAATTCCGCTTATTTAAGCTGGATCGCGCTGAAACGTCTGGAGGAGGATCCTGAGGGCGTGGATCTGCGCACGATCCCGTCGGCGGTGGGCGGAGATGAGAGCAGGCGGCACGGCATCATCCTTGCGAAGTCCGTTCCGGCAAAGAAGTTCGGGATCGTGACCGGAGAGCCGGTGGCGCAGGCCAGGCGGAAATGCCCGAGGCTGGTACTGGCTTCGCCGGATTTCCGATATTTCAATACGCAGTCAAACCGGCTGATGCAGCTGCTGAAAGGCTATGCGCCGGAGGTCTATCAGTTCAGCATTGACGAGGCCTTCTGCGATATGACCGGTACCCGGAAGCTCTACGGGGATCCGGTGGAGTTTGCCCTAAGGCTTAAGGACGAGATCCGGGATACCCTGAAATTTACCGTCAATATCGGCGTGGCTCCCAACATGCTCCTGGCCAAGATGGCCTCCGACTTCCAGAAGCCGGACCGCGTACATACGTTGTTTGAAGAAGAGATCCCCGGGAAAATGTGGCCCCTTCCGATCGGTGATCTTTTTTTTGTAGGCAAAAAGACGGCCGCAAAGCTGAATTCCGTCGGGATCCTGACCATCGGGGACGCTGCCGCGGCGGATCGGAGGATGCTCTCCAATTACCTGGGCAAGATGGGGGATATGGTCTGGAATTTCGCGAACGGGATCGACGACGGAGCCCTGCTTTCCAGGCGTACTCCGGATAACAAGGGCTACAGCAACGAAACGACCACGGGAGAGGATGTGACCGACATAGAGACGGCACGGATGATCCTGCTTTCCCTTACGGAGACGGTGGCGGTGCGGATCCGGGCAGACCATTCCGTGATCAGTACGGTGTCGGTCTATTTCCGGGATGATCATTTTGTGAATTCCTCCAGACAGATCACACTGGCCGATCCGACGGATATTACCGATGTAATCTATGAGAATGTGTGCAGGCTGTTTCAGGGACTCTGGAAGGGCCAGCCCTTAAGGCTTTTGGGCGTATCCTGCTCAAGGGCTGCCGAGAAGGGCCCTGTGCAGATGACGCTTTTTGACAACGAGCGGAATGAAAAGCTGGAAAAGCTGAACGCCGCCCTGGATTCCGTCCGCGCCCGCTACGGCTACGGCTCCGTGAAGCGGGCATCTCTTATGAAGCAGGAAAACCGCGCCCGGACACCGGATGAGATGTACCGGAAGGACCAACACACCTGACCGTTATGAGCCGAAGACAGCGCACCTGACCGTTATGAGACGAAGACAGCACACCTGACCGGTTCATGCCGAAGACAGCACACCTGACCGGTATGCGCCGAAGACAGCGCACTTGACCGTCTCATACAGGAAACGGTACAATATATAGTGGTTTGGATCGGAGCCTTCCGTTGGCATCATCGATTGATGACAAAGCGGCAGCCGGGCAATTGATCGGGTGATTGTGCCGGTTCTTATATTATGATGCTGGGGTCAATTGACCGGGTGATTGTGCCGGTTCCATATTATGATGTTGGGGTCAAAAGGTATTTTGTCCCCGACTTATACAAAATGAGGCAGGGTACCTAATTTGAGCCGGAGCTCAGATCGCCTGATCGCGGACGAGAAATCGCCTTCGCGTATTTCCCGTCGCGTGCTTCAGCGCAAATCGCTTCAGCTGGAGGATTCACATGAAAAACAGAAAATTTTCCGTAAAACTTCTTTCCATCCTGCTCGCAGCGGTGCTCCTGCTGCCGCAGGATCCTTCGCTGCTTTCTGCGGTTTATGCCGCACCCGCCGCAGGGAGTGAGGATACTTCCGGGGAAGCCGTGGTGCAGGAAGAAACCGGCGCAAAAAACAGCGCAGCCGCCACAGACGCCGAAGCAGCCGCCGAAAAAGCCACCGCAGCCGCCACAGACACCGAAGCAGCCGCCGAAAGCACCACAATAGCCGCCACAGACACCGAAGCAGCCGCGGAAAGCACCGCAATAGCCGCCGAAGACACTGCAGCAGCCGTGGAAGGCACCACAGCAGCCGTCCGTATCGCAGCGGATTTGGAGATCGGGGCAGAAGGAGACGATCCTTTTGTGGTCACGGTGCAGGAGGGAACGGGCTATGAGGCGCCTGAATGGGAAATGAACCTGCCGGAGATCGATCCTTCCCTGACACCTCAGATGGCGGAAGAAATGCTTCAGGAAAACAAGCAGGAGAACGGTCCTCTTCGGATCTTCTCCTCCGAAGAGGTGGAGGCGGGAGCCCTGCCGGTCTCAATCGAAGATGATCTGCCGGCGGCTTATCCTGCCGATTCCAATTTAGTGACTGCACTTCAGGCACTTCCACCCACAAGGAATCAGGGAAGCTACGGCTCCTGCTGGGCTCATACGGCCACCGCCCTGGCCGAGTTTTACAAAGAAAGCAGGGATTCCGCTCCGCTGGCAGCAGCTTCCACTGTGGACTACAGCGAGCGCCACCTTTCTTATTACACTTATCATAGCGGAAAAAATCCCTATTCCGACCAGGATGCAGACACCGTCACCTATTACAGAGTAAATGGCGAAACGAAGGAAGAGGAGACGAATGAGGCGAAAACCCTTGATCTCGGGGGAAATCTGGACGATGCCGCCTGCACCTTAAACCGCTGGAGAGGGGTGGCAGCGGAGGCGACGGCCATCTATCCTTCCGGCACTGATTTTACAAATGTAGACTGGGACAGCCTGAATGATGTGGAATTAAAGGACGAGCTCCATCTGACGGATGCGTATTATCTGAACATTAAGACAGAGACAGGGCGGAAGCATGCACAGAACTGGATCCGGGAGCACGGCGCCGTCGGGGTCTGTTTCAATACAAGCGGAACCGGTCGCAGCGGAGATACGAGCAACTATTATAAAAGCACATATAATTGCTTTTATAACCCCGAAAGCACGGCAATAAATCATGCCGTGACCGCAGTGGGCTGGGACGATAATTTTCCGAAGGAAAATTTTTCCTATCAGCCGGAAGGAAACGGAGCCTGGCTGGTGCGAAACAGCTGGGCAACGCCCGACAGCGGCCGCGATATCTTAAGCTTTAACCGCTATTTCTGGCTTTCCTATTATGACAAAAGTCTTTCCCCCACTTCCTATGCTTATGTATTTAGGAAGACTTCGGAGGATGATAATAAGCATGATTATTATCTGAATTCCCAGACCAGCACCAGGGCATCATATGGGAAAACCAAATGGTCAGATGGCAGCGAGACACCCGTACGATCAGCCAATGTTTTCAGGGTACCGGAGACCTCGGAGACTCTTCAGAAGGTCAGAGAGGTTTCATTTATTACTCCAACCAATAATTTTTCGCAAACAACTGCCGAGATCTGGGTATATAAGCTGAAGGATGGTTTTTCTTCTCCTGCTGACGGCACCCTTCTGGATCATCAGAGCAGCCTTCAGATACCTTACCCCGGACGGTATTCCATCCCGCTTACCAATGAAACGATGCTTGAGCCCGGATGCGCTTTCTCCGTGATCGTGGAGTTCGGAATCGGAATAAGTGCAGGCATAGAGAGAAATTATACTGTTCAGTATAAAGACAACTCCGGTGTGCTCGTAAATCAAAGAGAAGAGCGGGTGGGCCTGAATGCAAAGGAGTCGTATCTGGGCTATTACAGAGCCCCGGATGACCCGGCGTTTGATCAGACGCGCTGGCAGGATCTGAACAGCCTCAGTTCCCACAAAGAAAATGGTAACGGTAATTTTGAAATCAGTGCCTTTACAGAGGATGGAAAAAGGAGCCTTTCCGTAAATGATTATACCTTTACAGGGTATACCGGAGTCTACGACGGTACGGGGCATGGAGCTTCCCTTTCACCAAAGGAGGGCAGACCGCAGATCACCGGTACGGTATATGCCAGGATCGGCGAGGATGGAAAGCCGGGAGACTACCTTTCCGAGCTGCCGAAGGACGCCGGGACATATCAGGTAAAGATCACAACCGAAGAAACGGCAGATTACGCGGCGGCGGAGGTTACAGGCACGGACTGGCAGATCAGTATTTCCAAAGCGGATATCGCGAATGCCACAATCACGCCCGGTCCTTCGCTTACCTACAATGAAAGGGAGCAGACGCAGACCGTTTCATCAGTGGTGCTTGGCGGGATCACGGTCCCGGCTGCGGACTACACAGTGACCGGAAACAAGGGGACCAATGCCGGGCATTATACCTTAACGGTTTCCGCAAAGACTTCCGCCGCGAATTTTACGGGATCCGCCACCCTGGACTATAACATTGAAAAGACCTCTCATTCCAATGAACAGGCTTCCGGCTCGGCCAGATACGGGATGTCCGGCACGGCAGATCTGTCCGCCCTGATCGCTCCGGGAGGACGGCTTCAGGCACCGCAGGTAACGGATACGGCACAGGTCTTAAACGGAACACCGGTCATATCAGACAAAAGCCTTTCCTGGCGGTTTGCGGATGACGCATCCAATGTGAATAAGACCGCGACCGTAACGGTACCCGTAACAAATGCCACGAATTATGAAGATTACAGCATCACCGTCACGCTGACCGTCATCGACTGCCTGCATCAGCATACGGAGCTTCGGAATGTCCTGGAGCCCACCTGCGCGAAAGCCGGATACACGGGCGATACCTATTGTACGGACTGCGGAGGGCTCATAGAGCGGGGGGAGACCATTCCCATCGATCCGGAAAATCATAAATACAACGCGGTGGTCACGAAGGAGCCCACGGTTTTCACGGAGGGCATCACCACCCATACCTGCGAGCGCTGCGGCAAAAGCTATACCACGTCCATCGAGAGGATCCCGGACACCACGGATTACGGCGATCTGGTGGAGGATACAACGGCAGACGGGAAACAGGTGATGGATGCGAAGACAGAGAAGACTGCCGATCCCGAGGGAAATACCACCGAAACGACCACGGTCACGGTAGGGGGACAGACCGTGGAGACCACCGTAACGGAGGAGGCCGGCGGGATCACTACCACGGATTCGAAGATCTGGATCAGCGGCCTTATGAGATCCTACACCTATACGGGCTCGGCCCTGAAGCCGGAGGTCCATGTGTATGACGGAACCAGGAAGCTTACGGAAAAGACAGACTATACCGTAGCGTATTACGGCAATAAGGACGCGGGGAACGCTGTCGTTACGGTTACCTTTAAGGGAAATTATAAGCAGACCTCTCCCAAAACCCTGTCCTTTACCATCACTCCGGCGGAGCTCGGAACGGATGTGCTTGTAAGCGGTACCGGCGTGGCAGCCACCGGAAGGGTCTTAACTCCCGTGCCCCTTATCACCATGGCAGCCACCGGAAAAACCCTTCCCGCGAAGGACTTTACCGTAACCTACAGCCAGACGGTACAGCAGGCCGGAACATACACCGCAACGGTCAGGCCCGCAAGCGGAAACTTCAGGGGCTCCGCCACGGCGCAGATCACCGTGACGGATAATAAAAAGCTCCTGCTTTCCAATGCCTCCGTTGCCATCAATCCGAAGAGCTATCTCTATACGGGAAGTGAGATCATCCCGAAGAGCAATGCCGTAACCGTAAAGCTTAACGGGAAAACACTCCGGTACGGTACGGACTATGTGATATCGGAGATCAGCAATAATGTGGAGCCCGGAACGGCAAGGGTCATCCTGAGCGCGGTGCCGGGAAACAGCGGAGGCTATGCGGGCAGCAAGGCGGCTTCCTTCACGATCTCAAAGGGAAAGGTGCTGACATCGGGAGGGTCTTATTCGTATCTATACAGCAGATCCGTACCTTACGTGAAGGGCGGCCTGAAGCCCGGGGTAACGGTAAAGGACGGGGATACCCTGCTGAAGGCCGGTACGGATTATACCTTAAGCTATGCAAATTTCTCAAAGCCCGGGCAGGGAGTGATCACCGTAAAGGGCAAGGGGAAATACAAATCCTCCGTGAAGCTCACCTGCAGCGTCACACAGCAGGATATCAGCCGCCTTCAGGTGACGGCGTCCGATACGGAGAGTAAGAACAATACTTACAAAAAGCCTGCAGTGACCATCGTCGACACAAACGGAAAGAAGCTGGGAGGAGGCGACTTTACGGTCGTAAGCTACACACGGCCGGATCAGAACGGAGTCGCGAAGGTCACGGTGAACGGAAAAGGGGCCTATAAAGGAACCTGTACCGTATCCTTCCGCTACTACCCCGGATCCGCCTCCATCAGCAAAGCGAAGGCATCCAGCCCCGTTGCCGTAAAGGAATATACCGGAAAGTCGGTGATCCTTACGGAAAATGATCTGAAGAATGCACTCTATCTGGATAAAACCCTGGTACAGGGAACGGATTTTGAAGTCAGCTGTTACTTCAACAATGTAAGTCCCGGCATGGCGAAGGTAATGATCAGAGGACTGAAGGATTACGCCGGTATGAAAACCCTGAATTTCAAGATCCTTCAGCGGAACGGCGCCTATCAGGGGCAGCTCCTGGACGGTGCCTGGGTGAAGTAAAACAGTTGCCAAAAGGCTTTGAAATCGGTTAATATAAAGGGATGGGAAAAACGGTTATGATAGCCTGGATTCTTTTATGGACTGCCTTTATGACAGGATGCAGCGGGATCAATGAAAATGCATTGCAGCCCAGCCCGGCCGTGGCGGAGGAGGTTTCCGCCAATACGGCAGAGGCGGAGCTTGTGGCTCTCACGGATAGTGAAGAGGCTGCAAAGGAGCTTGCGAAGCTTTAC
>CACZNS010000080.1 GCA_902782575.1 uncultured Lachnospiraceae bacterium
GGAAAGCACGCTGAATCCGTCTACCAGAGTCTTGCCCAGAGCCAGCATCACATTTCCGGACTGGACATCCACATAGGGCTCCAGGATGGTGATCCTTCCGCTGTTTGCCATGGGCTTTTTGTACCAGGGCCGCTCCGTGGCCACATAATCCGCCGGCGGCTCCCAGTTGGTGCCGCTGTAAAACTTTCCGTTGATATATCCGTAAAGACCGGTGGCATTCTCGATGATGGCATTCCGGATGGCGGTGGACTCCTCCACAAGAAAGGCCTGGATCTCCTCGTCACTTTTTCTTTCCCGGATCATTTCATCCAGGGTATAGGCAGAAAGCTTGATGGAGTCGGTATACGTGGAGAGATATCTGTCAAACTCCGTGGCAGACCGGCTGGCGGCGGCTTCACCATCCTTGATGATATTGCTGCGCCTTTCTTCATAGAGCAGCCTGTAATACATCAATACGATTCCCACAAAGAAGGCCGTCACCAGAACACCGGCCAGTATGTTGCGAAGGGTGGATCTTCCAAACCATTTTTCTATGTTGATCATCCGTTTACTCCTCGATCAGTTCTTCCTTTACTTCCTCTCCCAGATTCGAAGCCGCGGCGGGATCGTTCACCACATGGGTTCCCTCTTCGATGCCCTCCACCTGGGTATATTCACTGTCCTTCAGTCCGATGGTCACGTATTGCTTCGCGATCTCACCGTCATTGATCACATAAACAAAGGAGCCTCCGTCATCCGTATAGATCGCCTCTGTGGGAACGCGCAGTACATTATCCGCCATCTGAAGCATCAGCGTCACATCGGCATCGAGGCCCACGATCAGATCGTCCGTGGTCATCACGCCGATCTCGATGCTCGCCTTGCCCTTTCCGGAAGCGTCGTTTTCCGCTGCCTGGCTGATCCTTGATACCCAGCCGAAGTACTGCTGGTTTCCGATCCGGATGTCCGCCTCCTGCCCCTCCTTTACGGAGGAGATATCGTACTTGGACACCATCATCTTTACCTTATAGCTGTCGTCCGTCTGCATTTCAAAGATCGGCACGCCCTTTTCCACATATGCGCCCACGCCCACGAGGCAGTTTGTGATGATCCCGTCCTCGGGTGCGATGCTTCCCGCCGAGGCGCGCATCAGCTCCGTCTCCGCCTGGGAGAGCGTGATCCTGTTGTGTTCCACCTGATGCTCGTCCGCCACGATCTCCTTATAAGCCGTGAGCATGGACTGGGCGGTATCCTTCTGGGTCTTGGCATCCGTCCAGATCCTCATGACCGTTTCCAGATTGTTCTGGATCACCAGGTATCTGTCGTGGGTCGCCGGATCCATCCCCTCCTCCGGAAGGCAGATATTGTCCCTTTGAAGCCTCGCGATCTTCTCGTTCAGATCGGCGATATCATCCTGATATCCCTTTGCCCTTCTGATAAATTCATCCACATGGGAGGTATCCTCCTTCAGCTCGGCAGCCTTTAAGTCCGCCTCCACCTTTGCCAGATCGCTCTGCTTTTCCTGCACATCCTCCTGCAGCTTGTTGATATCGCTCTCGTTGTATTTCCGCTTTTCCTTAATATAATAATCCGCGTTGTAGCTGCCGGAGGTCAGGGACATGGACTGGGCCTCAAGCAGGGCATATACCTGCTCGCACTCCTTGATCTTCTGGGTGGCATCGTTGATCTTTTTCTGATATTCCGCCCGGCTTCCGGAGGCGGCGTTCAGGATCTTTTCGCTGTACTCCACATCGTTTGTCATAAGATCCACCTGATTCTGCTGGCTCTCTCCGGCATAGCCCAGAAGCGGATCCCCGGATTTCACCCTCTGTCCGGTTTCCACAAAGCGCTCGTCGATCACGCCGCTCACATCCGAATAGATCGTAAGCTTCTTTCCTCCCTCCAGCTTTCCCGTTCCGGCCAGGACTGGAGAAACACTTCCCTTATCGGCGAGGACCACCGAAACCGTATCCGGTGTCAGATAATACCAGAGACCGGCTCCCGCTGCCGCAAGGCACAGGATGATGATCACTGCTGCCTTAATGATCTTTTTCACTTTTATACCTCCTGCTCGGAATCATTCCGCTCTTATGATGTCTTATAAAAAACTTCCGTTTTACCAGTTCAGTTCATCCGCTTCCTTCGGCGCCTCGTTTACCGTCACATCCACCACCGTCCCGTTCTTGACCCACACAACCTTGTCCGCGATGTCGGCAAAGAGGGAATTATGCGTGACCATCACCACGGTCTTGTGATATACCCTGCTCTGATCCTGCAGGGTCTTCAGCACTTCCTTCCCGGTGTTGGTATCCAGGGCGCCTGTGGGCTCGTCGCAGAGCAGGAGCCTCGGCATCTTCGCGATGGCCCGGGCGATGGAGATCCTCTGCTGCTGCCCGCCGGAGAGCTGGGAGGGGAAATTGTCCTTCCGGTCCGCAAGCCCCACCATCTCAAGGGCCTTCATGGGATCCATGATCTTCACTCCCAGATCCTGCATCAGGTCCACATTCTCGTATGCGGTAAGAGTGGGCACCAGATTGTAAAACTGAAAGACGATCCCCACGTCCACGGCGCGGAATTTCCCCAGCCTCCTGTCGTCAAAGGCTGTGATATCCTCGCCTCCGAAATAGATCTTCCCGCTGCTGGCGCCGTCCAGTCCCCCAAGGAGATTTAAGAGGGTACTCTTGCCCGCACCGCTGGGCCCAAGGATCACCACCAGCTCTCCCTCCATGACCTCAAGGTTCACATCGTGGAGCGCCTCGTAGACGATCTGTCCCGTCTGATAGATCTTTCCCACATTCTCAAACCGGATAAGAGGCTCTCTGTCTACTTCCGGCTCCTTCGGTTCCTGATCCGCGGCTTCCTGTTCCGGCTCCTTCTCTTCCTGCCCGGCCGGTTCCTGTTCCGGCTCCTTCTCTTCCTGCCCGGCCGGTTCCTGCTCCGGCTCCTTCTCTTCCTGCACCGGGGCTTCCGATCCGGATGTTTTTTTTAACTGCATGTCTGTATATCCTTCCATTATGCCGAAGCCCCTTAATAACGCTCCGGCAATAAGGCTTTATCAATCCGTGATAAGTCTTCCGATAAAGCCGTTAACTATAAATACTACAGTAAAATCGCCGAAAATTCAATAAATCCAGTCCTCTTCCTTCTCCTTTCGATACGATCACCCCCAAACTTCTTGCATCCGGAAGAAACTTCGGCTAAAATTTAGCGGGAATATGCCGTCTCTTTTCCCCGGCAATAATGCAGAAAAAGAAAGGACCTGCCTGATGGAGATTATTGTTGTGATCAAGCAGCTCATCGTGTTCGTGATCCTGATCGCAACGGGGCTGCTCTTATATAAGAAGGATATCGTGGATGAAAGCTCGGCGAAGCATATCTCGGCGCTGATCACCAACCTGTGCAATCCGATGCTGATGCTCTCCAGCTGCCTGAATGATACAAACAAGGCCTCCCACCGGGAGGTGCTGCTTACCTTCGCCTTAAGCGCGATGATCTACGGGATCCTCATCCTCCTGGGGTTTCTGATCCCCCGCCTGATGCATGCAGACCGGGTGGACAGCAGCGCCTACCACATGATGTGCGTTTACGGAAACGCCGGCTTTATCGGCATTCCTCTGGTGCAGGCCCTTCTTGGGGACTCCGCCGTGATCTATGTGACGATCTTCACGCTGCTTTATGTGCTGCTGATCTACACCCACGGGATCTGGGTGCTTTCCAAAAGCGGAGGAGATAAGGAGAAGTTCCGTTTTGTCAAGATCCTGACACCGGGGTTTGTGATCGGCCTGCTGGCGGTCATCGTCTACTGGTTTGACATCCGCTTCCCGGAGGTCATCACAAGGGCCGTCACCTATGCCGGCAGCTCCACCACCTTTCTTTCCATGGTGGTGCTGGGAGTTTCCTTCTCCGCCATCAGCGTAAGGAAGCTTCTGGGCAATCTGAGGCTGCATCTTTTCGTATTTATCCGGTTTCTGATCGTTCCCATCGCCATCGGCTTTCTGCTGAAGCTTTTGGGAGTCGGCCAGATGATGGCCACGGTGCTTACGATCATGGCCGCGGTTCCCGCAGGAAACATGCCTCTCATGCTCTCCCACGAAAGAAAGCTCCCCACCGAAACCCTGACCTACGGCATAGCCTGGAGTACTCTGCTCTCCGTGGTCACGATCACGCTGGTGCTTGCGGCTGTAGGGTAAACACATCCGGCAGCTCTGCCTTTCGCTTTTTACGGGCTTTCTTCTTGCAAACATCGTTGCAAATGTTATGATATTAGGGTCAAAAAGTCCTAATGCTTTTCAATCAAGTTTGAACGCATTATGATCTTTTGACCCTGATATCATGTTATAATGAAATCACAATGCAATCGAGGCAAAGCACGGAAAACATCATGAAATCCCTGAAAAAAGCAGATCGAATCATTCTGGTCATCCTGATATTGATCGCTGCGATGATCATTTATTTTCTTTACACCGGGACGGACGGACAGGACGCAGCCTCCGGCGAAGGCACTGCCGCTGCCAGGACGTTTGCCGACTATGCGGGAAAAAGGATCGGCTCCGCGACGGGAACCACCTATGATCAGTCGATCCTTGCCAATATCGAGGATCCGGAGATCCTCTATTTTTCCAGCTACGGCGACATGCTGGCTGCCCTGCTGACCAACCGGATCGACGCCTTCTGTGCCGACGAACCCGCCGTCCGGTATATGATGCTCCAAAACGACGGGGTTTCCTTCCTGCCGGAGCGTCTCGAAAAATATGATTTCGCCTTTGCCTTTGCAAAGAGTCCCCACGGCAGGGACCTCTGCGGGCAGTTCAGCGAATTCATCCGGGAAGCGGAAAAGGACGGGACCCTCGCGGAGCTGGACAAAAAATGGTTCGGCGGCGACGAGGGCGTGCTGGCTCCTCCCGACCTGAATTCTCTTTCCGCGGAAAACGGCACCTTAAAGCTTGCCGCCGACCTCAATACTCCCCCGTTCATGTATATGATCAATGCGAAAGCTGCCGGATTTGACGCGGACACGGCCTATCTTTTCTGTCAGAAATACGGCTACGGCCTGGAGATCATCAGCTACAACTTCGATGCGATCATGCCTGCCGTACAGAGCGGCCTGTGCGATATGGCGGCCTGCAGCATCACCATCACGGAAGAAAGAGCCCAGAGCGTGAATTTTTCCGAACCCTATTATCACGCCGGAGCGGTGCTTGCCGTCAAAGCATCGGATCTGGGACCGGAGGATGCCCAGGGCAGTCCTCTGTCCATACTCCGGAGCCTTGCTTCCGCTGCGGCGGAGAGCTTCGATAAGACCTTTCTCCGCGAGCGCCGCTGGAAGCTGACTCTGGAGGGGATCGGCGTTACCTGCCTCATCACCCTTTTGTCCGCTCTCTTCGGAACGCTCCTGGCCTTTCTGATCTGTATGTTCCGCCGCCTCGACAGCTGCCTGTCCAACCGGATCTGTGATATTTACGTAAAGGTCCTGCAGGGCACCCCTCTGGTCGTGCTACTGATGATCCTTTACTATCTGGTATTTGCCCGGACCAGCGTGGATTCCGTCGCGATCGCCGTCATCGGGTTTACCCTGAACTTCGCCGCCTATGTATCGGAGATCATGTATTCCGGGATCAAAAGCATCGACAGCGGCCAGAGAGAAGCGGCTCTGGCTCTGGGATTCACGGAGAATCAGGCCTTCTTCCGCTTCATCTTTCCGCAGGCGGCCGTACAGTTCCTGCCGGTCTACTTGGGCGAGATCATTTCTCTTTTGAAGAGCACCTCTATCGTGGGTTACATCGCCATCCAGGATCTGACAAGGATCAGTGACATTATCCGCAGCCGTACCTATGAGCCCTTTTTCCCGCTGATCTCCACTGCATTGATCTACTTTTTGCTGGCGTGGCTTCTGACGGCTCTGCTGAAGTACCTTTTCAAGGCCGTTAATCCCCGCAGGACAAACCGCAGAAAGGAGGACTCCGTAAAATGAGCATGATCCGGATCGAACATCTTCGCAAGGAATTCCCGCAGGCCACTCCTTTGAAGGATGTCTGTGCAGAGATCGAAAAGGGCGATGTCATTTCCGTGATCGGTCCGTCGGGAACCGGTAAATCCACTCTTCTTCGCTGCCTGAACCAGCTGGAGATGCCGACTTCCGGCCGGGTGATCGTAGACGGGGAAGACATTACCGATCCCAGATGCAACATTTCTCTTGTCCGTCAGAAGATGGGCATGGTGTTTCAGTCTTTCAATCTGTTTCAGAATCTGAACGTTATCGGGAATGTGACGGAGGCTCCGGTCCGGCTTTTGAAAATGCCGAAGGAAGACGCGCTCAA
>CACZNS010000081.1 GCA_902782575.1 uncultured Lachnospiraceae bacterium
GAACAGAGGATCTCCGCGAAGCGGATCAGGATCTCGTCGCCCTTGTCATGCCCATAGATATCATTTACCGGCTTGAAGCAGTCCAGGTCGATCATCATGAGGGCGCCGGGGGTTCTCCCCAGCATGGTCTGAAGCTCAGCCTGGAAGGAGGCTTTGTTTAAGAGGCCCGTCATCGGATCGGAGACGGCAGCCCTGGCAAGGCCTTTGATGGTCTTTACATTTTCGAGGATATTGCTGACGCGGCGGAGAAGAACGTCCGCCCGGAAGGGCTTGCGGATGAAATCCTGAGCACCGATATCAAAGCCCCTGCTCTCTGTTTCATCATCCTGATCCGCTGTCATGAACATGACGGGGATCTCGGCTCCGTATTCCTGCTGCAGCTTTTCGAGCATCTCATAGCCCGTCATGCCGGGCATGCGGAGATCCGAAAGGATCAGATCGGGATGCCAGAATTCATACAGCTCCAGGGCCTCCCTGCCGGAAGAAGCGCAGATGGTCTGATACTGGGTGGAAAGAATGTGCTCGGTCATCGCCAGAGAAATCTTTTCATCATCTACGATCATAATCTTATTCATCTTAATCCCCTCACGAAAGCGCAAGGATCATATGCGGTACGGCATTTCGCATTGGATACGGAAGCCGCGGGCACATTTGACCGATACGCTCAAAGCCCTTTGTCTGCCGCAGCCCCTAAGGCGCGGTGACAATCGTTTCCGGCAGCTGATCATATGATGTCAGGGTCAAAAGCTCATAATATATTCAGGCCTTCTTGATAAGCGTTATGTCTTTGAGGTCTGCGCTCCGCTCCGGTCGGTGCCGAGCGGACAGGCACTGCCCATAAAGCACCCCGGGAAACATGTAAAAACGTCCATTGGACGGTTCCCGGATACGTTCTGACCCGCCGGGCGCGTCAGTATCCCGGTGCAGGCAGCGCTATTGCGCGGATTGCCGGCGCGTCAGTATCCCGGTACAGGCAGCGCTATTGCGCGGATTGCCGGGGTGTCAGTACACCGGCATCATCATATATACCTCACAATAGCATAAAAGGACTGATTTTGGAAGTTTAGGATGACATTTTCCGGATATTTGTTTATACTAAAAGAACGCGGTATTCAGGGGGTAGACATCCATGATCATTAGCACTAAGCCTGATAAGAATTACCGGAGACTGGTCCTTGTGGTGGACGATGAAGAGGTTAACCGGCAGATGCTCGGGATGATCCTGAGCGAGCAGTATGATGTGATCTATGCTTCAAACGGCAGGGAGGCCCTGAAGCAGGTCGGCCTTCATAAGGAAATGCTTTCCCTGATCCTTCTGGATCTGCTGATGCCCGAAATGGACGGGACAGAGGTGCTTCAGACACTGCATGAGGATCAGGATCTGAAGAAGATCCCGATCATCATCCTGACCAGTGAAAAATCTGCGGAGATCCAAAGCCTTCAGATGGGAGCCGCGGATTTCCTCTCCAAGCCCTATGATATGCCCGAGGTGATCCTGGCAAGGGTCTGGCACTCGATCAAGATGTTTGAGGATGCGAATATCATTCAGGCGACGGAGAACGATGCGCTCACGGGACTCTATACCCGGGAATTCTTCTTTGAATATGCGCATCAATACGATCAGAGACATCCCGAGCTTGCGATGGATGCGATCGTCATGAACTTCAACCGGTTTCATCTGGTAAACGAGCTCTACGGCAGAAGCTTCGGGGACAGGGTCCTGAGCATCATAGCGGACGGGATCCGCAAGGTGATCGGGGAGATCGGGAGCGGCATCGCGAGCCGTTATGACGCGGACACGTTTTTCGTCTATGTGGCCCACAGGAGCAACTACGGGAAGTTTCTGGATACGGTGCTGGAGCAGCTCTCAAAGGTCATGAAGGCGCCGGCGGTACGGCTCCGGATGGGAGTCTATCACGACATCTACCGCTCCGTCAGTCTGCTGGAGAGGTTCGGGAGAGCCCAGCAGGCCTGCAATTCCCTGAGGAATCAGATCGGTACGGGGTTTGCGGTCTATGATATGGAGATGCATGAGCGCGAGGTTTATTCCGCAAGGCTTCTGGAGGATTTCGACACCGCTCTGGCCCAGAAGCAGTTTAAGGTGCTCTATCAGCCGAAATATAACATAAAAGGGGATAGCCCCCGGCTTTGCAGCGCGGAGGCCCTGATCTCCTGGCAGCATCCGGAGTTCGGAAGGGTCCGGCCGGACGCCTTTATCCCTCTGTTTGAGGACAACGGGCTGATCCAGCGTCTCGACCGCTATGTCTGGAAGGAAGCGGCGGAGCAGATCAGGGTCTGGAAATCCGTTTACGGCGTGACGCTCCCGATCTCGGTGAACGTTTCCAGAGTGGACGTTTATGACCCGGATATCACGGAATTTCTGGTGGAGCTGGTAAAAGAGAACGGGATCGACCCCAACGACTATCTGCTTGAGATCACGGAGTCGGCCTATACGGACAATTCCAGACAGATCGTGGATGTAGTGAAGAAGCTCAGGTCCGCGGGCTTTAAGGTGGAAATGGACGATTTCGGCTCCGGATATTCCTCCCTCAATATGCTGACGGCGCTTCCCATCGACGCGCTGAAGCTGGATATGGCCTTTATCCGCAATATCTCCATAGACAGCAGAGATCTGAAGATGGTGGAGCTGGTGCTTGAGATCGCGGACTTCCTTGGAGTCCCCGCCATCGCGGAGGGGGTGGAGACGGAGGAGCAGTACGAGCTTTTGAAGAAGGCCGGCTGCGATGTGATCCAGGGCTATTATTTCTCACGGCCCATCACCCGGGAAGAGTTCGGGAAGCTGATCCTGAAGGCAAAGGAAGACGCTCACGGCATGATGAGAGACGCGGTGGAAGGAAAGCGGATGAAGCGCTGATCCTCACCTTTTTAGCGGAAAGCGGCTGCAGATCCCGAAAGGACTGCAGCTTAATAAGAAATTGACGGGAGATACAGGAGGAGAATGAATGATCACGATCGAAGCGTTAAGGGAGTTCGGCGCGGATGTGGATGAGGGCCTGGCAAGGTGCATGAACAACGAGGAGTTCTATCTGAAGATGGTCGGCATGGGCATTGAGGATGAACGGTTTGATTCTTTGAAGGAGACGCTGGAGCA
>CACZNS010000082.1 GCA_902782575.1 uncultured Lachnospiraceae bacterium
ACAGGAGGAAGGACAGCAGCAGCGAAAAGCCTACCTTGACCCTTCGGGGCACGTTGGTCATCCCGAAAAACGGGGCGGCGAATACAAAGGAAGCCACCCGCATCACGATCAGCAGATAATATTCCAGATCCTGTATCGAAAACCCGGATTCGATCACGGTCCGCTACCTGATATACAGCGAAAAATCGCTCCAGAGCTCCTGCATCAGTCCGATCATGTTGTCCAGCATCCAGTGCCCCAGCAGCATGATGCTGGCAAAGATGGCCAGGAACTTCGGCACGAAGGTAAGGGTCTGCTCCTGGATCGAGGTGACGGTCTGAAAGATCGATACCACCAGACCTACGATCAGGGAGACCAAAAGCATCGGCGCTGCCGTGATCACGATGGTATAAAGCGTTTCCGCGGTGATGTTTGTAACGGTACCGACATCCATAAACCCTGTCTCCTCTATTACGGCGCATTATCTGTAAATCCGGCCCTCTCTCACGGAGTGAGCGGAGCCTAATAAAATGTCTTCACCAGTGATCCGATCACCAGATTCCAGCCGTCCGCCAGCACAAAGAGCAGGACCTTGAACGGCATGGAGATCGTCGTGGGGGGCAGCATCATCATACCCATACTCATCAGGGTGGAGGCCACCACCATGTCGATCACGATAAAAGGAATATAGATCAGAAATCCGATGATAAAGGAGGTCCGAAGCTCCGAGATCACAAATGCCGGGATCAGCACGGCGTTCGGGATATCCTCCAGCGTCTCCACATCCTCCACCTGGGCTATATCCAGAAAAAGACGCACATCCTTTGTCTGCGTCTGTCTGTACATAAACTCCCTTAAGGGAGCCATTCCCGCCTCAAAAAACTCCTGCTGGGTCATCTCGCCGGCTTCAAACGGCTGCACCGCAGTCGTATTGATCTGCGTGATGATGGGCTGCATGATAAAAAAGGTCAAAAATAATGTTAACCCGATAAGCACCTGATTAGGAGGCGCTGTCTGCGTGCCAAGCGCAGCTCTTGTAAAATGCAGCACCACCAGGATCCTGGTGAATGAGGTTAACATAATTAGCAGGAGCGGCGCCATCGCCAGCATCGTCAGGATGATCAGGATCCTGAGCGAGCCCGACAGATTGCCGTTGCCGTCTGAATAGGTGATATTCAGATTGTTCCCGATATTCAGATCTCTGAGGTCGGATCGTGTCTCTGCCGTACCGGGTTCATTGATGACGGTGCCTGCGTTGTAATTATCGTTGTAGATCCCCAGGCTGTCGTAATCCTCGATCCGCTCTCCTTCGACATCCTCCGTACGTCCGCTCGCGATGCCGCCGGGCCTGCCGGTCGCTGCCTCGTTTGCGTATACCGTCTGCCGGGCCCCGGAAAACAGCAGAAAGACGATCAGAACCGGCAGGATCCGAAAACATGAAAAACGTCTCATTTTTCTTCTCCGCCTCCATCCTCATCGTTCTTGCCAAACCGGGCCTTCGCCTTTTCGATGACCGACCTGAAATCGGCCTTTCGAAACACTCCGGCGGATGAAGTCTGATATCCGTCTCCCGATATGATCTCATCCTCTTTCAGCTCCGTAAGCAGGGTAAGCTCATCCTTGCCCACACCCACGGCGAGATACTTCGAACCGGTCCGCACGATCGCAATGAACTTCGAAGGCGCGATCCGGTATGTTTCGATCACATCAATATTCTGATTCACGTTCTGCTTCTTTGCATAGCCCGCGATCCACCGTGTGGTGAAATAGGTGAGGGCCAGCACAAATACGAACAGAACCAGTACAGTCAGAAGCTGAGCAAGCCTCTCCAATCAGCCCACTACCTTCTTGACCGCTTCCAAAACACGCTCTGCCTGGAACGGCTTCACGATGAAGTCCTTTGCTCCGGCCTGGATCGCCTCGATAACCATCGCCTGCTGACCCATTGCGGAACACATAATGACAAGCGCTGCGGGATCGTTGCCCTTGATCGCCTTTAAAGCCTGGATCCCGTCCATCTCCGGCATTGTGATATCCATGAGAACCAGATCCGGCTTAACTTCCGCGTACTTCTCGACTGCCTTTGCGCCGTTTTCCGCTTCACCTGCAACGTTGTAACCGTTCTTGGTCAGGATGTCCTTGATCATCATCCTCATGAACGCTGCATCATCACA
>CACZNS010000083.1 GCA_902782575.1 uncultured Lachnospiraceae bacterium
AAACAATCATGAAAAAGAAGATTTCATTTATCATTATAGCGGTCGCAGCGGTCATCCTGATCGGAGTCGCCGCATCCGGGATCTATACGGTGGCCGAGAATGAATACGCGGTGGTGACGGAGTTTAACCGGATCACCAAGGTGGCCGATACGGCGGGACTGCATTTCAAGGTTCCCTTCATCCAGTCGGTCCGCAAGGTATCCAAGGCGGTTCAGCTTTATGATATCGCCACGAGCGACGTGATCACCAGCGATAAAAAGTCAATGATAGCGGATGATTTTATTCTCTGGAAGGTGACGGATCCCACGATCTTTGTGAAATCCCTGAACGGCTCCATCAGCAACGCCCAGTATCTGGCAAGCGTTGCGACCTACAATGCGACCAAGAGCATCATTTCTTCCATGACCCAGGATGAGGTGATCGCCGCGAGGGGGGAGCGTCTGACATCCATTATCACGGAGGATGCAAATGATGATATGTCGAAATACGGCATTGAGATCCTTCAGGTCCAGATCAAGGGACTGGATCTGCCGGATGACAACAAGGCGGCCGTCTTTGAACGGATGATCTCGGAACGGAATAACATCGCGGCTTCCTATTCGGCCCAGGGTGAGTCTTCGGCGCAGAAGATCCGAAACGAAACCGACCGTACTGTTACCGTGATGGAGGCGGATGCCAGAAAGCAGGCGGATATCCTGGAAGCCGAGGGAGAAGCGGAATATATGCGCATCCTGCAGGAGGCCTACAATGATCCGGGCAAGGCTGATTTTTACAACTTTACCCGAAGCCTGGATGCCCTGAAGGAGGCTTTTTCAAGAGGGGATAAGACGATCCTGCTGGATCGGGACTCGGAGCTGGCCGGGCTGCTCTACGGGACCGGACTGGACGATACGAAGGCGGCGGCACCGAAAACGGCACCGGAGACAAAAGAAGAGGATTAAATTTTATGATTTTTTTATGATTTACCTCTTATGGATTTCCGAAAACGACCGATATAGAAAGTGAAACAGTCCGTATCTGTTTCCGGTTCATGAAAACCGGTGTGGCACGTTCCGATCCGCCCTTTCGCGGCCGGAAGGCGGCACACTGTACAGGAGGAGGTTTATATGAGTGACATATCATTAACAGGCTCTGTTTCCTCACCGCAGACCTATACAGGCTACAGCGCAGCAGCCGCAAAGCCGGAGGAGACAAAGAAGGAAGAGAAAGCGGCTTCCGAAGCGGGAGCGGTTTTTGAAAAGAGCAAGGACACCGGCTCGGAGAAGGGATTATATTCCATCAATAAGATGAGCCAGCAGGATCGTACCGCTCTGGTCAATCAGCTGAAGGCGGATCAGGCAAACCGTCAGCAGCAGCTGACCGACATGGTCGCAAAGATGATGGGACAGCAGGTGAATGCCTACGGTAAGGCAAATGACATCTGGCAGTTCCTGGCAAAGGGCGATTTTACGGTAGATGCCGAAACAAAGGCCCAGGCTCAGGAGGATATCTCCGAGGACGGCTACTGGGGCGTAAAGCAGACCTCCCAGAGGCTGTTTGATTTCGCAAGCGCCCTGGCCGGCGACGATGTGGAGAAGATGAAAAAGATGCAGGATGCCCTTGAAAAGGGCTATAAGCAGGCAGAGGAGACCTGGGGCGGGAAGCTGCCGGATATCAGCAGCCAGACCTTTGACGCAGCCAATAAGCTCTTCGAAGACTACTACGCATCAAAAACTACGGCCGCTGTGGAAGAATGATCACAGGCCGCGGGATCGGCTGAGTGTGTTGTACACTTATTGATATAGGGGATGGTCTGCTGCAGACCATCCCCCTCCCTTTGGGATTTTTTTATTGAAAATACGGTACCGCAGAGCCCTGCAGGCCCGGCGGACTGCTCCCCGTCATGGACCATGGCGGTTTTTTTATACCCAAAACCGCGGAAGGATGTGTCGGGATCCTTTCCGAAGATATTTATGGTAAAAAATCCCGACTTAATTTACAATAGAAGCATGGAACAGATGTCTTTATTTACCAATACAGTCCCGCAGCCCTTGGCTGCGCGCTTAAGACCCCGCTCCCTTGAGGAGTTTGCGGGGCAGAAGCATCTCCTTGGAGAAGGAAAGGTGCTGAGAAAGCTGATCGAGAGTGACCAGATCTCGGCGATGATCTTCTGGGGGCCGCCCGGTGTGGGAAAAACAACACTGGCACAGATCATAGCAAACCGGACCAGGGCGGAATTTGTCAGTCTGTCTGCCGTCACCAGCGGAGTGAAGGAGATCCGGGAGGTGATGCAGAAGGCCGATGAGGAACGGCTTTACGGGAAGCGCACGATCCTCTTTCTGGACGAGATCCATCGCTTTAACAAGGCGCAGCAGGACGCGTTTCTTCCTTTTGTGGAGAAGGGAGCCATCGTCCTGATCGGTGCGACCACAGAGAATCCCTCCTTTGAGGTAAACGGGGCTTTGCTGTCCCGGTGCAGGGTTTTTGTGCTGCAGGCCCTGGGGCCGGAGGATATCGCGGAGCTCCTGGCAAAGGCACTCCGGGATCCCAGAGGCTTCGGAAACCAGCAGATCGATATCCCGGAGGACATTCTGGATAAGATCGCGCGGTTTGCCAACGGAGACGCCAGGGCGGCGCTTTCCACGCTGGAAATGGTGGTGCTGAACGGAGATCTGGATCCGGAGGGCGTCTCTCATGTGACCAATGAGACCCTGGAGCAGTGTATCTCAAAGAAATCCCTTCTGTATGATAAAAACGGGGAGGAGCATTACAATCTGATCTCCGCCCTGCATAAATCCATGCGCAATTCCGATCCGGACGCGGCAGTCTACTGGCTTGCCAGAATGCTCGAGGCAGGAGAGGATCCGCTGTATGTGGCCCGCCGGGTGACACGCTTCGCAAGCGAGGATGTGGGACTTGCCGACCCCAGAGCACTGCAGATCGCTGTGGCGGCGTATCAGGCCTGCCATTTCATCGGCATGCCCGAATGCAGCGTGCATCTGACGGAGGCAGTGGTCTATATGGCTCTCGCTCCGAAGTCGAACGCCATGGAAACGGCCTATATGGAGGCCGCGGCGGATGCCGGGGAGCAGATCGCGGAGCCGGTGCCGCTGCATCTGCGCAATGCCCCCACCTCCCTTATGAAAGAGCTGGAATACGGAAAAGGCTACCGGTATGCTCATGATTATGAGGAAAAGCTGACGGATATGACCTGCCTGCCGGAATCTCTCCTCGGAAAGGAATATTATCATCCCACAACACAGGGAGAAGAGGCCGGATTCGGGAAACGGAATGAGGAGATAAAGGACTGGAAGGCAAAACACCGGGGAGAATGAATGTGGCTGTTGGCGGTTTCCGGTCTGTGTGGTAAAATGGTAGTTTGAGAGGTATTTTTTTCTAAAAGGATAGAGATGGAGGTATTTTGGAATGGAATTTGGTGCATTAGAGGCAGGCGGTACAAAGATGGTCTGCGCGATCGGAAAAGAGGACGGAACGATCCTGGATCAGACATCGATCCCTACAACGGTTCCGGAAGAGACGATCCCGAAGATCATCGAATATTTCAGGGATAAGGAGATCGCGGCGCTCGGAGTGGCAAGCTTCGGGCCGGTGGATCCGGACCCTACGTCTGCCACCTACGGATATATCACATCCACACCCAAGCCCGGCTGGACTCATTATGATCTGCTCGGCAATCTGAAGGCGGCTCTGCCCGTGCCGATGGGGTTTGATACGGATGTGAACGGCTCCCTGCTGGGGGAGGTGACCTACGGCTCGTCGAAGGGGGTCACGGATGCGGTTTATATTACGGTGGGAACCGGCATCGGCATGGGGATCATGTCCGGCGGCAAGCTGATCCACGGTATGCTTCACCCGGAAGCGGGACATTATATGATGATCCGCCATCCGAAGGATACGTTTGAGGGAAGATGTCCGTTCCATAAGAACTGTCTGGAGGGAATGGCATCCGGCCCGGCGATCGGCGACAGATGGGAAAAGCCGGCAAAGGAGCTGGCGGACAATGATGAGGTATGGGAGATCGAGGCTTATTATCTGGCGCAGGCCTGTATGAACCTGATCCTGACCCTGTCCCCGAAAAAGATCATTCTGGGCGGAGGAGTGATGCACCAGATGAAGCTGTTTGAACTGATCCGTCAGAAGGTAACGGAGAACCTGAACGGGTATCTTCAGACCAGAGAGCTGTCCCATATGGACCGGTATATCGTTCCCGCAAGTCTGAACGACGACCAGGGGATCATGGGCTGCATCAAGCTGGCGGTGGACGCATTGGAACCGGCGGAGGTCTGATATGCCGGCCTTAACCCTTTCGATCCTGATCAATGTCATACTGCTTGTCGGACTCGCATTGCTTTTCTTCTTTCGGCACAAGGGCGGGGATCGGCAGAAGGGGCAGGCTTCTTCCGAGGAGGAAAAGAAGGCCAGAAGCAAGTTTCTTTCCAATATGTCCCATGATATCCGTACACCGATGAATGCCATCATCGGCTTCACCAAGCTTGCGCTCCAGAACGAGCATGACACGGAGAGGGTGCATGATTATCTGACCAGGATCCTGGATTCCGGTAATCAGCTGCTTTCCCTGATCAATGACGTGGTGGAGGTCAGCAGGCTTGAAGAGGGCGGCATCAGGCTGAATGAGACGGAAAACGATCTGAATCAGCTCATGCAGGAGCTGGAAAGTGCCGTTTCTCCCATGGCCGGGGAGAAGGGTCAGGAGCTGATCCGGGAAACAGACATACAGCAGGCTGAGGTTTTGTTTGATAAGGACAGACTGAAGCAGGCGCTGATGAATATATTGAATAACGCGGTGCAGTTTACGCCGGAAGGGGGAAGGATCGGACTCTCGCTCTCCCAGCAGCCCGGAGCGGCAGCGGGCAGCGGCCTTTACGAATTCCGCATCAGGGACAACGGCATCGGTATGTCGAAGGAATTTGTCCCGAAGGTCTTTGAGGCGTTTGAACGGGAACACACTTCGGCGGCCAGCGGTCTGCAGGGAGCCGGACTCGGACTGACGCTCTCCCGGGACATCGTAGAACTGATGGGCGGTAAGATCCGCATCGTGACGGAGCAGAATAAGGGCTCCGAGTTTATCGTTACCCTTACCCTCAGGCTGAAGGACGGAGCTGAGGAAAAGACGGAAAAGGGACAGGCTTCTTTTACGGAAGCAGGCAGGCCGTCCGTCTCCAGGGAGGAGGCCAGAGAGAGGTTTAAGGGAAAGAGGCTCCTGCTGGTGGAGGATGTCTTTACGAACCGCATGATGGAGCGGGAGATCCTGGAGGATTACGGCTTTACGGTGGAAGAAGCCGAAAACGGAGAAGTGGCGGTCCGGGTGGTCCAGGGCTCGATGTTCGGATATTATGACGCGGTCCTGATGGATATCCAGATGCCGGTGATGAACGGATACGATGCCACGAAGGCCATCAGAAGCCTGCTGCAGAAGGAGCTGGCAGA
>CACZNS010000084.1 GCA_902782575.1 uncultured Lachnospiraceae bacterium
AGGTATCGAAGTGGTCATAACGAGGCGGTCTTGAAAACCGTTTGTCCGCAAGGGCGCATGGGTTCGAATCCCATCCTCTCCGCTCGGCGGTCATTAGCCGGATCGCTGATAATTGAATATTTTCTTAATATTTAGGCATTAGGTATGTTGTTTCGGAATAAAGCTTTCCGCTCTATTTCGAAAGAAGGCGCAGCAGAGTGAATGAAGGGCGGATTCGTAAAACCCGGCAGGAGCGGCTGCCCAAGCAAGGAGAAGTACCCAAGATGGCTGAAGGGACACCCCTGGAAAGGGTGCAGGTCGTTAGTAGCGGCGCGAGGGTTCAAATCCCTCCTTCTCCGTTAAGAGCTTCATCGGAAACCTTTGGATAAAGGATCCCCGGTGAAGCTCTTTTTTATGACCGGTTTATGCCCGCATGGGAGCCGGAGCAGAAAGAGTGATCAGTCGTTTTCGCCGGGAAGGATCGACTCATAGCCGCTGTCCTGCGGTACGAATACGACATCCTCCAGAACGGGGATATAAGGGGAATAAGGATACATGGAGTGCCGGCAGACCCACCGGGGACTTCCATCCGGAAGTCCGGGCAAAAGCTCCTCTGGAATCGTTTCCGCATCGGGGATCTGATAGCTGATATCCGCGTCTTCTGTCCGGAAGGTTACGGTATGAGAGGTGTTGGCGCTTTCGACGGAAATACCGGTCTCCAGATCCCATTTCCCGCATAGAAATATCAGACGCTTTTCGAGGAAAAGCTTTATATAGCGGATATCACTATCCGTTTCCTTATAACGGGAATGATCTCCCACATCCCACCGGTACCGTTCCATTTCCAGGGAAGGGCGGATCTCACTGACATACCGGTCGATCCCGGTGCTGATCAGATCTTCCAAAACCGGGAGCATATCCGAAAAAACCGAGACAAGATATTTCCGGTAAGCTTCGTCTTCATAGAGCAGCCGGTCCCATTCAAGCCTTCGGTCGGCCCGTTGGGAGATCAGCACGCTTCCTTCGGGATCGGACCAGCGGTCAAGGCTGTATCCGCATACATTATCGTAATCCCAGCCGGGCCCCGCAAACAGGATATCGCTGTCTGCTTTTTTGTAAAAATAGAAGCTTCCGGCAGCGAAGTCATAATTATAGAAAAACTCTTCCGTCAAAAACCGCTTTGCAAAAGACGGATAATCGATTTTCTGCTTCAGCATGGGGCTTTTCTGCGTGAACAGGGAATCAATATCTTCCATATAGGACCGGATATAGGAAACTTCACTTAAGGAAGCGTTGTCCGGCGAGCGCAATGCGAAAAAGAGATCCCGGTCCAGCCTGAATCCGCAGGGATGGTTTTCGTAGCTTTGCTCCGGTATGTATTCCAGCAGATATCCTCCGGATATGTTTTCGGGATCAGACGATGTATCATACCCTCTGAGAGCGGGTGTGGAAACGTGATCGCTTTCGCTGATCCGGCGAAGCTCGTCATTCATTTTTTCCAGATCTCCGATGTTGAGCTTTGATTCATCGATATCGATCTTTTCGCAGAGCAGATACAGACCGTTGTAAGAACCGTTGATATAAAGATTGACCCATCTGGAATCGGGAGCGTATTCCATTCCGACAGCACGCTGGGTGTCAAAGACCATTTTGTTCAGAAGCTTACTGGGATCGTTGCGGTCTGCAAGCAGTACCCATTTCCGGGAGGCGGCCATATCACACAGGGAGGATTTTTCGGAAAGCTTTATGCTGTATGGCTTTTTTTCGTAATTCCATGTAGAGTTTCCCCGCCCCTTGATCTGATCGTGATTTCCTTTATAATTTACGGATCCGTCGGCCAGCCGGATCTGTATGGAAGCGGGAGAATAGGTATCGTGCTGGATATCCTCCGCGGAAGTGTCCGGTAGATTAATATAAACGGCCGGCAGATTCTTGGAACGGAGAAATATGATCTCCCAGGGAGTCAGTCCGCCTGATTCATCCAGTACATCAACACTCATAAACGTGTCGTATCTGATCTCAGATAATAAGGAATCCCGATAAAGGATCTTTTGAGAGGATCCGCCCTGATCCAGCAGGGTCTGATCCGAATAGGAGGGTAAAAAGAAAAAGGTGGTCTCACCATGCTGAAATCCCCGGATCAGCTCACCGTCTTTTAACTCCAGAACGGCGTCTCCGTTGGAGACCATGAGATGCAGCGGGACTGGCTTCCGGCGATCTCTTATTATGAAGAGAACAGAAATAACAGCGATGCCCAGCAGGGTGATCAAAATGAATAATCTGTAAAATCGAGTGACGTTCATTATATTTCAGTATATTTACCTTTACTGTCAGCTATAAACACCTGTCTGTACAGTATACATCATTGCCTGATTTATGGCTACTTTTGCAGCAAAAAGGGCCTGTCGGAAAAATTATGAAAAAATTATATTTTTGGGATTGACAGGGAACCTCGGAAATGATAATATAATCGTTGCGCCGCTTCAAGGGCGGCGGGAAAGTGCAGTCCCAGAGGGGATGAGCACGAAGGACCTTGACAAATAAACAGCAATGCAGCCCTGA
>CACZNS010000085.1 GCA_902782575.1 uncultured Lachnospiraceae bacterium
CCCGCTGGTCGAGGGACATGGCCCGGACCTTCTTCTGGGCCTCCTCCGCCGCCGCGATGGCATCGTTCATATCCGTAAAGACCCCGTGCATGCCCTCCACGGAGCCGCTTATCTGCAGGCTCGCCATCACCTTCTGGACGATATCATGAACCATTTTTTCTTCCATGCTCACAGTTCCGTATCTCCTTTCGCCTTTTTACTTTCCGATCGATGCCAGAACCTTCTTTGTGATCTCGGAGATCAGCTCGTCGTTTGCCGCGCTCCCTGCCGCCTCAGAGCCGCAGTTTCCGCAGTTGTGGCAGTTTGCCTTGCCCTTGTTCAGGCAGAGGTCTGCCGGATGACGTCCGGAAAGTCCCATCTGGCGGCGGATCTCATAGAGTCTCTGCACCGTCTTCTGGTCGAATTCCTTCGGGCCGCCGAGCTGTCTTGCTTTATACAGAAGCTCCGCGTAAAATTCCACGGATTCCATTTTATGATAAGCGGAAAGCAGGTCGCCTGCCCAAGACAGAGCCCCGTGACTCTCCAGCAGAACCGCGTCGAAATGCTCCAGATAAGGCTCCACCGCGTCCGGGATCTCCATCGTGGAGGGCGTGCCGTAGGGTGCGATGGGCACGCAGCCCAGAGAGATGACAGCTTCCGGCATGATCGGCTGTGTCAGCGGGATCCCCGCAATGGCAAAGGCTGTCGCAAAGGTGGGATGCGCATGGACGACCGCATTGACATCGGAGCGCTTCTGATATACGCGCATATGCATCTTGATCTCGGAAGAAGGCCTGAAGCCCTTGTTTGCCTGAAGGACCTGCCCCTGGGCATCCACCTTGCAGATGAATTCCGGTGTCATGAAGCCCTTGGATACGCCGGTCGGAGTGCAGAGGAACTCGTTGTCGCTGATCTTTACGGAAATGTTGCCGTCGTTTGCAGCCACCATGTTCCGGTTGTAGATCCTCTTTCCGATCTCACAGATCTGTTTCTTGATTTCATACTCGTTTACTGCCATGTCGTACTTCCTTTCTTATATTGTTATTTTATGCCTGACTGTTTTCGCGCATAGTGTCTCACGCCTACCATTATACCTGCGGGATACCGCAAAGTCAACATAAAACCACACTTTTCGTGCGGTTTTGCGAGGATATTATGTAAATCACCCCGGGCAATTTTGATTTTTTGTGTTGTTTTTTGTTGTTTTATGTGATTTTTGTGACGGGTCCCGGTTCCGGCGGTCCTTCCGGAGATCACAGATCCTCCATCTTCTTTTCCAGTTCCCCGGGAACTGTCTTCATTGAAAAGAGGATCGGATCGATGACCATACGCCATGGTCTCACCGAGTCTTCAATAAGCATGATATCACCGGTTTTAAGTTCATACATGATCTCTTATTCTCCCTGAAGCCCATTGCCGTAAGGAATCTTATGTTCAGCTCCTCCGCTGTACCATATATAATGATCGGAACCCGAGCCTCCTCCGGAATATCTGCGGCCGCCTTAAGCAGCGCTCTGGCAGCACCCTTCCCCCGGTATTCCGGCAACACAAAGCAGGATGGCCGGATATATGCGTCGTCATATAAAAAGAGGAGCCCGACCGGCTCCTCACCATCCGCGAAAGGGGGTCCGACCCCCGGCCGCTACGGCCTCCCCTCGTACGCCCTGCGGTACACCCCGATCACCTGCTGCGCGGAGGGCATCAGGTAATTCTGGGACATGCTGGCATCGTGAAGGGCCAGCTCCGCCAGCTCTCCGAAATCCTCCGGCTTCACCTTTTCCAGCTCCTTTAAGGTCTTCGGGATGCCGATCTCCCGGCTCAAGCCCTGCACCGCGCGGATCACCTCCCGGGATGCCTGTGCTTCGCTGCAGTTTAAGCGGAACGCTTCCGCGATCCCCTTAAACCGTTTCTTCAGCTCCGGAACCGTTTCGTCGAATTCCATCACATACGGGAGCAGTACCGCATTGCAGACTCCGTGGGGCAGATTGTAATGGCCTCCCAGAGCGTGGGCCATGGCATGCACCATCCCGAGCCCGGCGTTTGAAAAAGCCATCCCGGCGGAATACTCCGCATAGGCCATCATGGTCCTCGCCTCTTCATCCTTTCCGTTTTTCACGGCCCTCCGCAAATGATCAAAGATCACCTGCATAGCCCAGAGGGCATCCTTATCCGTCATCGGGTTGGCGTTCTTTGCAAAATGCGCCTCCACCGCATGGGTAAGCGCATCCATTCCGGTGGCTGCCGTCAGGGCAGGGGGCATGGACATCATGAAATCCGTATCGTTGATGGCGATGCTCACCATGCAGTTTGCATCCACCATCGCCATCTTGGAGCCCCTTGCCGGATCGGTCACGATATAAAAGACCGTGCATTCGCTGCCCGTTCCGGCCGTGGTATTCACCGCCACGATGGGAAGTCCAGGCTCCTTCGATCTGTCGACTCCCTCGTAATCCTCGACCCTTCCGCCGTTTGCCGCCACGATGGAGACCGCCTTCGCGGTGTCCATTGCGGAGCCTCCGCCCACGGCCACCAGAAGATCCACCTTAAGCTTCAGCGCCGCGTTGATGCATTCATTCACCACATCGATGGTCGGGTTCGGCTTCACCCTGTAATACACCGCGTATTCCACCCCGGCTTCAAGCAGGGCCCCGCCCACCTGATCCGCCACGCCTGTTTCGTAAAGGAAGGAGTCCGTTACGATCAGAGCCCGCCGCACTCTCATCTTTTTTAATTCCGCCGGCAGCAGGCTGATGGCGCCTTTCCCGAAAAATGAAGTTTTAACCGAATTGATCCGATCTGCCATTTTCCGCCCGCCTATTTCAGATTCATCGCGGCGCTGCAGGCGATCCGCACCGGATCCCAGGCAGAGCTTGCGGAAGAAGCATAGACAAAATCCACATCCGCCAGCCGGGAGACTGTCATCCCGGCCTCCACGGCCACCGCTATGGCGTTGATCCTGGCCGCCGCATTCTGCGCTCCCCAGGCCTGCGCCCCGTAGATCCTGCCGCCTGCCGGATCAAACACGAGCTTGATCGTTATCGTCACCGGATCCGGCGTGATGCCCGGCCTGTCATTGCCCTCGGCGATCACACTCTTTACCGAAAGAGAAGCCTGCCTTGCCTGAGTCTCTGTCAGTCCCGTTTTGGCGATCTCAAGGCCTGCCACACTGACGGAGGTGGTTCCCAGTGTACCGTCCGTCCTCACCGCGCAGCTCCCTGCCGCGTAGATCCCCTCTTCGGAGGTCCGCAGGCTTCCGTCGATCAGCACCGCTCCCCTCTCGTCTGTCAGAAGCCCCGCCGTCTTTGCGAGAGCGGCATCCGGTACGGAGCCCTCCGCGCAGATGCAGAGATCGCAGTCAAAGCTTCCCTTTGAAGTCTTCACCCGTTCGATGAAGGTCCTGCCCTCAAAGGCCGTCACGCTCTGTCCGAGCGAAAAAGCCACTCCCTCTTTTTCAAGCTCTGCGCGGATCAGATCGCTGACCTCCGGATCGAAGCCCGGCAGGAGCTTTTCCTCCTTCGCGATCACCCGGACGCTTCTGTTCAGCTTTACGAAGGCCTTTACGATCTCGAGAGCGGAGGTGCCGCTTCCCAGCACACAGATATCCCGGACATAGGGCGTTCTGATAAATTCCTTCAGGAAGATCAGGTCCGATACGTTTCCGAGGGTATGGACACCGAGCCTCTCCGCCCCCGGCACCTGCGGTACCTTCGGCGCAGAGCCCGTGGACAGGATCAGCCTGTCGTAACGGTCCCGGAAGGTACGGTTCCCGGACAGATCCTTCACCGTGATCTCCCGCTGCGCAGGATCCACAGAGATCACCTCATGCAGCAGATGCGCCTCGATCCCGTCCTCCGCAAGCAGCGTCTTTTTTGCTTCGATCGCATCCTTTATGCTCTCGAGGCTCTCCGTCAGATAATGCGGCAGTCCGTAGCTTCCGCAGGAATACCAGGCGCTCTTTTCATAGACCACGATCTGATCCTCCGGCCCCTTCCGGAGCCCGGCGATCATCTTCGCCGCGGCCACGCCCGTCTCTATACTTCCGATCATGATCATCCTCATGATTTCGTCACCCTTCTTTCTTCAGGAAACCGTCATGCCCGCTCAGACCGTAGGCATAACCTCTCCGACACCCTCATGCGGCCTCGGGATCACAACGACGCTCACCACCTCGCCGATCCTGGATGCAGCTTCCTGCCCGGCCTCTGTCGCTGCCTTCACCGCGCCGACATCGCCCTGTACAAAGACCGTCACGAGACCCGCTCCGATCCTCTCCTGGCCCACCATGTCCACCTCCGCAGCCTTCAGCATCGCATCCGCCGCCTCATAGGCTGCCGTCAGTCCGTAGGTCTCGATCATGCCCAGTGCCTGAAGCTCCGTGGAAGCGGTATTCTTCTTTTCCTTCGGAAGCTGGACCGTTGCCGGGCCTTTTGTGATCATGATCCCCTCAAGCCCCTCGTGAGGCCTCGGGATCACATGTACGGCATGCACCTCTCCGGAACGGGCCGCAGCCTCCGCACCCGCTTCCGTTGCGGCACGCACCGCGCCGACCTCTCCCTGTACGATGACCGTGGTCAGTCCCGCGCCGATGGTAGCCGAGCCCACAAGCTCCACGTTTGCCGCCTTGAGCATCGCATCCGTCGCATCGATATTTCCCGCCAGACCCTTTGTTTCAATAAATCCGATTGCCTGTAACATAGTTCTCTTCCTCCTCTGTTGCAACTCGTTTCCGTAAGTCCGCCCCGTCAGCCGCAGGGCTCTCTTTCGAACGCATCCTTATCTTCCGGTTCCTCCTCCGGAGACGGGGTTCAGATGATCCTGAGGCCGCCGTCCGCCAGCATGCAGCGCCTTCTCCTGCAAAAGCTCTTCGCGCAGGTGATGCCCTCTCCGGTGGGGCCGGCGATGGTCATGGTGCAGTGTCCCTCGCCGCCGATCCCGACCCCTGCCTTGGTGCAGCTGTTTTTAACGTAGATCGTCGTCTCGATCAGTCTGCCGAAGGTGGTCAGATGGTCCACATTCTTGCTGAAGATCGAGGATGTATGGCGGTTTCCGTGCTCTGCCGCAAGGGCGTATTCCATG
Organism: uncultured Lachnospiraceae bacterium; assembly: GCA_902782575.1. Classification (GTDB taxonomy): domain Bacteria; phylum Bacillota; class Clostridia; order Lachnospirales; family Lachnospiraceae; genus NK4A144. The sequence goes on from CACZNS010000085.1 coordinate 5,056, forward strand.
GCCTCTTCAAAGCTCCTGCACCTTACCACAGGGAGCACAGGCATCAGCTGCTCCACAAGCACAAAGGGATGATCCACCGGTACATCCAGCACCGCAAGCCTGCAGGAATCCGGCACCTGTACGCCGATGGCCGCAAGGATCTTTGAGGCGTTCTGCCCGACCCAGGTCTTATTCACTTCATAGCCGCTTCCGTCTTTCTTCTGCTGCAGGCAGAGCGACACCAGCTTCTGTGTCTCCTCCGCATTTGCCCGGTAGGCTCCGGCCTTTTCGATCAGATGCATGAAGCCGTCGAAATTCGGCTCCACCACAAAGACCTCTTTTTCCGCGAAGCAGAGGATGTTGTTGTCAAAGGAGGCTCCCTCGTAGATCTTCTGTGCCGCAAGCTCCAGGTCCGCGGTCTCATCTACGATCACGGGAGGGTTCCCGGCTCCCGCGCCGATGCACTTCTTGCCGGAGCGGAGCAGGGCGTTTACCATGCCCATGCCGCCGGTGCCGGCCATCAGGCGGATCTTCGGATTCGCAGCCAGCTGATCCACCGTTTCCATGGTGGGATCCTTCAGCATCGTGATCAGGTTCGCCGGTCCGCCGGCTCTGACGATGGCTTCGTTTAATATCTGCACGCACTCCGCGGAGACTCTCTTGGCCCTCGGATGCACGTTATATACCACCGAATTGCCTCCGGAGATCATGCTGATGGTATTGTTGATGATGGTCTCCGTCGGATTCGTGGTGGGAGTGATGGAGCAGATCACGCCGAAGGGAGCGTATTCCTCGATCATAAGCCCCGCATCCCCCGAAATCGCGTCCGTGGTCAGGCACTCCGGCCCCGGTGTCTTGTTGATCACCGCGATATGCTTCTCGACCTTATCCTCATAGCGGCCCATGCCGGTCTCCTCCAGGACCTTTCCTGCCCATTCCTCGATATGCCCCCGGGCGGTGCGGCGGATCTCCTCTATGACCCTCTGCCGCTCCTCGATCTTAAAGGTGACCCATTTTCTCTGAGCCTTCCAGGCAGCCTCCACGGCCGCATCCACATCGGTAAAGACTCCCCGGTCTCCTCCGTCGGAAGACACAAAGGTGTTTCCTGCGGCAGGAGCCGCCGCCTTTTTAACGGCCTGCGGACCCATCCCCGCAAGGACCTGCTTTACGATTGCTTCGATCTGTGAAGAAGTGATATCCATGATTACCTCCGTTTTTCTTCATATATGCTTAACAAATCCGGAAATCGTCCTGTCCCGGCTTCCAATGTTTACCTCGTACCCTTCAAAGCCTCTGCATCGTCCTGAGCTTTAATACCCCGAACGCTTCAGCTCCGCCAGGATCTTCCTGACAACGGGATCCCCTCCGGTGCTTCCCGAAGGTGTGCCGCTCCTCTCTTCCCTTATTCCGGGCTTCGGGATCCTCTCTCCCGGCCGGACCAGGGCCGTCACTCCGGGGATCTCTTCCTCCGGCTCCGGCAGCGGCGGACTTTCCTCTGCCAAAGGATCCTTCCCGCTCCGCTGAGGCGGGCTCTCCCACCGGATGCTTTCCGGCGCGGCGGAAGCCGCCTGCTCTCCCGGATCGCAGCACCCCTGCCCTTCAAGGGTCTCCGCCAGCTTTTCCATTGCGTTCATGAACTGGAAGGCCTCCCGGATACTTCCGCCCCAGAGGATGCAGCCGTCGTTTTTAAGAAGGATGCCCTTTGTGCCGAGGCACAGCTCCGCCGCCCTCTCCGCCGTTTCGTCTGATGCGGAAAGACATGGGATCCTTCCGAGCTTCTGCACGGAGGGCATAAAGGAAGCCTGGGGCAGATCCCTTCCGGCAAGCCCCGCCCGGATCACGTGGGTCGGGTACCCGTGGATCACCGCGTACAGATCCTTTCTTGCGGAATACACCTTCAGATGCACCGCAAGATCCTCCGGAAGAGCCCGGTCATCCCGCCCCATGGACGGCCTGCCGTTTAAGTCCACCCGTATGAGCTGATCCTGCGTCAGCGCACCCTTATCGGCATCCCTCACCGTGATCCAGATGGCGTTAAACCCCACGCGCACGCTGAGAGATCCGTCGGTGCCCACCGCGTAGCCCTTTTCTTCCATCCGCTTCGCGGTCTCTATGATGGATTTTTTCGCTTCAAAATCCGATGGATAAGAAACTCCCTGAATGTACATAGCTGCTCTTTTCTGAAATACTGTCCCTTAAAACACGCTCCGTTTGCTTAAGGGCGGGATCGCAAGCATCGCCCTCGCCTCATCCGGCGTCATGGGCATCATGCCCCTGCTCTTTATGATATCCGTTACCTCCGCGATCAGGGCCGCGTTGTTGTCCACACGCACCCCCGGCGCAAGATAGTCCGAATCCTCGAAGCCGATCCTCACCGTGCTGGCCCCCATATCAAGAGCCGTCTTTACCATCTCAAAATCCTCCCGGTGGGCCTGGGTATAGCCCCAGAGCGTATCCTCCGGGTTCGGGAAATTCTCGCGGATGGCATCGATCATGTGCTTCAGCGCCGGAACGGTGGCGGGCATCTCCCCTCCGTGTCCGAAGACCAGCGCAAAGAGAATGGGCTTTACAAAACCGAACTGCTCATTCAGCTCCCGGACCGTATTGATCATCCCGATCTCAAACACCTCGATCTCCGGGATCTTATGATTCTCAATGATCTGCTGCACACAATAGCGTACGTCCCTGATGGGATTCTGATAAACCGCCTCCCCGAGGTTCACGGAGCCCACGTTTAAGCTCGTTGCCTCCACATAGTCCGCGTAGCAGGGCTGCACTCTCTCCTCGATCGTAAGATCCGACACGCCTCCGGTGGAGATCTCGATGATGATATCGCACTGCTCCCGGATATAATCCACCGTCTCCTTTAAGAGAGACATGTCCGGCGTCAGGTGCCCGTGAATGTCCCTCACATGCAGATGCACCATCGCCGCTCCGTTTTTCCAGCATTCCACCACATCCCGGGCGATCGCCTTCGGGTTGATCAGAATATCCGTTGCCGCGACCGGCGCGACAGAAACCATGATTTTTCTCATTTTATACCCCCGCCGTACTGCAG
>CACZNS010000086.1 GCA_902782575.1 uncultured Lachnospiraceae bacterium
CCCTTTGACCGGCTGGATCTGAAAAAAACCAGGAGCATTGAGGGCACGGGCCTGGGCCTTGCCATTACCCGGCAGCTTCTGTCCATTATGGACAGTGAGCTGAAGGTGGAAAGCCATTATGAGAAGGGCTCCAGATTTTCCTTTATCCTGACCCAGAAGGTTTCCGACTGGACATCGGTGGGAGAGTTCAGCCCGGATCCGCATGCCCGGGAAAACGCGGAGAGCCGCAGCAAGCATTCCCTCTTTACCGCCCCGGGGCTCAGTCTCCTTGTGGTGGACGACACTCCCATGAATCTGCAGGTCATCGCGGGTCTGCTGAAGAGGACCAGGATGCATATCGATGTGGCGACCAGCGGGGCCGAGTGCATCGAGAAGTTCGGAAGCAAGCATTACGATCTGGTTTTCCTGGATTACCGGATGCCCCAGATGAACGGCATCGAGACCCTCGTACTCCTCAGAGAGACTTATCCGGAGAAATTCGAGAAGACTCCGGTGATATCCCTTACGGCCAGCGCGGTTTCGGGGGATAAGGAGAAGATGATGAAGGCGGGCTTCACCGATTATCTCTCAAAGCCGGTGAACATCGACGAGATGGAGCGTATGATGATCAAGTACCTGCCGCCGGATTCCGTGATCCTGAACGACGGCAGTGAGGAGGATAATGAAGACGACGAGCTCTTAAAGCTCCCGGATATCATCTTTGATTATCCCCAGCTCGTCCCCGAAAAGGGCATCGAATACTGCGGGGACGCGGAGGATTACATTTTTGCCATCGAGACCTACGCCATGTCCATCGATGTCAAGGCCGGGCAGATCGAGGATAATTTTAAGGATAACGATCTGGAGAATCTGGCGATCAATGTCCATTCGCTGAAAAGCACATCGGCTGCCATAGGAGCCTGCGATCTTTCCGAAAAGGCCAAGGCCCTTGAGTTTGCGGCCAAGGAAGGGAATACGGAGCTGCTTGCCCGGGACATACCGGCGCTTCTGTCCGATTACCGCTCCCTTAAGGACATTCTGGTGGAGATCCTGCGGAATCATGAGAATAAGGATGAGTCCTCCCGGATTTCCCTTAAGGTGGTGGAGGAAGAGCGCAAGCAGATGCTTACCAGGGCCCTGGAGCAGGCAGAACGGGCCAATCTGGCAAAGACCGCCTTCCTTTCCAACATGAGCCACGAGATCCGCACACCGATGAATGATATCGTGGGGCTTTATAATCTGGCGCTGCGGAAGCCGGATCTGGACGACGATACCAGGCAGATCGTAACGCAGATCGGTACCTGCACCAGGCATATCATTTCCCTGATCAACGACATCCTGGAAATGAGCCTGATCGAATCGGGTAACATGAAGCTCAAGGAGGAGCCCTTCTCGTTCGGAAGGATGCTGGAGCAGATCAATACCATGACCGAGTCCAGGTGCGAGGACAAGAAGCTTGTCTTTGACTGCAGCGTGACCGGACATATCGATGACCGCTATATCGGAGATGACCTGAAGCTTAAGCAGGTGCTCTTCAACATCCTGGAAAATGCGGTTCTTTATACTCCTCCCGGCGGACGGATCACCTTTACCGTAAAGGAGGAGGCGCGCACGGAGGACAGGGTGACGATCTGCTTCGTGATCTCCGACAACGGAAGAGGCATCGATCCCGGGTGCCTGCCCCGGCTGTTTGAGCCCTTCGCAAAGCCGGCAGAGTGCGGAGAAGACCGTCCGGAGAGTACCGGGCTGGGGCTTGCCGTCACCATAAACATTGTGGATATGATGGGCGGAAGGATCGGGGTGGAGTCCGGGAAGGATAAGGGCTCGACCTTCACCGTCTGTATTCCCCTGGGAGTGTGCGACGGAAACGACACCGGCAGGTATTCCTTTGATCCTGCAAGCCTCAGGGCGCTGATCGTGGATGACGATATCACCGCCTGTGAGCATGCGGGGATGATCCTCCGGCGGCTGGGGATCGACTTTGAATATGTCCTGAACGGGAAAGACGCGCTGGATATGATCCGGAATGTCTCCGGGCAGAAGTCTCCGTTTAACCTGCTGCTCATCGACTGGAAGATGCCGGAGATGGATGGCATCGAGCTCACAAGGCGGATCCGGGAGATCACCGACAGGAATGATATCACCATTGTGCTTACCACCTACAACTGGTATGAGATCATGGAGGAGGCTTTCGATGCCGGTGTGGACGGCTTTCTGGCAAAGCCCATATTTACGGGAAATATCAGGGAAGAGCTGGGAAAGATCCTGGCCGACAGAAGGAAGGACCTGCAGAAATCGCGGAAGGCGGCTCCCTTAAGCGGCCGAAGGGTGATCCTTGCGGAGGATATGGCCCTGAACGTGAATATCATGGAAAGGCTCCTGGAGATGAATGACATCAAGGCGGACTGTGCCTCCACCGGGGAGGAAGCCGTGGAATTGTTTAAGGGCAGCGCGGCCGGCACCTATGACGCGATCCTTATGGACATCCGCATGCCGAAGATGAACGGACTGGATGCCGCCCGGGCGATCCGGGGCATGGACCGCTCCGATGCGGCCTCCATTCCCATCATAGCCCTTACGGCAAATGCTCTGGACGAGGATATAAGGCTTTCCTTCGCGGCGGGGATGAATGCGCATCTGACAAAGCCCATCGAGCCGGACGAGCTGTTTACGGTATTGAAGAGCCTGATGTGAAGGATGGATTTTGACGGCGCGGAATGAGTCCGCGCAGCAGAGGAGGAATGAAGATGAATTACATTATGCTTATCGATGATGATGAAGATATGCTTGCCCTGACCGGCCGCTGGCTTGAGAAAGCAGGCTATCGGGTATCCCGGGTGACTTCTGGGAAGGAGGCGCTGAGTCTGATCTCCGAGGAGAGGCCGGATCTGATCCTTCTGGATTATGCCATGCCCGGGATGAGCGGCCCCGAGGTGCTGAAGGAGATCCGCTCCCTTCCGCAGGGCGCCAATATCCCGATCCTCTATCGAACGGGAATGGATGATACCGATGCCGCAAACCCGGAGGGCGAATACCGGGCCGACGGCATTGTCTCCAAGGCGGAGGGAAAGCCTGCCCTGATGAAAGCCGTTGCGGAATGGTCTTAAGGAACCGTCCCTTACTCCGCTTTTTCAAAGACCATATCCGTGAGGGCGCGGGAGATAAGCTCCTCGGGCTTTGAATCCGGACTGATCCATTCATCGATCATATCCTCCGGGAAAATAAGAGGCATCCGGTCATGGATGCGGCGAAGCTCTTCGGAGGGCTCGCGGGTAAGAACGGTAAATACCGGATAACCCTCTTCGAAGCGGTAAAGTCCGCAAAGATAAGTGATATGGGCTCCCGCGGGCTGGATGCAGTACTTGCTGCCTGTCTTTTTCTTACCGGAGGGATCCGTAAAATGCTCCCATTCAAAGTACCAGGAGGCGGGAACGATGCACCGGTGGGAGAGCCATTCCTTCCGAAAGGAGGGCTTCACCGCCGCGGTCTCTGTCCGCGCGTTTACAAGGGGCTGCCCGGTGCCCTTCAGGGTAAAGCCCCACTTCATGGGAAATATGCCTCTGGCCCTGCTTCTCCCCGGTGCTATGACCGCGGCCACATCGGTAGGGCGCACTTCCCCGGAGGTAACAAGGGGTTTGGCGAGTATATCCCGGAATTTTCCGGCAAGCGAGGTCTTTTCCGCCGCACGGATCATATCATGCAGCTTCCTGTCCCTGCTGTCCATAAGATCAATATAAAATCGGTAGCACATGCCATTACTATATCAGTCCCGTGCGGGTTTATCAATTCCCGGCGGAGAGGGATCCTGCCGGCTCATCGGTCGCTTGAAGAAGCGGCTGATTTTTTATATAATATTGCCGGGGTCAAAGCGGACTCGTGACGCCTCCCCGGATCTAAATGGAAAAGGAATATCATGAAATACAGAACACTCGGACGGACAGGATTGAAGGTCAGCGGGATCGGCTTCGGAGGGGAATGGCTGGAGCGGATGAGCAAGGCGGCGGCTCTGTTTGGAGAATAGAGAAAGGAACGGATATGGAGAATAAAGGGATCTATCAGGTTTCGACACTGCAGGCTCTGATGCTGGGATATTCCCGCCCTGTGGTCAGCGTATCGGAATTGCTGGAGCATGGCGATATCGGCCTCGGAACCTTTGAAGACGTGGACGGTGAGATGATCGTTACGGACGGGGTATGCTACCGGGCCATGGAAAACGGAGTGGTGGAGGTGGCACCGCCGGATAAGGGAGTTCCCTTCTCGACGGTATATCATCTGAAGGGTCTCCGGACATTTGAGCTCGGAAGCTACGGAAGCATAGATGCCTTAAAGACGGAGCTGAATCTGCTGATCGAGGAGGATTTCGGACTGAACAGTATGCATATGGCGCGGATCGACGGTGAATTTGCCCTTGTGGATGCCAGATCGGAGTCGGCGTACCGGTCCATGCACGTCACCCTGAAGAACGTCCTGGCCAGGACGCAGAAGTCCTTCTGCTTTGAGAATATAAAGGGCTCCCTCGTCTGTGTTTATTTCCCGGATTATATGGACGGCATCAATGCGGCAGGCTGGCATCTTCATTTTATCTCCGACGACCGGAGATCGGGAGGGCATGTGTTTGATATCTCCATGAAGAGCGGACACGGGATCCTGGATAAGATCAATTCCATAGAGCTGAAGCTCCCGGATGAGCCCGTCTTTGATACCTATTCCCTTAAGGAAGCATCGGGGGAAGAGGTCAAGCAGGTCGAGCAGGGCTCGGGGAAATAAGGATCCCGGCGGACCGGGTCGGATCTTTACAGATAATGAATCGCGATTATACAAGGAGGAAACAAACTATGAAAAATCGAAAAATGCTGATCATGATCTCCTGCTGCCTGGCTTTGGGGATCACGGCCTGCAGCCGGAAAACCGAAGCGGAAAGCACACCGCAGCAGGAAACGGTCCAGACCATTACCCTGGAGCAGCCTGCGGAAGCCCCGGAGCCTGCGGAAGCGCCTGCTGCAGAGGAAGCTCCTGAAGCAGAAGAAGCCCCCGCAGCCGTGGAAGCGCCTGCTGCAGAGGAAGCTCCCGCCGCGGAGGAGGCTCCCGAAACAGAGAATGCAGGCGAAGGAGCCCTGACGG
>CACZNS010000087.1 GCA_902782575.1 uncultured Lachnospiraceae bacterium
GCCTTCCAGGGTGATCCCGCGGCTTAGGACCTTTTCCGGGACCTTCCCTCCAAGCATCCTGCAGATGTCTGCCGCAAGTGACTGAAGATACCGTAAGAGGTTCAGCTGGGAAGCCTTATCGAGCTGCTTGCGGAACACGGCATTCCGGTCGATCTCTCTCAGCTTGTGAATGACCTGATCCCCGAATACAGGGGCGTAGATCCCGCTGCTTTCGGTATAATCCCCTAACGATGCGGCCGGATCGAAGGGGAGCCTGTAGGCGGTACATAGGCTTTGGGCAAGGCAGAGAGCGGATTTGCGGAGAGCAGAGATAAACTGCTCCTGATTGACTCCGCATTCCGACTCGGCATTGGCCGCATGGGCATAAGCACGCTGCAGGGAGACCTGCAGCTCTTCATTGTCGGCCCTTAATTCATTCAGAAAAGAAAAATCGCTTACGATGTCCATAATGCTACCTCAGCCATGCCGCGCCATGAGAATCAGAAAGCTTCCTTATCAGAGCAATCCTCCGGGCGGGATGAGTACCTGTCATCAGTATAACACAGGTTAAAATAAGCTGGTATAAAAAAGCGTCTGTATCACGGTCCGCAAAATGGATGCAATACGTGCCCGCAAAGCAGTCCGTACCGCATCCGTACCGCGGGGGCAAGAAGCTTCTGCCTCGTTTGGCTGGGAAATGGCTCCGCCGTCCATGGCATCCGTACCGCGGGGGCAAGAAGCTTCTGGTCAGACAGGGGGAAATCTGATAAAATGGAAAACTGGGCGGCGGGGAACGGACCTGACGGTTTCGGAATGCCGAAGAATACACCGCGTCCAAAGGAGGTATCGATTGAAGGAATCATTGCGTAAAAATGGAAAGGGTATCATTCTGATGCTGATCTCCGCGCTGAGTCTGGCGGTAGGGCAGCTTACCTGGAAGCTTGCGGATATAGGGAATCCTGCCGAGGCCCTTAAGAGTATGAACGGGATCATCGGACTCGCCCTGGCGGTTGCTCCGGGATTTATCATTTATGCGGTGGGGGCAATGATCATGACCATCGCCCTTGGTTACGGTGAGCTTTCGATCCTGCAGCCCATGAATTCCATGAGCTATGTGTTTGCACTGGTCCTGTCCGCGATCTTTCTGAAGGAGCCGATCACACCGTTAATGGTGGTGGGCGTGCTGGTGATCATTGCGGGAGTGATTATGATAGGAGGGAGCGGCGAATGATCGTGATCGTGATCGCTCTGCTGGTGGAAACCTGTGTGGCTTCCTTTGCGAGCTTTTTCTTAAAAAAATCCTCATCGGTGGATAATAAAGTAAAGATCCTTCTTTCTCCCTGGTTTTATCTGGGCGGGATCATGTATGTGCTTTCGGCGAGTATCAATATCTATCTGCTGAAGAAGCTTCCCTACGCCATCGTACTGCCTCTCGGATCGCTGACCTATGTCTGGACGATCTTCGTATCGAACCGGCTGCTGGGAGAGAAGATCACCAAACGGAAGGTCCTTGGAATGTGTGTGATCTTTGTGGGTGTTCTCTGTCTGGCAGTCGGAACGCCGGCATCGTAAATGAACGCGGAAGACGGGAAGGATCTGAACGGACTGCCGGAGCACTTTCTGAAACGGATGCGGGAAGAGCTCGGGGAGGAATTCGAAGAGTTTATCGACAGTATGCAAAAGCTCGAAGTCAAGGCGCTCAGAAGGAATCCTGCCAAAACGGAGGAGGAGTTTTTTGAGCGTCCGGCATTTCCCTCCGAAAAAGGAACGCACTCAGAGGGCAGGAAGGCTTCCTTTGCGGAATGCTGGGAGATGAGGAGTGTGCCCTGGGAGCCTTGCGGCTTTTATTACAGAGCGGAAAGCGAAGCCTGCGGTACCGGCCCGGGGCTTCCGGCGCCGATGCCTCCGGGAAAGCATCCATATCATGAAGCCGGAGCCTATTATATCCAGGAGCCCAGTGCGATGGCACCGGTGGCAGCGCTTGAGCCGGAGCCGGGAGAGCGGATCCTGGATCTCTGCGCCGCACCCGGCGGAAAAAGTACCCAGATCGCGTCTTATATGGATCATAAGGGGCTGCTCGTTTGCAATGAGCCACATCCTGCAAGAGCAAAGATCCTGTCACAGAATATCGAGCGGATGGGGATAAGGAATGCGCTTGTGATCAGCGAAGATCCGACCAGGCTTTCCCTGCGGCTGCCCGGCTTTTTTGACCGGATCCTGGTGGATGCACCCTGCTCGGGAGAGGGGATGTTCAGGAGAAGCCGGACGGCGGTCTCGGAATGGAGTCCGGAAAACGTACGGGCCTGTGCCTTAAGGCAGGCGGACATCCTCGATGCCGCGGCTGTCATGCTGAAGGAAGGAGGAAGACTTGTTTATTCCACCTGTACCTTTGGCAGGGAGGAAGATGAAAAAACAGCGGAAGCCTTTGTTAGTAGACATAATTATTTTATGTTAACGAAAATGGAAAAGCTTTATCCCCACAGGGTCGAAGGGGAGGGACATTTTCTTGCCGTGTTTCAGCGGGAGGGAGTCCTTGCGGCGCATAAAGAGGCGGCCACAGCCGGGAAAAGGGAAACCGGGGGGCGGAGGAAGAAGGTGGCGATCCTCGAAAAAACGGAACGGGAATCCTTTGAGGACTTTCTGAGGGAAACGGTCAGTACCGGGATCCTGAAGGAAGGAAGAGAAGACCGTCTGCTCCGGTTTGCGGATAATCTGTATCTGATGCCGGAGGGAATGCCGGATCTGAACGGTCTGAAGGTGCTCCGGGCAGGTCTGCAGCTGGGATGCTTAAAGAAAGGGAGGTTTGAGCCGGCTCATGCTCTGGCCCTCACACTGCGGGCGGAGGATTCCCTGCAGAGCTATGATATGCCCTCTGACGGAGAGGAGATCCGGCAGTATCTGAGCGGGCAGACCATTGCCGTGGCGGAAGCCGGAAGCAGCGGACAAAAAGTTATGTCAACCAACAAGAACGGAGCAGCCGCTGAAAAAGAGGAGAGGAGCCTGAAAAGCGGCTGGGTTCTGATGACAGTGGACGGTCTGAGCATCGGCTGGGCAAAGTGCGCCGGAGGGATATTGAAAAACCATTATCCGAAAGGACTTCGGATCAATTACTGACTATGTAACCGAATCCTGCCCTGTGGGATCGGAGAAAAAGACTGGTGCAGATTAATTCGTGACAATTCCTGAAATCTTTCCGAAAACAAACAGCCGGGGATCCGCTCCCCGGCTGTTTACATGATATCTGACCTTCTTAAAGCGGCTTGGAAGAATCCGGATTGGAGGGATTCTGTCCGCCGTAGGGCACGCTGAAGGGCTTGGCTTCATCAGCGGTGGCAGGCGCTTTATTTCCCGCATTCTGACCGGAGGGGTAGGACGGAGCAGGGGCAGGATCAAAATCTGCCCGAGCCGGAGCCTGCTGTCCGTAGGCCGGAGCAGAAGGAGCGCCCGGCTGCTGTCCGTAAGCCGGAGCAGAAGGAGCGCCCGGCTGCTGTCCGTAAGCCGGAGCAGAAGGAGCACCCGGCTGCTGTCCGTAAGCCGGAGCAGAGGGAGCGCCCGGCTGCTGGTATGTCGGTACGGGGCGGGGAGGCTGCTCGGAAGCCGGAGCCTGCTGTCCGTAAGGAGTCCGGTAAGGCTGCCCTCCGTTGTCGTAGCCCGGGCCCGGGTTTCTGTAGGGGCTGCTGCCGTAGCCGGAAGCTGTATTGCCATAGGAATTGCTGCCGTATCCCGGGGCTGTGCTGCCGTAGGAGCTGCTTCCATAGCTGTCTTGCGAACGGGAAGGATCTACCTTCGGAAGCAGAGCGGCGTAGAGCTCGGCATCCGCATTGGCTTTATACGGCGTTACGTAGAATAAGCCCACGAGCCTGCAGGAAATGAGAACCAAAATAGCCCAGCCGATAAAGGACAGATCGAAGATGAAGGCGTTCATCTTATCGCCGGTCATCATATTCCTGCTCCGGTCAAAGGCCTCCTGCTTGTCGATATCCGGATTTTCCGCCAGGATATAGGGGATCATCCGGTATTCATAGGCCTTGATGATACCCGGAATGATAAAGAGCAGCGACCAGAGAAAAATATAAAGATCGCGGAAAAACAGGATCTTTACGATATTCAGATAGCTGCTGCCAAAGGCCGCTCCCATATTTCCCATCTCAAATTCACGGTTTCTTGCCCGGAGGAAAAATTTCCGGCAGCCGACCTCCAGCGGACACAGCAGAAAGACCGCCATGGCAACAGAAATCAGAAGTATGATCAGGCTGATGCTCAGGAAGGCTGCGATGAAGGGGCCGTCCAGGGCTTCCATCAGATCCTCCATGATTTCTTGCGTGTCATAGCTTCCGTAATAGCTGAAGCCGTTCCTGTCTCTGTTCACATTAAAGTTCAGACTTCCGAAGTATCCGCCGCTGCTTCCGCCACAGACGAGGCTCAATACAAGGCCGACCACTACGCATCTCCAGTAGTCGATCCGGAGCGTTTCCTTTGCCCTCTCTTTCAGATCTCTGATTTCAAACATATTCTTCACCATGTTCTTTCTTAAAAATAACACTATCCAAAGTTTCCTTTTCGATTGATTACTATATCACAGGAAGGCGGGAATTGCCAGTTTGTGAAAAACTGAATATAATACAAGCATGCGTACAAGGATCGATCTGAATGACGGATGGAAATATTCTCCCTCCTGGGAGCTTGCCATGGCCCTGCCGACTTACGACGACAGCGGCTTTGAAGAAGTGCGTCTGCCTCACGCGGCTGCGGTGACGCCTTACGATTATATCGGACCGGAGAGCTGCCCCGAAGAGAGCTGCTACCGGCACTGCTTCCGCACAAAAGAGAATTATGCAAATCAAAGGATCCTGCTGACGGTGGACGGAGCGGCTCACGAAGCCGAGGTCTTTGTAAACGGCAGGAGTGTGGCTCTGCATCGCTGCGGCTACACGGCCTTTACGGCAGATGTAAGCGAGTGCATCCGCCCGGAGGTCTGGGCGGAGAATCAGATCGCGATCCGGCTGGATTCCGGAGAGAGCCGGAACATCCCTCCCTTCGGAAATGTGGTGGATTATATGACCTGCAGCGGGATCTACCGCGGTGTATATCTCGAGGAGGTGGAGAAGCAGAGTATAAAGGATGTCTTTGTGCAGACCCACGACTATGATCCTGAGACCAGAAAGATGAAGGTCGAGACGGATATCTCGCTGGAGGTCTATCTGGATGATAAGGAGGGGAATAAGGAGCACCGCTACGAGCTGCGCCAAAGCGTCTGCCTGCTGGACGGGCGTCCGATCCTGAACAATACGACGGAATGGATCCCCTTTACGATCCATTCTCCGAACCAGTCCGTGCACAGCGAGTTTGAGTTGACGGGACCGCAGCTGTGGGGCCTGGATGATCCCGCTCTTTACCTCTGCCTGACAGAGCTCTGGGAAGGTGATGTGAAGCTGGATGAGCGGTGGGTCCGGTTCGGCTTCCGGGAATTGAGCTTCCGGGAAGAGGGACTTTTCCTGAACGGACAGCAGATCCGTCTGCGGGGCCTGAACCGTCATCAGAGCTTTCCCTACGTGGGATACGCAATGCCGGAGCGTCTTCAGAGAGAGGACGCGGAGATCCTGAAGCATGAGCTCTGCGTGAATTCGGTCCGCTGTTCCCATTATCCGGTGTCCCGGGCCTTTCTGGACCGCTGCGATGAGCTGGGGCTTCTGGTATTTATGGAGCTTCCGGGCTGGCAGTATGTCGGGGATCAGGAATGGAAGGAGCAGGCCCTGGAAAACTTAAAGGAGATGATCCTGCTCTGCAGGAATCATCCCTCTGTCTTCTGCTGGGGGGTAAGGATCAACGAATCGCAGGATGACGACGAGTTTTACGGCAGAACGAATGAGCTTGCCCGCAAGCTGGATCCGACCAGGCCTACGGGCGGCGCGAGGATCATCAAAAAGAGCAGTCTGCTGGAGGATGTTTACGCCTA
>CACZNS010000088.1 GCA_902782575.1 uncultured Lachnospiraceae bacterium
ACAGGCGACAGACAGGATATCGGCATTTGATCATATCCTGAAAAACCGGGTGACGGATAAGGGAGCCATACTGACCCAGATGTCCAGGTTCTGGTTTGATCTGACAAAGGAGATCGTTCCGAATCACATGGTATCGGTGGATGTGGAGGAGATGCCGGAGTATTTCAGGACAGACCGCTTCCGGGGCAGCGCTATGAAATGCAGGAAGCTTACCATGCTTCCGATCGAGTGTATCGTCCGGGGATATATTACGGGCTCGGGCTGGGCTTCTTATGAAAAGACAGGAGAGGTCTGCGGCATCCGCCTGCCGGAGGGATTAAGGGAGTCCGACAAGCTGCCGGAGCCGATTTATACGCCGAGTACCAAGGCGGAGCTCGGAGAGCATGATGAAAATATCTCTTTTGAAAAGAGCATTGACGTGCTGGAGAAGGATTTCCCGGGCAGAGGCCGGGAGTATGCCGAAAAGATCCGGGATTATACCATTGCCCTTTATCAAAAATGCGCCGGGTATGCCCTTGAAAAAGGGATCATTATTGCGGACACGAAGTTTGAGTTCGGGCTGAATGAAAAGGGTGAAGTTGTGCTGGGAGATGAGATGCTGACTCCCGACAGCTCCAGATTCTGGCCGGCGGAAGGCTATGAGCCGGGGCACGGACAGCCTTCTTATGATAAGCAGTATGTCCGCGACTGGCTGAAGGCAAATCCGGACAGCGATTATAATCTGCCGCAGGATGTGATCGATAAAACCGTCGAAAAGTACCGGGAGGCATTCCGGAAGCTTACCGGAAAAGAGTTTTCCGCCCCGTAAAAATATGGTAGTATAGAGTATCCAGAACGATCCGGTGACGGAAGCAGTGAGTGACCGGATACAAATATGTGATTAGAGGAACGGGACATTATGATCAGAAGCATGACCGGCTTTGGAAGATGCGAAGTGACCGGCCACGACCGGAAATTCACTGTGGAATTCAAGGCTGTCAACCACAGATATCTCGAGGTAAGTATCAAGCTTCCGAAAAAGCTTGGGGCATTTGAAGCGCAGATCCGGGGTATCATGAAGCAGTATATGGAGCGGGGGAAAGTGGATGTGTTTGTTTCCCTGGAGGATTACAGCATCCAGCAGGAAACGGTGCATTACAACAGCTCCATGGCCCGGGAATATATGAAATACCTGAATCAGATGGCGCAGGAATTCAGCATGGATAATGATATCCGCCTTTCCACTCTTGCCCG
The DNA here is from genome assembly GCA_902782575.1 of uncultured Lachnospiraceae bacterium. Taxonomy (GTDB): domain Bacteria; phylum Bacillota; class Clostridia; order Lachnospirales; family Lachnospiraceae; genus NK4A144. The sequence goes on from CACZNS010000088.1 coordinate 1,234, forward strand.
TTTCCCGGATGTTTTTACGATGGAAGAGGCCGAGGCTAACGAAGAGGAGATCTGGGAGGATCTGGAGAAGTGTGTCAGAGGTGCGCTGGAGAAATTCGTGGAGGCGCGTTCTGCCGAGGGAGAGAATCTGAGAGCGGATCTGATGGAAAAGCTGGAGCTGATGAAAGGTGATGTGGCTTTTATCGAAGAGCGTTCGCCTCAGATCATAGAAGAATACAGAAAAAAGATCACCGACCGCGTGAACGAGCTGCTTTCCGCAAACGGAGTGCAGGCGGATGAATCCAGGATCGTGACCGAGGTGACGATCTTTGCGGATAAGGTTTGCGTGGATGAGGAGATCGTCCGTCTGAAAAGTCATATCGAGAGCATGAAGAAATGCTTGAACGAAGGCGGCAGCTGCGGGAGAAAACTGGATTTCATCGCGCAGGAGATGAACAGGGAGGCAAATACCACCCTCTCCAAATCCAATGATCTGGCTTTATCCGACCATGCGATCGAGTTGAAGACTGCGATCGAAAAGATCAGGGAACAGGTTCAGAATATTGAATAAGGTTTTTTTGCTGTCATTGAAGCGGACGGCTTCGCATGAACATCAGAAAATCTGATGGCGGGGAGAATCATTGAACTCACTTATCAGCATCGGCTACGGCAACATTGTTAATCTGGACAGGATGGTAGCGATCGTCAGTCCGGATTCCGCGCCGGCAAAGCGGATGGTTAAGAATGCAAAGGCTGACGGCAGGGCGATCGACGGTACGCACGGCAGAAAGGTAAAGGCCGTGATCGTAATGGAAAACAATCAGATCGTGCTTTCGGCCATGACACCGGAAACGCTTCTCCAGCGTTACCGCTCGGGAATGGGAGACGGGGAGAAGCAATGATCTTTAATAAAGGGGAATCGCGGAATTGGAGAATCGTGGTATACTGACAGTCGTTTCCGGCTTTGCGGGTTCGGGCAAGGGAACTCTGATGAAAGAACTGATCAGAAATTATGACTGCTATGCTCTGTCGGTCTCGGCGACGTCCAGGGCACCCAGACCCGGTGAGGAGGAGGGTGTCAGCTATTTCTATAAGACCAGAGAGGAGTTCGAGCGGATGATCGAAAAAGGGGAGCTGCTCGAATATGCGGAATATGTCGGGAACTATTACGGGACACCGAGATCTTTTGTCGATGAAAAGCTGTCGGAGGGAAAGGACGTGATCCTGGAGATTGAGATCCAGGGGGCGATGCAGATCAAAAAGCAATATCCGGAGGCGCTGCTTCTCTTTATCACCCCTCCCAGTGCCGCGGAGCTGAAAGAACGTCTGCTCCGCCGGGGTACGGAGACGGAGGATGTGATCCGGAAGCGCATGCAGCGCGCCGCAGAAGAGGCGGAAGGGATCGATCAGTACGACTATATCGTTGTGAATGACGATGTGGCGGAATGCACGGAGCTCCTGCACGGGATCATTCGGGCAGCACACTTTACTCCGCGCCATCAGGCGGAGTTTGTGGAGAAGATACGGGAAGAACTGCAAGGTAATCGCTGATATTGGAAGCTGTAGATTACGGAACGGAGGAAATCATGTTACATCCATCTTATTCAGACCTGATGAAGGTAGTTAACGCTGATGTGGAAGAAGGCGAAACGCCCATCGTAAACAGCAGGTATTCGATCGTTTACGCCACCGCAAAGCGGGCCAGGCAGATCACGGACGGGGCTGAACCGCTGATCGCGATCAAGGACCGCAAGCCGCTTTCCATCGCTGTGGAAGAGCTGAACAGCGGCGAATTAAAGATCCTGGGGCAGGATGACGACGAAGACTAAAGTTTTTTTTACATCTCTCGGCTGTGATAAAAACCTCGTGGACTCGGAGCAGATGATGGCGCTCCTTGCCGACGGAGGTTTTTCCTTTACGGAGGATGAGTCTGAAGCGGAAGCGGCGGTTGTTAATTCCTGCTGTTTCATCGGAGACGCGAAGGAAGAGAGCATTAATACGATCATCGAGCTGGGCGGCTTAAAAGCCGGAGGCAGATTGAAGGCCCTGATCGTCACAGGCTGCCTGGCACAACGATACGCAAAGGAGATCCGGAGGGATCTGCCGGAGGTGGATGCGATAGTGGGGACAACGGCCTTTCCGCAGATCGTATCCGTGATCCGGTCGGCCCTGAAGGGAGAAAAGCCGGAGGCCGTCGGAAGCATCGACGAAACGGCGTATGTCTCCGGAAAGAGGATCCTTACCACCGGAGGCCATTACGCCTATCTGAAGATCGCGGAGGGGTGCAGCAAAAACTGTACCTACTGTGTGATCCCGAAGGTGAGGGGGCATTACCGCAGCATACCGGAGGAACAGCTTCTGCAGGATGCAGAGCTTCTGGCCAAACAGGGAGTGAAGGAGCTGATCCTGGTGGCACAGGAGACCACGGTCTACGGGACGGATCTTTACGGAAAAAAGGCCCTGCCGGAGCTTTTGCGCAAGCTCTGTGCGATAGAGGGTTTGAGCTGGATCCGGCTGCTATACTGCTATCCGGAAGAGATTGACGATGAACTGGTGGAGGTTCTTGCATCGGAACCGAAGCTCTGTCATTATCTGGATCTTCCAATCCAGCATTGCTCGGACCGCATTTTGCGGCTGATGGCCAGAAAAGCGACAAAAGACGGATTGGTTGACATAATTCAAAAGCTTCGCGCGAAAATCCCGGATATCACGCTTCGGACTACTCTGATCTCGGGCTTTCCGGGGGAGACAGAGGAAGAGCACCGGGAGCTTTTGGATTTTGTACAGGAAATGCAATTTGACCGGCTGGGGGATTTTGTATATTCCAGAGAAGAAGAGACCGGGGCCGCAAAGCTTCCCGGGCAGATAAAGGCTGCGGAAAAGCGCAGACGAAGAGACGAGATCATGGCTCTGCAGCAGACTGTGGCATTTGAGAATGCCAAAGCCCAGATCGGAAGAGAACTGCAGGTGCTGGTGGAGGGCAGGATCCCGGAGGAGCATGTCTATGTGGGAAGGACCTATCGGGACGCTCCGGAGATCGACGGACTGATCTTCTTTCCGGAAGAAAGGGAAAAAGAGCCCTCGGGCGGATATCTGACAGGCGACCTGGTAACAGTCCGGGTGACAGACTCGCATGAATACGATCTGCTGGGTGAAATACTAGGTTGACATAATCTATACTTTTTGATGATGTTTTATTAAACGAAGGAGCAGCTTTGAATCTTCCCAATAAATTAACTTTGTTCCGGGTGATCCTGATCCCGTTTTTTGTGGCAATCCTGCTGACGGACTGCTTCGGAGACAATTCGAAGTGGGCGGCTCTTGCGATCTTTATCATCGCGAGCCTTACGGATCTGATGGACGGAAAGATCGCAAGGAAATACAATCTGGTAACCAATTTCGGCAAATTCATGGATCCGTTAGCGGATAAATGTCTGGTCTGCTCGGCGATGATCTGCCTTGTGGAGAAGGGGAGGCTTGCTTCCTGGATCGTGATCATCATCATCGTCAGAGAGTTCATCATCAGCGGCTTCCGTCTGATCGCTTCGGACAGGGGGATCGTGATCGCCGCAAGTTACTGGGGGAAATTTAAGACAACATTTCAGATGGTGATGGTCATCCTGCTGATCGCCGATCTTCAGATCCCTGCCGTGCAGGTGCTTACTGTGGCAGTGACCTGGGCAGCTCTGATCCTCACGATCATATCGCTGGCGGATTATATCTGGAAAAACAGAAATGTACTGAAAGAGGAAGCTTGAACGTGAACGTTCAAATTCTCATGGATTTCCGCGCCGCGAATAAATGCTGCGGCACGGTGGGGGTATAAAAATGACTGTAGAACTGATCTGTGTGGGAACGGAGATTTTGCTCGGAAATATCGTAAATACCAATGCCGCTTATATGTCGGAAAAGCTTGCGGGACTGGGGCTTTCCAATTATTATCAGACGGTGGTGGGCGATAATGCGGGGAGGCTTAAGGCGACTCTTGAAACAGCCGTCAAGCGTTCGGATATCGTGATCCTTTGCGGCGGGCTGGGACCTACGGAGGACGATCTGACCAAGGAGACAGCGGCAGAGGTCATGGGCCGGAAGCTCTATGAGGATGAAAAGGCCTGGAAGCAGATCGTGAAATTCTTCGAAAAGAGAAAGCTCAATCTGACGGAGAACAACCGGAAGCAGGCTCAGGTGCCGGAGGAATCGATCATACTTTATAATAAAAACGGCACGGCTCCCGGGATCATTATGGAGGCGCCGGAGTGCAAGATCATTCTCCTGCCGGGACCTCCCGGAGAGCTGATCCCCATGTGGGAGACCTATGTGGAGGATTATCTGCGTAAGCTCAGCCCGGAGCAGTTTGTGAGCGAGACCGTTAAGATCTGCGAAGCGGGAGAAAGCGCGGTGGAAACGGAGCTGAAGGATCTGATCGATAAGCAGACCAATCCGACGATCGCCACCTATGCAAAGGTAGGCGAAGTGCATATACGGGTAACGGCGAAGGGAAGAGACGAAAAGGAATGCCGTAAGCTGATCAAGCCTGTCGTGAAGGAGATCAAGCAGCGCTTCGGTGCAAAGATCTTTACGACCGATGAGAATGTAACTCTGGAGCAGGCTGTGGTTCAGCTGATGCTTGAAAACGGAATGACGCTGAGTACCGCGGAGTCTCTGACAGGGGGGATGCTGACCTCAAGGCTGGTAAATGTGCCCGGTGTTTCGGATGTGCTGAAGCAGGGCTTTGTTACCTATTCCAATAAGGCAAAACGGAAATATCTCGGGGTGAAGCGGGGGACGCTTGACAAACGCGGGGCTGTGAGCGAACAGACTGCAAAAGAAATGGCAAAGGGCGGTGCGTCGCAGACCAAGACAAACGTCTGTGTGGCTCTGACCGGGATCGCCGGACCGGATGGCGGCAGTGAAGAGAAGCCTGTGGGCCTGACCTATATCGCAGTGTGTATCGAAGGAAAGGTCAAAGTGAAGGAATACCTTTTTTCCGGTGAACGGCAGAAGATCCGTGAGAGTGCAACGACTGCGGCGCTGACGCTGCTTCGGCATTATCTGCTGGAGTGTCTTACGGAAAAGACCTTTGGGAAGTAGGAACGGGAAATCGGATCTATGAAAGAAAAAGCCGGTCGAAACAGGAATTTGATCTTTCTGGCATCGGGTATGATCCTTTTCATTTGTCTGATGACATTTTTACGGGTTCAGATGGATGATGAACGGTATTATATGCAGTATGATTTTGTTAATCTGCCGGATGATTCGATCGACTATTCGGATGGTGTGATCACTGCTGTTGCGGGGAAGCTTCAGCCCGGTGACGTTATCTGTGAGATCCCCGCTATCCATCTGGATCCGGGAAAATACGTTTTGCAGGTGGATCATCAGCAGGATACAGATTCCGAGATAAGGGTTTATGAGAATGATAAAGTCCTTGCTTCGTTTGTACTTCCGGCATCCGAATTAAATTCATCATTTGAATTTGATTTAAAAAGGGATGCTTATCATTGTATCGTGCGGTTTTATTATGCCGGAGGGACCGTTTCGATCAAGCATGCGTATTTCAGGGCAAGAGGTCTGTTTTTCAGCGATACATTGGTATCTTCGCTTTTAATGATCTTCGGGATACTGTTTCTGACCTGGTTTGCAGTAAAAAAAGATATCATTTCCCTGTCGGAAAAAGAAAGGATCTTTTACCTTGCTTTTCCGGCTTTTTTTATTTTCCTGAATTTTATGTATTATCGGGAATACTGGGTCCCCGGAACCGAAGGGGATTTTGCTTTTTTGACGGGCAGGATCGAACAGACGAAGAATGAACTGCTTAGGGGACAGTTCCCCGTTCAGATGTATGGGGACGGCCTGGGCGGACACGGCGTTCTCGGAGCGCTGTATCCGAATCTGTTTTTGTATTTTCCGGCATTTCTCAGGATCATTCATGTATCTATGGAAATGGCGCTGCGGCTGAACTGGATGATGATCAATGGGGCAACAATGGCTGTCTCCTATTATGTACTGAAAAGGCTGACCGGTAAGCGGACAGCTGCATTTCTTGGGATGGTTGTATATACGACATTGCCGTACCGGCTGGGAGTGCTGTATTTCCGGTCTGCGGTGGGAGAATTGATCGCTATCCTGTTTTTTCCTTTGG